>NZ_JBIAQI010000027.1:0-111671 GCF_042888905.1 Streptosporangium sp. NPDC002721
CTCGGCCAGCTCAGCCCGATCGACTACGAGAAGACGATAGATAGCCTGAAGTCTGCCGCCTGAAATCGGTGTCCACGTTTATGGGGGAAGCCCCGTGCCCCTACCGCGTTCGTCGAAGCGGTCGTGGTCGCCGCCGGTCATCGCCGTACGGGCGTGGCCACCGCGATCATGCGGCGACTTCTCAGTGACGCTCGATCCGCGGGGTGCAACAAGGTCCAGCTCCTGTCCCACAAGCGCCATGCCGTCGATGGCGCCCACCGCCTCTACACCTCGCTGGGCTTCGAGCCCGAAGCGGAAGGATTCCGGCTCTACCTCCAGGAGGTTCCCGCTGCCGTTCGGGCTGCCAGGCTGGCACAGCGCTGAGAACCGGTTTCCCGAAACGCAGAAGGACCCCGGAGAGTCTCCGAGGTCCTGGTCGTGCGCAGGCATGTCATGCGGTGAGCGCGTCACCGATCCGCTTGTTCGCCAGATCCTTGTGGCCGTCGAGGCACTTGGCGTAGACCCGCAACAGGACGTCCACGCTGTGCCCGGCCCGCTCCGCCACATCGGGAGCCGAGACACCTGCGTTGAGCCAGAGAGAGACCGCCGCGTGCCTCAGGTCGTACGGTCTGCGGGCCAGGGGAGAGGCCACCTGAGCCGGGGTGAAAGCCAGCTTCCGAGCCTCCTGCCATACCTTGGTATAGGCCGTCGACGCGATCACGCCGCCACGCTCGCTACGGAAGATCCGCCCGTCCGCGCCGGTCCCGTACTCCTCGATGTGCCGACGAAGAATCGCGACCAGCTCCGGCGGGATCGGCACCGGACGCACGTCGGCCCGGCCCCGGTGCTTGAGCCCTCGTTCCTCATGGGCGTTTCCGCTGTCCGTCCAGTGCGTGTTGACCTCGGGCCGGGAGATGTCGACCGTCAGCCGCCCCCAGCCTTTGAGTGGAAGGTGGCAGTCCTGGAGTCGCAGGCCGACCGCCTCAGCCGGGCGTAGCGCCGCGTAGTACATGCAGGCGAACAGTGCCATAAGCCGTCGGCCACGACCACGCCCGCCCACGTAGGTCACCATCGTGAGCAGCTCTTGAGCCTGCCGGGGGTTGACCGCCACACGGGGATCAACAGTCTCGGTGACCTTAGGCGGCTTCCACGTGACCTTGTGCAGCGGGTTGGCGTCCAGCTCCTCCAACTCCACCGCGTACTCCAGTACGGCATGGAAGACGGCTCGCTTACGGGCGATCGTGTTCGGAGCCGCCGCCTTGCCATCGAGGCGGAGGGCGAGCGCGTCGAGTGCTAGCCGTACCGTCTTGGCGTCGTTCAGGGCGGTCAGGTCGAGCGACGCAGACTGAAGCCAGCGGGCCGCCTGTGCCATCCCCGGGGAAATCTCGGCCCTCTTGCTCTCCGGGAGGAGGAGGTGTTTCCGGAGAGCCGTCCGCATGATCTCGGCATCGGGACGGCCAGGACGGTCCTTGGTCAGCGAAGGGAGGACCGTGGCGAGCGCGTCTGACATGCTGTCCCGGCTCTTGGCAGCCGCGTGGGGCCACTTCATCTGGATGAAGGCTACGACGAATTCAAGGACGGTCCGGGCTTCCTTGGCCTTGATCATCGACAGAGGGAGACCGCTCTCGATGTCGAACGCCTCGCCCTGCTTGGCCGCCTGCCGCAGGTCCGACAGGAAGCTCTCGGCGAGTGCCTTGGTGCGATAGGTCTTCGAGGAGCGCTTCCGGGCGACCGCCCAGCGCACTACGTACGAAGGCGTCTTGCTCGACTTGTTCCGGCTGATCTCGAAGAACTTGACGTCGTACGAGGTGTTCACGCCGCCTCCCGGAGGGTTTCGAGCCACGCCTCGAACTCGCTGCGGTGGAGGCGGATCTCGTCGTTGGGGAGTCGCAGGCCGCGGGGGAACTTGCCGATCTCGCGCCAGCGGTAAAGGGTCCGGACAGAGACCCCGCCGAGTTTGTCGAGGATCTCCGGAACGGTCATGAGCTCGTCGTCGTCCTTCTTCTTCTTCATGCCGCCTCCCTCGTTGCCGAAAGATCTCGTCCGGTCGCTTCCGCTTGCAGGGTCAGCAAGGTTGCTCGCCAGCGCTGGCGTTCGGCGACCATGCGCAGCAGTCGCAGGGCCAGGGAGGGGATGTCGCCGTCGCCGGCCGGGACGGGCTTCCAGACGTAGCGGTGCGGGTCGACGGGCTCGTCGGCCAGGCCGAGCGCTTCCATGACCCAGGTGCGCCGGTCGCGCTTGTGCTCGGACAGGGTCTTGTTGGACCACTTGCGCGAGACCAGAACGCGACGGCCCGCGTAGCCGAGGTGCTCGGGCTTGTGTGCCTTGCTTCGGCACCGGCCCGGCGTCATGCCCGCCTTGGGACTCTTGGGCTGGACTCCGTAGCGCAGCCAGTTCGGGCAGGCCGGGGAGCAGGGTTCGTAGCGGAGCGCCTCGACCATGCGGGCCGCGTGGTCACGTTGGGCCGGGTTGTCGGCGTCGAGGGTATCGCCGAGGCTCTTGGTCAGGTATTTGCTCAGGTAGCGGATGCACTGGTCGGCATCCGGAGTGCCACCGAGGACGCCCTGAACGTCGACCTGGTCACCGAAGCGGACCACGTGCAGCGGTTCGGCCTCCTCGTCGGCGTCGAGCCGGTCGAGTGCTTCGCGCCAGGTGGGCAGCACTTCCCCGGTGACCGGATCGAGGTAGTCGCCGTCCTGTCCGTCCAGGTAGGGAGTGCCGTCTTCCCGCGCGGGACGCTCGGCCCACACCGGCAGGTGATCGCCCTCGAAGCGCATCTCGTCGACCGAGGGCCACCACACCTGGTGGTAGGTGGCCGCCGCGATCGCTTTGACCTCGGCGCGCGGCATGGTGCCCCGGATGGCCATGTGCAGGTGCGGCGCGAGTCGCTTCTGTGGTTCGACCGAAGAGAAGTACTGCAGGTCATAGCCCGCAACCCGGCGCAGGTTCTGCACGAAGCGGTCGACGAGCTTGGAGAAGTGCAGCGCGTCCCGGACCGCCCGCCGGTAGTCGTAGCCGTCCGGATCGACGGGCACGCCGTTGCGCACCTTGCCGTAGGAGGGAAGCGTGAGCGTGACGAACAGCGACGGCCGGTAGACCATCCCGTCAGAACTGGTGAACGTCCGTCCCAGGGTGGTGTTCTGTCGAACTTTCCTGGGCAGGTCGGGGGCGTCCTGGCGTCGCCGGGTCGAGCGGTTGCGCTTGGCGGTGGTACGGCCGAGCAGAGTGCCGCGCATCCCGGCCGCGGTGATCTCGGCATCCAGCCCGGCGAGGATCGCGTCCAGGTCGGTGGTGTCGTCGCCGGCCTTTTCCGCGGCATCGCGCTGGGCCTGCATGTCCGCGCGGAACTCCACCAGCCAGAGCTGTTCCTCGTTGGGCTCATCCGGGGTGATCGAAGGTTCGGCCTCCAGGTGCCAGCCCTCCCGGCACTGGGCCATCCGCAGGTAGCGGTTGCGCCGGGCGCACGACGAGCACTTGGTGTCCATGGTGGACCCGCAGGGCACGTTGACGTCCTCGGTGAGCCCGGTGCGCGTGTCCAGCCGACGCAGGACCACCGGCCGAATGCACACCCCGTTGTGCTTGGCGATCTCCACCGCCACATCCAGCGCGAGCGGCATCCTTTGACGCTCGGCGCGCGCCATGCTGCGGTCGTTGGGGTTGCTCACGCGTCCGCCTCCTGCTCGTGGTCGAGGAGTGCGCCCTGTCCGCATTCGCGGCACTCGACCAGGCCGCGAATCAGGTCCAGCCACAGCGTGTTGACCGCGTGGCAGGCCGCGCAGCGCAGGCCGTCGAGGATGTAGGCCAGCTCAGTCACGCTCGCCCCTCTCCTGAACTTCGGACAGGTCGGCCACCAGTCGGAACATGGTCTGGTACGGGTCGGCGGTGACGCGGATGTTGAACAGCTCGAAGGCCAGGACGGGCTGAGCGTGGCGCGGTCCCAGAGCGGCGAGGATGGGGCGCTCGCAGAGGCGGCTGATCTCCTCGTCGGTGCCGTAGAAGCTGACTCTCACGCGGTCACCTCCATGGCCATCGCGCGGATGTCGCTGTCGGAGACGTAGGCGGCGCGGACCCGGATCGGATCGGGTGAGGTCTCCAGCCGGACGTAGCCGATACCGGCGCCCTGCTGGGGGATCGGGGAGATGTGATCGGCCAGCGCTCCCCTGTCGCGTGCGCCGTCGCCGAGGACCATGTCGACCTGTTCGGACTCGTCGAGGCGGAGGGCGATCTTGTCGGGGAACAGGTTGCGGATGTTCATGACCTCTTTGCGCGGGTCCTGGAGAGCGGCCAGGACACCGAAGCCGACCGCGCGCCCCTGGGTGGTGAGGGTGGCCAGGGCGGCGGAGATGCGGAGCTTGAGGCCCTTGTCGGATTGGTAGGCGGTCAGGAACGCCACTTCGTCGACCACCACCAGGACGAACGGGTCATCGACGGTGGGGGTGTGGGAGCGCTGGAGTCCGGCGTAGCGGTCGGCCCGTTCCTGCATGATCTTCACCGCTGCTTCGAGGAGATCGGCGCAGTCGGCCGGGCTTGCGGCGTAGCGTTCGCCGAACAGGTCGCGCCCGTAGGACAGCTCCATCCGTTTGGGATCCAGCGCCCAGACCTGTGCCAGGCCCGCATGCGTGGCGGGTAGTAGGCCGCGGATCGCCGACCAGATGACCGAGCCCTTGCCCGCCCCGGTGGCTCCGGCGACCAGGACGTGAGTCCCGTGGACCTTCAGGAGCCAGGGATTGCCGTCCTCACACTTGCCGACCTCCACCGGCCCTACCGATGCCTCATCCGGGACCGGTATGGCCGGGAGCGGAGTGGCGAGGGGATCACGGCGAGGGAAGACGAGCAGCAACCGACCCGAGCGCGCGATGGAGACCCGGCAGGAGCGGGCACCGAACCCGTGGGCGAGGTGCTCGGTGCGGTCGGCCCAGTCCTTGACCGCCTGTCCGGTGAGCATCCGCACCGTGACCACGTCGGCCCACGAGGTGCAGGTGACGCGGACGACGCGAGGCAGGTAGTCCCGGCCGCGTAAGTGTCGTCCGAGCCCGGAGATGATCATTACCGGTTGCCAGTGCCGCCGGTAGACCCACACCAGCCGCCACCAGGCCAACAGACGCCAGCCCAGCAGGCGAAGGAACGAGGGACGAGCGAGGAAGAACCAGGCGGTGAGGCTGAGAGGGGTCACGGTGACGAGGCCAAGACCCCAACGCCAGCCACAGGCGTAGGTGACCACTCCGGGGGTGAGCACGACGGCCGAGGCGATGGGGTGGCGCCACAGCAGCCGCAGGGCACCGGCCAGCAATCGCCATGCGAAGATCACAATGGTGACGATCGCTGGGGTGCGAAGAACGGCCGGGCGGAAGACGACGGCGGTATCGGGGGTAGTGGAGACGAGGTTCTGTGCCTCGTCGCCGGGCAGTTTCTTGAACATTAGGCTGGGGGCCTTCCTTGAATTCGCGTGAGAGGGAGAACCGAGGGGCCGCCGGAAGTTGGCGCTTCTGGCGGCCCCGCTTACGTGTCAGGCCGCGACTTCGTCGGGCGGGGTGGTCTTGTCGGTGAGACCGGTCGACTGGTCGAGGTGGCGGCGCTCGCAGTCGGCCAGGTAGCGCGCGGAAGCGGTGAAGATCTCCCGCGCGAGGGTCACGTCCTGCTCGGTGACCGGCCCGCCGCCCGTGGTGGTGACCGTCATGTGTGCCTCGGTGCTGGACAGGGTCAGGAACGGTCGCTCACCGTCGCCCCCGAACGCCTTGGCCGACATCTCCGAGGTGCAGAACGAGACATCGAATCGGGTGACGCCCTCGTGAATCGACGCGGTGACGTAGGTGTAGGGCTTGTGCTCGCTCACGCCGCCACGTCCTTACCGGCTGTCTCCTTGACCGGCGCCGGAGCACTCTGCCGAGTGGGAGCCGCAGCGGTGCGGGAAGGACGCATCGTGGTTGCCCGGATGGACCAGGCCAGGCGTCCGGTGTTCTGGTTGACGTAGGCGGTGGCGGTCATGCCGTCGAACTCCACCGGCACGAACGGCAGGCCCGGCAGCGCGGCCGGAACGGTCGGCTGGGTGGGGGAGAGAATCTTGACCGAGACCGTCTTCTGGCCGGCCTTCACGGTGGGGTCGGCGTCCATGACCGCGACCTGCCAGACCAGCTCTCCGGTGTTCTTGTCCTTGGCGTAGACGGTGCGGCCCTTGGACGAGGCGTCGAAGTCCTTGACCTGCTCGACCTCGCCGACGATGAAGCAGCCGTGCGGGAAGACCTGTCCGAAGTGGACGGGGATGGGGCCTTGGATGGCCATGTCGGGTGTTCCTTTCACTTGGACGATCCATGTTCGGTCGTCCACTTGTCCGATTGAGTTGAGAGTAGCCTACAGCAACTCGTCCGCACAAGTGAATGAGTAGATCGGCGGAAAGAGGATGGCCAGGCGTGCTGGCCTGCCCCTCGGGCGTCCTAACGGTGCTCGGTGCTCAAGGAGAATGCGCGATCATTCGGTCATGGCCTCCATGACTTCGCCGGAGCACAACACCGCCGAGAACAACCGGATCAAGGTCTGGTTCCGGTTCGTGCCGCGAGAAGGTTGGCTTCCCTACGACACCGAGGGGCTCTGGGCCACGCGGATCAGCGAGGACACCGCGCGCCTGGAGAACGTCCCCTTCCTGCAGGAGGGGGTGGCCGAGGGAGATGTCGTGCGGTTTCTTACCAATGCCGATGGTCTCCACTGGTCCACGGATCGCGTGGAGGCGTCGGGAAACTGCACCGTTCGGGTCCTGCCCGTTCCCAGCGGTCCACTTGGGGCAAGCGCCGAGGCCGTGCACAAGCGGTTGGCACCGTTCGGCCTGACGGGAGAGGTCTTCAGTAAGGAGCTGCCGCTGGTTGCCTTCAACGTGCCGGCTGCCGCAGAACTCAGCCGGATAAAGGCGCTGCTGACGCGTGGCGAGGAAGACGGTTGGTGGCACTTCGAGGCTTCCTGCGTCACAGATACCTGGCACGACGCCTAACTAGCTCACCGGGTAGACGTCCTGGAGTTCGTGAAGGTCACCGGGGAGCGCCACGCTCATCACCAGTAGCACGGCCCCGGCAGCATCATGCACGCTGGCCAGTACACCCATGACGGGCTTTGAAGAGCCGAGCAGCTCGGCCTCTTCCTTGGTGGGGTTGCGCGCGGTCAGCCGCTCGGTGACGTGATCGAAGCGCAGATGCTTTACCGCCTGGAGGTGATGGCGCACCCCGCGCGCGAGCGGTTCGGGCTTGTCGACGTCGGTGCCCAATGCAATCTCCAACGGGAACCACAGGGTTTCCACCGCAGACAGCCGACTACCCTGTTTGGCCACTCGTCGACGCGAGATAACTGGGGTCTTGTCTTCAACACCGAGAAGGCGGGCGATGTGGCGAGGAGCCGGAACACGGGCGACGTCGGTGACCATGTCACCGTTCTCGGCCTGCTCGGCCACCGCCAGCCCCGGCCGAATGCGATCGACGGCACTCTCAGGGCGGCCCTTCACGAACGAACCGCGGCCGTGCTCACGCTCGATCCAGCCTTGCATGGCCAGCGTCTGAAGCGCCCGAACCACCGTCGTGCGACCTACGCCGAACTCTCTGACGAGCTGCGTCTCCGAGGGCAGCATGTCACCAGCCGCGTATTGCCCTGCCTCGATGCGCTCCTGAATCGTGCCCATCACCTGGGCGTACTTCGGAGGAGCGAAGTCCTTGCTCATCTTAACCGCCCGATCACTCTTCCACTTGTCTGCACAAGTACAGTACCGGCTAAGAGCAGTCCTGTCAGGACCCGCGACAGTAGGAAACAGCTATCGGGCCAACCCTGCCAGAACTCTGATCCACACCACCCGCGCCTGAGCAGGCGACCACGCGTCACTGTGAAACACGGTCACCTTTCCTTTGTCCTGAACCGTCTTACGAATGAACGACAACCCGCCCGCATCGCACAATTCGTAAAACGTCACCCGATGCTCATGACAGGTCCAGGCCACCACCCGAACCCGCCCGAAACGCCGCGACCTATGCCAGGCCAAAGGCATGCAACCCGGAGCGGCCGGAACGAGATGCTCGGACAGACATGACGCTCCCCGTCGAGAAAACTCCTCGCTCACGATTCCCGCCGCTCGAAACGCACCGAACCAGCCAGGTCCACGGTGGCGTGAAAGATCACCTGGCGTGACCAGTCACCCGGCGCCATGCCGAAGTCATAGACCCGCCGTGTGATCCGCCCCCACAGCGCCGGTTGCGGATCCATCCTGCGCAGCGCCTTGCGCAGCTCGTCCATCGAGGTCGCCTGCCCCGAGCTGGTGCCGCACGGCCCGAGCCGGTCGACGCCCTCGGAGGTGAAGACCTCCCACTCGAACATCTCGACAATGGGCTCGGGGCCGTCGCAGTACAGGCAGTCCTCCTGCGAGGAAACCGCACCTCCCAGAAACGAGGTCGCGACATGTCCCCGCCGCGTGACGATCTTCCAGCCGCGCCCATCGCATTCATCGCACTTAACCGGTGTTGTCATACCGGAAAGGATCGATGGAAGAACTTCTCAGCCCTATCCCACGCGTATATTCCACCAAGGCATATAGGGTCTCGACATGTAGCGACGCACCACCTCGGGAACCGACAGCCGGAGGGCGGAATGCACGGGAGCGCTTTCGAACCGATCAAGATCTCAGCAGAAGTATGGGACCGCGAAGACAGCAGAGAAATCCTCAAAAATCGCGACGTAGCAGGACTTTTCAAACTCGCCGCGAAGTACGCAGGCGCCAGCCAAGTGGACATCGGTGCGGCAACCGGCCTGTCCCAGGGACGCGTCAGCCGGATCAGCCACAACCAGTCCCACATCACCGAACTGGACGTCTACGAGCGCATCGCCACCGGCCTCGGCCTGCCCGACCACGCCCGCATGCTCTTCGGCCTGGCCCCCCTCGACACCGCATCCCCAACTGGGAACTACGGCGACCACCACCAGGAGCAGAGCGAGGAACTGACCGCCCGGATCGAAGCAGCCGCCGCCATCGACCCCACCATGGTCATGATCCTCACCACCGACACCAACAACCTGCGCCTCATGGACCGCCGACTCGGCGGCATCGCCATCGCCGACAAGATGCGCGCCCAGATCTCCCACGTTGAACACGCCCACCGCCACGCCGTACGCCCCGGCATCCGCGCCCAACTCGCCCACGTCCTGGCCGAGACCGCTTCACTGGCCGGATGGCAGGCGATTCACACCGGAGCGCTCAACGACGCCTGGAACCACTACGAGCATGCCAAAGCCGCCGCCCGCGAAGCCGACGATCCCGCCCTCATCGCCTACGTCTCCGGTGAGCAGGCATACGTCCTGATGGAACTCGGCCGCCCAGCCGAAGGCACCGAACTCCTCCAGTACATCCACGCCACCTACCGCGACCGCATCCCCGCCCGACTACGCACCTGGATGTCCGCGGCCGAAGCCGAAGGCGCCGCGATTCTCGGCGACGAGACGACCTGCCGCACCGCTTTGGAACAGGCCGCCGCACTTCTACCCGAGGGTGACGCCGACCCCGACATGCCTTACCTGTCAGTCAACGCCCACCACCTGGCCCGCTGGCGGGGGAGTTGCCTGGTGCGCTTCGGCGATCCGGGAACCGTCGAAGATTTGCGCTCAGCGCTGGCCGGGATGGACGGCACCTACAACCGCGCCGAATCCGGCGTCCGCTGCGACCTGGGTCACGCCCTTCTCGCCCGCGGAGAGCCTGACGCCGCCCAACCCCACATCCAACGCGCCCAGCACCTCGCGACCATGACCGGATCCAGCCGGCAACGCCGACGCGTCGAGGAACTCGCCCGAGCCGTCAGCCGCTCGTTGCGCTGAGCCGATCCCGCGCCGCGAACAGACCGATCAACGTCCCCGACGTCCAGATGTCACCGCGGGCGATCATCGCCGGGATCTCCGCCATCGGCACCCACTCGATGAGATCCGCCTCGATCTCCCCGGTCGGACTCCCGACCAGATCAGCACCCCGCACCAGGAACAGGCTGTGCTCAGAGTCGACCATGCCCGCCATCGGCTGGTAGGTGATCAAAGGCTCGATCTCCTTAGGCCGATACCCCGTCTCCTCTTCCACCTCACGAGCAGCCGTCGTGATCGCGTCCTCGCCGGCGTCGACCAGGCCGCCGGGCAACTCCCAGCCCCATCGGTCGAATAGGAACCGGTGCCGCCACATCATCAGTACTCTGTTCTGCTCGTCGACCACCACGGCGATCGCCGCCCGATCCAGATGCACCGCGTGGTGCTCGAACCGTTCCCCGTCCGGGATCGCCACGTCAACGAGCCCCAGCCGGATCCACCGGTTGTCATAGATGAGCCGTTCCCCGTGCACGATCCACCGCGACCGCTCTTCGTTGGTAGCCACACAGCGAAGTTACCGGCCAAGACCCCTGTCGTACACGGGTAGAAGCGGACAGAGATCGTCCACGTTGCTCTGTGAAGCTGGATGCTTCGTATGGACAAGATCCGACGAGGGTGCCTCTATTGGGAGGCATGACGGAGATCGTGTGTGCGTCCTGCAGTTCGGATGATTTGGTGCCCGGCAACGAAGGGGCCGGGTCTTGTCTCTCATGTGGCTTGGACACCAGGGGCGAGGAGTTCGTTCACCCTGAAGCACCACAAGGAAGCAGGCCCGCTCCGTGGGCCTGGCAGAAGAAGCAGAAAAAACGATAGAAACCCGACAATCAGGCTAAGAGGGCCTTGTCGACACGAACCTCTTTGGCGTTGACCAGGGATCACCGGCTGCGTTGCTGGCGCTGATGGTGCGCTCGTTTATCAGCGACCGACTGCATGCGTTGAGAAGCTGCCTTCAGATCTGGGTCGCCACTACGGTCGGCGGCTGACTGAAGCCGTGAAGCCGACGCCTTGTCACTGAGGTGGGGTTGTTTGGCCATGTCTTCATATAGGCAACCCTGTCGACCCGCGTCTATGGGCAGTCGAGTCAGGACCCTGTTGCCGGCGCTGGTGAGTCAGGTGCTCGACCGCACGTCGTCGAGTTGCCGAATTGTTCTTGTGAGGTATCAAGCGGCGGCGCGGCGCGCCGCCGTACCTCCGGCCCTCCGCCCGCCCGCCGTCCGGGCGTGCGGCCTGGGGGCCGGTCCCGGACGGCGGCGGGATACCGGGCCGGGCGCCGTACACCGGTCCCGCCGCACGAACCGAACGCTCTGACCGGGTTGCCGCGCCGCCGCACAGATACAGCCCTTACGATCGCCACAGCAGGGCTGGCCGCCATAGATGGCCGGGGGCGATCGACGATCCGCGCTTCGTTCCTCAGCACGGCTCACCGAACAATGTGGTTACGGTCCCTAGCGAGCCAGGGCGTATGTCGCCAGGGCGCATGAACACCTTGTGATCCCTCAATACCATGACAAGTCATCCGAAGTACTGCAACAATAGCCCTTCAGGAATCAAATTTCTGACAGTAACTCTTGGAGTAGTGAAGAATATTATGGCAAGATCAGATTACACCGCCAGCGCACTTCTTCCTCACGGGCATAACCAAAACTGGTCACTAATTCAGGAAATCATTAAAGAGGTTGAGAGGGTCACTAGCCATTGGCCAAGTTCGGAAATACAAATAACCGTTGAAGGCCCACGGAATCTCTATGGCCGCTACGGGTCGTTAATCGATGCGAAAATCGGCTTGGGTGATGACCATCGAGATGTAGCGAAGGTCGATATAGCTCGATCGGAAGCGGAAGACCCGGACGACGATGATGGTATATATCTCGCGATAACTTTGGCCAAAAGTCCTAAATCAACGTCGTGGGTATACGCCGCCGGACCCTCAAAGCGAGCTTGTGAAGACCTAGTTCGCAAGCTGCAGGAGTTTATCCTTCAAGCTATCTCATACCCGCGAACTCCTGGTGCTTCATTCATGCAGGGGGACATTGAAGGGCGTCTTTCGCATCTCCATCCTGCGATCAAAGCTAATGCTCTAGCGCGTCTCAAGAGCGGTCATGGTGACGATGCTGTAGAAGAAGCTTGCAAGAGCGTTGGAGCCCGCCTGCGTCAACTGAGCGGCCTTGACGATGATGGAGCCTCCCTTGTGGCAGAGACCCTGGGAAAGAAGAGGATAATCGCTCTTAACGCAGGCATCACCAAGTCAGAAATAAGCGAGCAGGATGGCTACATGCATCTAGGGATGGCGCTCTTTCGGGCCGCACGTAACCCACGAGCACACAAGCCAGCCGACCCGAACTTTATGCTCGATGAAGTAATCGAATGGTTGTCGGTAGCTAGTTCCATACATCGAGCTCTCGATAGAGTGCACCCAGTCTCCACCAATTTTTCGTAGCCAGCCTGGTTCACTGGCTAAGCACAGGAATCATACCGACCCCTTGGTTGTACAGCCAAGGGAGCGGAATTCATATTCTAGTTAGGCGGGCTTCTATATGCCTGAACGAGTGAGATATCAAAGAAAGATTTCTCGACTTAAGGTCGGAAATGTTGGCAGTGTCCCTCGTGAGGGGAAAACTAACTTCCTGGCATACTTTCCAGTCATTGCCGAAGCGTCAGCTTCTTCTCTTCGATCGGAGCTTCTCCGACTGCATCGAGCATTAATCGAACCCGAAGGCTGCGATCGCAGCACCTCTCCGGTAAAGCGAGGATGGGATGCAGCGAAAAAAATTCTGTATCCAGCCCTTGAAACGATAGTCTTTACAGATTGGCCAGAAGATAGTTGGGATCCAGACTGCGAATTTGTGCCAAGAGACCCCGTTCGCATTCGCCTGATGCGGAATGGAAGTATTCAAATACATGTCCTATTGGGCCAAGTTATTTGTCCAGACGGTCTAACGAATCGCGATTTCTTGGTGACCTTGAAGTCGTGGGCGGAGCGTCGAGGGATGAGATTGACAGCGCTCGGCCGCGACGAGTTGCTTGACGATGCATGGGTTGCCGAACTGGACGCGCCCTCATTGCGAGGGTTGACTATCAAGCAGCTCTGGCAGCATGGCAAAGATTTTTTCTCTGCCACACGGCGACTCGAACTAAGGCATCTAGATGCAGAACTTACGATCGCGGCTCTAATTACAGGGAATTTGGCTAAGCTGCACCAATATGAGAGCCTGTGGATAGATGTAAAGAGTAGAGACTATATGAGTGGTTCGAGGGGAGAAATTGAATTTGGGCAGGATGTAGCAAGGTTTGCCAACTCAGAAGAAGGCGGCCTGCTCGTTCTAGGTGTAGGTGAGAAGAAAGACGGCAAAGGCGCAAAGATTGGAAAAATTCACCCTATTGCAAAGGTTATTCCAGAAGATCAGCGTAGAAAAATTCTAGACAAAGTTGTCTATCCGAGAATAGATGGCCTGCGTGTCGCAAATTTCCCGTATCAGGACAAACACGGTGATGGGTACATCGTTGTTGTCGATGTACCCCCCCAGCCTGAGCATCTCAAGCCTTTCCTGGTGAAAGGTGCAATCGTAGAGGGTAAAGTCGAAGGAGCATTTATAGGCATCGTTCGCAGGCGGGGTGAAGACAGTATCCCAACTGATATTGCGGAGATACATGCAATGATGACTAAAGGGCGTCTACTGTGAGACTAATAAAAATCATCCGATATAAATCTCACGGTCGCCTGTGAGTGGGTGATAGCTGAACAGGGCTGGAGTTCACCAGCCTTCCCTACTCAGAGAAGAACCCTCCAGCCCAAACGAACCCGGAGCTCGTAGACTCGCCTCTTAGAGCTTGATTGCGCCAATAGCCCCATCGCTCTATTAGGTATTTTTTTCGATCTTCGCTAATTAGAGGGATGGATTCTAGGGCGGGTCCTATTTCAACTATCTCTGATGCTAGGGTCTTAGTTGACCTTCCTGTTTGTATGGTTGGAGGCATGTGGACCATTGTGAATTCGGATTGCATGCCGGATATGGTCGAGCAATGCTGCGCATCCCGTTCAGGGCGTAGCTGATCAAAGGTGTAAAAGAACTCTGAGTCCCGCGGTATGAAGTCCCGCTTCCTCCGAAGATAGTCCGGTCGTTCATGTCTGCTAGTTCCCGGCCGGAACTCCGAGTCACGTCCGTATATGAGCAGGAATTGCGTCTCGATTCGCCGATAGCCAAGTTCGGCCGGTATGTATGCATGACGGAATGCCAGCATGTTCTCGGCACTCGAAAACCAGACTTTCCATTCGAGGAGTTGATCGAGAGCTTGAGTTAGCTCTGCGGAAGATTGACCGCCAGAAGTGAACCAAGGTTTTCCTGGAGCCTCAATCTCGATGCATAACACATAAACTGTTGCTGTATCACTCCGGACCCACATAAAGTCTGGAATGCGATCTCTCCCTAGTCCTTTAAGGCGAGGTTGGGTGATGACGGCATCCCAGCATGAGCCATGATGTCCACGTCCGACATCATCGGCGGCGCCAGGGAGCAGTGAGGGGTGTTGCTCAAGAAATTCTTGAACAAGACTCTCGGGTGGACTTGATCGCAGAAGTTTATGCCATTCCTTGGATAGCCATTCCTCGTATATTTCCCATGGGATTGATTTAGGGCGATCTGAATTTCTCCGCTCTTCGCCCTCGTAGAATTCGCCTCCAGAGATATCGCTGCTCGGCGAATCGGTGTCTACTATGTTGGCGAAGGTAGCCTCTGCGGCAGCCTCGTAGCTGCCATATGTCTCTAGTATGTCCAATTCGCTGGCTGAATGATTGTATAGCCGGGGCGGGTTCTCCATATGGATCACTCTCGATCTATTAATGTATAGCCCATCTAGGTTGGGCACATTAGTGCTCCAATTAGATCCTTAGCTTGCCAGAGAGACAAGGGATTCGGTGAGCTTTCTGGTGACTAGACGATCCATCGGGTAGCTGGAAACCACCTTGAGAGCCGTCTGGGCAGGTAACCACGAACTGAGTTGAACAGGCCAGAGCAGTTAGGGTGCTCGTGGGATAGGTGCGGGATGATCTTTGGTGCTCAAAGGCACATGAGGTGCTTTCGTCCTGGTGGGAAGGCATGTCGCCACTCGGAACGCAGCCCTCTTGAAAACCGCTAGTGGAGCTGTGCACCCTTGTGGCCACCTCTTCCCCGGCGAGAGAGGATCGCTCTATGTGTTGTGTGACCTGAGGAGGCTTGGACGTGAGGCCGTTGGTGATTCAGATCACCCCGTTGGGATCGGTCGGGCCGGTTCTGCTTGGCTCCCCTCGGGTGGAAGCCGGGGAGGCGTTGCGTGCCTGGGGTGAGCCCGTGAAGTACGCGCCGTATCCGGGGGCGCTGCCGCTTGACTGGAGGATCAGCGGCGGAGAGGCCGGCATCGACGCCGTCGTCCACTGCGGTTCCACCGGAGTCGTTCAGACCGTGGAGATTTTCCGTGATTTCGACACCCTGCCCAGGGCTCAGGTGCTCTTGCTGGGCATGGACGTGTTCTCCGTGCCGGCCGAGCGGGTGGTGGATGTCTTGCGGGAGCGCTTCGAGATCGAGGAGGACGGCTACAGCTGTACCGTCCCGGAATTGTCGATCGGCCTGGGACGCCCCCTCGTTCCGGACCAGGACGCCGACGAGGAAGAGCGCGAGCGCTACACCTGTTTCGACAACGTCCTGGTCGCCGGCCCGGGGTACTACGCGCCACCTCCCCTGCCGGAGGCCGGACAGTAGAGCAGGAGATGACGGCATGGGGAGCGGTGGTGGTGCCGAGTTCGCCGAGGACCGTGTCAACCAGTGGCTGAGCGTGTATCAGGCCAACCTGTTCTACGCGCAGGAGCGCGATCGAGGAGAAGAGCGACGGATCTGGGCGCGGGTCGCCTTCGCCGCACTCGACGGGCTCGAACGGTCCGGCTGCCCCACGCAGGACGTGAACGCGCGGCGCTTCAACCTCCGGGCGTTGCTCATCGCCGACCTCGGGCCCAACGGTGATCCGTTGTGGAGTGCGGATCGGCTGGCCGCAGACGTTCTGGAGGCTCTGCCGTTGAGCCTGGAGCAGGCACATGAGTGGGCGACGGACTGGACCGCGCGACCGCGGCATGAGATGCACGCTCTGCGTACCTGCAAGAACCTGATCAAGCCCATGGAGTTGGTCGCCGATCGGTTGACGACGGGACCGGCGCGGACACAGATCGGACGCTGGATGGATCTCAGGAAGCGTTTGCCTTGACGTGCAATATGCGTGCAATGATCAAGGTGGTCGCCACTGCGGAAGGAAGCGTCATCGCAGGTCAGTGGCCATGAAGCGTAAGCAACGGTCACGTCCTGTAAAACCGTCGGCTCAGCCTACGCAGGTTCAAGTCCTGCACCTGCCACACCAGCAGAAACAGCCCTCTCACCAGCGAAAACGCGGTGCGGGGGCTGTTCTCGTATGTCCGGCTGTCCATGGTCGTCAACGGGCGTCTACGGGGCGCGGATCACCAGGCGGGGGGCGTGTGCCCAGGCGGGTTGGGCGTGGCTGGCGGCGATCCACAACGCCACCGCATCCGCGGCCTGCGGGGTGGGCAGGATCACGTAGCGGGTCAGGGCGGCCAACAGCGCGTCAAGCAACATCGCGCCGTGGCTGACGGGTTCGATCTGGTTCATGGGTTCGGCTCTCGTGTCGATGGGCGGGGTGGTCATGCGACGACCGTCCGGGGCCGCTTGGCACCGGCGCGCAGCCCGGAAGCCACGGTGCGGGTGACAGGCTGAAATTGGTACCGATGTGTGCAGACGCCACTGGAGAATCGATTAACAGGGCACTTCTCGACAGATAACTCATACGATCTACGAATGACCGACCAGCAGGTGGAGACGAGCCCGATGTTCAGACGGGCCATGATCACTGTTGCCGTCTTGCTGGGAGACGGGGTGCTTTTTGTCGCGGTTGATTGGATCTTGGAGCGTGTCCGGTACCGCGGAGTTCTCTGCGATGGGGACAGCGTCTTTTGTGCCGGAGGAGACCCGACCTATGCGGAGTGGTTGGCGGAGATGCAGGTTCGCAACACTGTCGCGTACCCGCTGCTGGCAGCCGTGGTCGTGATTCTGGCGCTCACCGCCGCGGTCGCCTGGAAGCATCGCCGTAAGGAAATCGTGCTGATCCAGAGTCTCGCGCTCCTCCTGGCCTTCGCGCTGCTGGTCATGTGGAAGCCATACAGGCACGTAGAGGACTTCCAGCCTCCTCTGCTCGGCAGTCGTATGGACGTGGCCACAAATCATCAGCCGCGCATAGCGACCTCCTCAGCTGTTCGCAAGCCCCACAGTGGCGCTCGAACCCACCGACATCTCTGGGCTTCCTGATCGCTGAGCGAGGTCAGAGCCGGCCGGCACATGAAGTTGCCTTTCGCGGGCATGGCTGAGCATCCGGCCTACTCTCTCGGGCGGTTTAGCAGTGCTCGGTGCTCAAGGAAAGTGCGCGATCATGTCGGTCATGGCCTCCATGACTTCGCCGGAGCACGACAGCGCCGAGAACAACCGGATCAAGGTCTGGTTCCGGTTCGTGCCGCGAGAAGGCTGGCTTCCCTACAGCACCGAGGGGATCTGGGCCACGCGGATCAGCGAGGACACCGCACGTGTGGAGAACATCCCCTTCCTGCAGGAGGGGGTGGCCGAGGGAGATGTCGTGCGGTTCCTTACCAATGCCGACGGTCTTCACTGGGCCACGGAGCGCGTGGAAGCGTCGGGAAACTGCACCGTCCGGGTCCTGCCTGCTCCCAGTGGTCCACTGGGAGCAAGTGCCGAGGCCGTGCACGAACGGTTGGCGCCGTTCGGCCTGGGGGGAGAGGTCTTCAGCGAGGAACTGCCGCTGGTCGCCTTCAACGTGCCGGCCCGCGCAGAACTCGGCCGGATAAAGACGCTACTGACACGTGGCGAGGAAGACGGTTGGTGGCACTTCGAGGCTTCCTGCGTCACAGATGCTTGGCGCGACGCCTAGCTAGGGCCTGTTTCGTAAGTTGATCACAGCCACTCGTTGATGGCGGCGATGGTCACGGTAGCCTCGTACCGGACGGCGCGCTTGCTGGAACTGCGGAAAGTCTTCACGTTGACCAGCGGCGATGATCAGCGACAACAGCTTCTGGCCCTGCTCGACGCCAGGTGCAGCTTGGTGGTCAGCACGCCCCGGGAGCGGCCCAGCCCGTGATCGGCGGGTTCGACAGCGACGCCACCGGGTGGCTCTACCTGCAGATCCCCCTTTTACGCGCACCGGCGGCGTGCCGGTGCGCGCGGGTGATCGTGGAATCCACGCTCACGTCCCAGGTGATCAGACCCTCGGCGTCCGCTCCGGCCCGTAGGTCCTTCAAGATCCGCGTCCAGGTGCCGTCCCGCTGCCAGCGTCGGAACAACCCGTACACCGTCTCCCACTCGCCATAACGGGCGGGCACCTCCCGCCACGGGGCACCGGTGTGCGTGCGCCACCGGATCCCAGGTGGCCTGCCCGGCTTCTCGCCGACCGGCAGCAACGGCTCCAGGGCCGCCCACTGTGCGGCGGTCAGATCCCTGCGGCTCACCCGTAGATCGTTTCAGAAGTGGATCATTCATATGATCCACTTCTGAAACAGGCCTAGTAGACCTCGCTCTTGTTGTTGACGATCTCGTCGAGCAGGGCGGTGGTGTCGGCGTAGCGCTGGGCCGTCGAGCTGTTGACCGGCAGGTTCAGCGTGGCGAAGCCGTACCGGACGGCCTGTCCGACCGTGGTCGTCCCGAGTGCGCGGGTGAGCTTGCTGTCGATCTTCGTCGAGGCGTTGATCTGTCGCGCGGCCAGGTCGAACAGAGTCGCCAGCAGCTGGAACCTGGCGGGACCAGGTTGTGGACCGCCGGCCGAGAGCACCGCGGCGGCCTCGGTGTTTTCGAGCGCCCCGTTCGCGGAGCTGTCGAACTGCTGGTAGGTGGCCTGGACCCGGGCCAGCAACTCGGCTGTGCGGGCCTCGGGGTGGGTCTTCCAGTAGCCGTGCGAGCGCGGGTTACGGGTCGGCGTGACCTCGGCGATCGTCGTGGTGGCCGACGCGGCCACCGGCTCGTAGGTGCAGCCGTTGGCGTTGCCGTACGCCACGGAGGCGTGGTCGGTCAGCTTGTCCCCGGCGACGAACAGCAGGCTGGGCCTGGCCGTGAACTGCACCGACCGGTCGCCGCTCGCGGCCAGCTCGCCCAGCGACCACGTCAGCGTCGTCGTCCCGTCGGCGTTGCGGGTGACCCCGGTCGGCCTGGGGCCCGTGCCCTGGTCGAGGGCCTGGCTGTAGTAGACCTCCTTGGGGAGCGTGTCGGTCAGGACGACGCCGGTGGCCTTGCCGCTGCCGGCGTTGGCGACCTTCAGGTCGACCGTGATCGCCTGGCCCGCGTTGACCGTGGCGGTCGCGCGCTTGTCCAGGGTGAGCTTGGGCGCGTGGACCTTGGTCGAGGCGGTCGCGGAGTTGTTCGCCGTGTTGGCCTCGGCTCCACCGGCGAGGTCCTTCGCGGTCACCTCGGCCTTGTTGGTCAGGACCTTCGCGTCCTCGGTGTCGCAGGGGATCTCATAGGTGAACGCCTCGGTCTTCGTGCCGCCCGCGCCGAGCTGTCCGACCTGACGCGTCTGGACGTCGCCGGTCGGCGGGGTGTCCTTCACGCTTGTCTGGGTCGCTGCGCCTGTGCCGATGTTGTCCAGCCTGACCTGATAGGTGAGGGTCTCGCCGGGCTCGGCGTCGGCCTTGTCGACGGTCTTCTCGATGGCCAGGTCGGGGTTGTAGAGGTTGAAGAAGGACATCTCCTGCCGGATCGCGGTGTCGAAGGTCAGTTCCGGCTCCATGTCGCCCCCGGCGCCTCCGCAGGTGGGCGCGCCCGCGGGCCAGGCGCTGCAGGCCCAGCCGACGCGGTCGGGGGACTGTGCCCTGAACCTGATCGCGGGCCAGTCGTTGTGGTCCGTGAGCGTGGTCAAGCCGCCCGCGTCATTGATGTTCACCGGCTGGTTCGTCGTGTCGATGATCGGGACGTTGGTGCCGACCGTGCGGTTGTCGTTCCAGTTGAGCGGCCCGTTGCCGGCGCCGGCTCGGATCACGGGGTCGCCGCCCGGGTTGGCGACGTTGGGGGCCCACCAGAACGTCCAGTCCGTGCCGTCGCTGATGCCCGCTGTCTCGTTCAGCCCGCCTTCGACCAGCTGGGGCAGCCCGCCGTCGGACAGGTCCAGCCGCACTGCGCCCACCCTCCAGTCGCGGAACTCGTCGACCAGCAGCGGCGGCGCGCTGTTGGGGATGCCCGTCTGGAAGAAGTAGTTCATGACGCTGAGGTAGTTGGGCTTGTTGTTGACGTTCTCGTCGCCGCCGTGCCGCAGGGCCATGGCGTGGAAGAGCTCGTGCAGGATGGTGCCGGCCTGGTCCTGGTCGGTGCCGACGTTGGCGTCGACATCGCCCGTGCCCTGGGTGAGCACCTGCACGTCCGTCGTGTGGGCGCTGGTGGTGTCGCACCTGCGGTTGTCGCCGACGTGGATCTGGGTTCCGGTGGTGACGTCGTCTCCGGCCGCGGTCGTCTGCAGCATGCCGTCGCCGCCGTAGTCGGCGGTGAAGTCGGCCACGCACATGGTCCGCCAGTCGCCGAGAGTGACGATGAAGTCCTTGTTGTTGTCACGGACGGGTTCGCAGCACTGGCCGGAGGTTCCGACGGCGTTCAGCAGGCGGTGCGCGAAGATCCCGTAGTGCGCGTAGGGGGCGAGCTCGGCCGGGAAGTTGGCGGTGCGCGCGTTGCGGAAGTCATTGGTGTTCAGGCCCAGCTGGGCCTGTTCGGCCAGTTGCGCGCCCTCCCGGTAGATGAAGTCGATGCCGTCCTGACGCGTCCCCGGGTAGGGGCAGGGACTCGTGGCCGCGATGGGCGCGTCCTCCAGGGCGTTCTTGACCAGGGTGATCGCGCCCGCCTTGGGCTCGTGCGAGTGCCTGGTGGCGGGGGCGGCGTCCTCCATGTAGTCGAGTTGCAGGATGACCGTCTTGCGGCACGGATCGGCGCCGAGCGCGGGCAGATCGACGAGCACGTCACCGGCCGCGTTCCTGATGCCGGACAGCTCGATGAGGTCCGGGATGCCGTCGAGGTCGGTGTCCGGCATCTCGGCGCCGGCGGTGATACCGATCCTGGTGATCCGGCCGTCGTTGTTGCGGGGAATGCCATGGTCGCCGTCGCCCTGGATGCAGGACCTGCCCTTGGCCGTCTGGCCGTCGGACCGGACGCACGGGGTGCCGAAGACGAGCTGGTCGCCCGAGAGTGTGCCCGAACGCAGGTCGTAGGTGAGGTTCAGCTCCCAGTCCTCGTTGTTGGGGCTGATGTCCATCCGGTCGGAGTTGGTGTTGAAATCGCTGTCGTAATCCCACACCGCGACCGTGATGTCCACGGTGGGCTTGTCGCCGGGCCAGTTCTCGTAGGTGAAGGTCCAGCCGCCGGGCGCCTCGGGCAGGCCGCGGGGCTCGAACTCGTCGTCCTCGATGCGGGGACCCGTCACCAGCGGGCCATCGGCGATCTTCACCCTGGGGAAGTAGTCGCCGTCGCCCACCCCTCCGCTGTCCGGGTCCTCGACCTGGAAGAGGTACTCGATCTCAAAGATGATCTTAATGCCGGGGGGCGCCGCCGCCGCGGGAGTGGCGATGAGCGGTATGGAGGCCAGGAAAAGCGCCAGCATCGCCGCGAATGACAGACCAGCCTTCGTTCTCAAGCCCATGATGCCCTCCCCTGGAGTGCTGCCAGAAGAGCATCGTTCGTCGTGGGCTGGTCCGGCGCCTGAGTACCCCCGTACCCAAATTTCACTGGTTGCGTATGGTTTCCACGTAGAGGTCCCAGAAGCGCTTGGTGTCGATGTCGAAGACGATCGTGGCCTTCTGCGTGCCGGCCGGGTCGCCGGGCGCCTTGAATTCGCCCAGGTTGAGGTCCTTCACGCATAGGGGGCCGTGGAAGTCGTGGTGCAGAGGATCTGCCGCGAAAGCACGAGCGCCCGGCGGCAGCGCGTCGGCGAACTCGGTAAGCCGCTCCAGGTATGCGAGCGGACTGACGACACCGTGGACGGCACCACCGGGTGTCGTCATCGACGTGTTGAGATCGACGTACTTCACGTGCCGGTTACGTCCGGCGGCCTGTGGGCGCGACCGCCGCGGAACGTACATGGAATGATCTTCATCCCGCTCACCGTGCCACGACCCGTAGCCGCGGGCCACCGCATTACGGAGTCACCGACTGCCGCTCCGCTCTCAGTCCGACGATCAGAGGCTGACCATCCGCGGGGCGCGTCGCGCATCGGCGGGGTCACATAGCGCGAGTGCTTCGGCTTCGGTCAGTCCTTCGCGTGCCGCGGCTCTGCGTCGTACCCGGACCTGCGCGCCCGTACGGGGGCGGTACTGCGGGTTCCGGGCGCAGCCGCAGGCCTCGAACCCCTCGTAGTGGAGGCCCGCCCTCAGGACGGCCTCGACTGCCGTCCAGTGGCGATCTCTGGTCTTGCGCGGTGCGGCGAAGTCATGGCCGGCGAGGAGCATCGGTGCCCGGCAGCGCGTGCAGAGGTGCTCCGCGCCGTCCCAGGGCAGCTTGTGGCTCTGGCGGCACGCGATGCACACGTAGTGAACCTTGTAGATGACCATCGCGTATGTGCACACAGAGGCAGGGTACTCATCGGGCGTCCACGGGGGATCGTGCCGAACACGTGCCCAGGTTTCCGGAACTCGGTGGTGTCATGGCGGCGGTCCCTCGTCCCGGTCGGTCGAACGCGGGTATGATCACCCGGCACCACGCCCGGACCGTCGGAGGAGGGGACCGAGAAGGTCGCGGAAGCCCTCCGACACGTCTGGTGCCACGACCGGAGGTGATCACCGGGTTGACGGCTGGGGTCGCCCGCGTGGACGGAGCTCTGTCAGTGCCGTGGGGCATGCTGCCTCCGGACATCCCGACGACGCGAAGGAGACCAGTGGCCCGTCTGCTCCGCCACCTCGACGACGAGCTCTACGTGCAGTACGGCCGGATCTGTCTCTACGGTGGCACCGACTGCCCGGAGTTTCGCGACGACGAGTCGGAGGCTCGCTACTACACCGCGACCCTCCGCCTTGAGGCGTGGGACGCCGAACCGCCGGATCCGGGGTCCTCCTGGAGGCCGATCGAGCGGTCGGACTTCACGGCCGAGACCGGAGTGGTCCAGATGGGGGTGATGGATGACAGCGGCCGTGAATTCCTGGTCGGTCCTCCCCTCTTCGAGTACGGCCTGGCCGTGCACGTCAACGACCCGGACGTCACCCGGTGGTTGTTCCGGTTCTGGCCGATCCGCGATGTCTTCGACCCGCTCGTCCACATGAAGCCGAGGGAACCGGCCGGACTCGCGCAGCCAATGGAGCCTCGCGAGGTGCCCGTTCCCGTCACGACGGCCGGGCAGTGGGCGGCCATGCGGCCGGACAGGTTCCGGCCCTCGGGAGGGAGCGCGCGGTGGGTGGCCAAGCCGATCGCGGCGGGACTGTACGACGCGCTTCGCCAACCGGAGTCGTTCGGTGAGGACCCGGTCTCCGGGGCGTTGAACCCCGATCACGCGCCGACCTTCCTCATCCCCGACGAGAAGCTTGACCTCCGGGCCAAGGAGACGGGCGGCACCTGCCGGATGTGGCGCTGGGAGCGGGAGACCGCCGACGGCGAACCGGAGGACGGCAACCTTCTGACGGGCAGGATCGTGCACGTCCGCGACGCCCACGGCCGCCGTGTCCTCGCCTCGGGCATCGTGACGGTGCTCGGCACGGATCACGGGCACCACCGCGTCCGCGACGCCGAACCCCACGAGGCCGCCCGGGTGCTCTGCTCCGAGGGGACCTGGCCGGACTGACCTCGTGGCTCCGCGTGTGGTTCGCGGACGGCGCCGATGGCATGCTGGGAGGCCGGCGATCGTAAGGAGATCAGCGATGACCCACCCTCTCGACGCGCGGCTCGCGCCCCGGCGTACCCCTCTCGACGCGGAGGAGAAGGCGCGGGCCGAGGCGAACTTCGTCCCGCTGGTCGCCCGGAGTCTCCTCGCCGACGGGCGGTTCCGGATAACCGCCGACACCCCGGAGATGGTGGAGTTGTGGCAGAGGGTCGCCCGTGGCGTGGGGGACGCGCTCCAGCGGCCCGTGGTCAGCTACGCCAACGGCAGGTACATCGTGATCACTTTCGACCGGGGGGAGACCTCGGTCCCACCGGCCGGGGAGTGACCGTACGGGCGCGTCGATCGCCGGAATCACCGCCGCGGCGCTCGTCCTGCTCCCGCGCCCGGGGCGTCGCCGTGCGGGTCAGCCGCTCTTAAAAATATGGGCAGAAGCGATAAAATAGGCCTTCCGTGCTTTCTTGATCAAGGGGGAACATGGGGGCCGAGGACTGGGAATCGATCGACTCCGCCGACGAGTTGCGAGAGCTGCTCGGCACCCCCACGCCGGCGGTGATCGCGAAGGAACGGAAGACCCTGCACGAGCTGGACCGGGCCTGGCTGGCCGCCTCGCCGTTCTGTCTCGTCGCGACCTCGGGCGCCGACGGCAGCTGTGACGTCTCACCCAAGGGCGACCCGCCCGGATTCACGCTGGTCCTGGACGACTCCACGATCGCGATTCCCGAACGGCCGGGCAACCGCAGGGCGGACGGGTTCCACAACATCCTGCGCAACCCGCACGTCGGGCTGATCTACTTCGTCCCCGGCCGCGGCGACACGCTGCGCGTCAACGGCAGGGCGCGCCTGGTGCGCGAGGCCCCCTTCTTCGACCGGATGGTGGTCAAGGGGCACCGGCCGCGGTTCGCGATCGTGGTCGAGATCGAGCAGATCTTCCACCACTGCGCCAAGGCGTTCCTCCGCTCGGAACTGTGGCGCCCGGAGAGCTGGAACCCGGGGGCTCTGCCCTCGCGGGCGCGCATCGCCCAGGCGCTGGAGCGGCCGGAGGACTCGATCGAGGAGCTGGAGCGCTACTACGGGCCCTCCTACGCGGAGGGGATGTACCGCTGAGCGGGCGGGTCTGAGGGGGGAGGACGGCCTCTCGTCTCGCGGCGTCACGCTCGTCGCCCGGGGTTTGCCGCCCGGAAAATCGGCGCGCCGGCCTTCGTGGACGCGATCTGTGGCGTCGCTCCCGTGTACGAAGCCTCCCGTGTACGAAGGAGTCTCCCGTGTACGAAGGAGTCTCCCGCGTACGGAGCCTTTCGTGACTGGACGCCCGGCACCGTGCGGTCAGTTGAAGGCGGACCGTATGACGCGCCCGATGGCGGGGGTCTGGTCCAGCTCCGCGCGGATGTCCGCGAGGGTCTGGGCGGCCAGGGCCTGGTGCAGCGCCTGTTCCGCGCGGCGCATGGCCATCTTGACGGGGCACGGGTCCTCGGGGGGCGGTGAGAGCTCGCCGATCTTGCCGCAGCAGCGGATCTCCTCGCAGTGAAAGAGGCGCGTGTCGCCCTCGATGGCCTCGACCACGTCGAGGAGTGTGATCTCGCCGAGGGGCCTGGCAAGGCGGAAGCCTCCGCGGGGACCGGGAACGGAGGTCAGGAGCCCCGCCCTGGAGAGCTGCTGCAACTGCTTGATCAGGTAGGGGGCCGGCAGTCCGTGGGCCTCGGCGAGCTGGCCGCTGCCCACGGGGCCTCCACCGATCATGTCCAGGTTGAGGAGCGTGTGCAGGGCCCACTCGACGCCCTTGGCCATTCTCATGATGTGGACATTACATGTCCTGGACTGGGTTCGGGGAGTGGGCCGAGGCCGTTTCCCCTGCTCACCCGGCCGTGGGCATCGTACGAGCAAATCTTGACACTGAATATCCAGGATATGTAATGTCCGGGTTGAACGGCGCGGGTCACGGTCCACGAGCCGGGAACCTGTCCCGGCGGCCGTGGCGGATCCCGCCCCGACGCCCGGCGGCGACCTTCGCGCTCACCGTTCGAGCTCACCGTTCAAGAAGGAGGAACCGTGAAGGACATCCTGGTCATCGGTGGTGGCTTCGCCGGCGTGTGGAGCGCGGCGGGAGCCGCTCGCGTCGCGCGTGAGGCCGGAAGCGCCGGCGAGGAGCTGCGGGTGACCCTGGTCAGCGGCGGCGACGACATGGTCATCCGCCCACGCCTGTACGAAGAGGCGCCGGAGACCATGCGAGTGCCCCTGGATCGCGTCCTCGGCCCGATCGGCGTGCGCCGCCTCACGGCGACCGTGACCGGTGTCGACACCGAGGCCCACACCGTCCGTGCCGTCGAGCGGGACGGCACCGAGCTGACCCTGTCCTACGACAGGCTCGTGCTGGCGGCCGGCAGCCGGCTGGTACGCCCCGCCTTCCCCGGCGCGGAGAACGTCTTCGACATCGACACCCTGCCCGCGGCGGTCGCGCTCGACGACCACCTGCGGCGGCTGCCCCGGCGGAAGCCCTCCGAGGGCCGGTACACGGCCGTCGTCGTGGGCGCGGGCTTCACCGGGCTGGAGATCGCCACCGTCCTGGGTGAGCGGCTACGGGCCATCGCCGGCACGCGGGACGCCGGTGAGGCGGTACGGATCGTGCTTGTCGACCGCGCCGAGGTCCTCGGCCCGGAGCTCGGCCCCGGGCCGCGCCCGCACATCGACGGCGCGATCGACGAGCTGGGGATCGAACGACGTCTGGGACGTACAGTGTCGTCGGCCACCCCCAGGGAGGTCGTGCTCTCGGACGGCGAGACCATCCCCGCGGCGACCGTCATATGGACGGCCGGCATGACCGCGAGCCCCCTCACCGCACAGATCCCGGGGGAGCGTGACCGGCTGGGACGGCTGAGCGTCGACGCGTACATGCGGGTGATCGGGGTGCCCGATGTGTACGCGGCCGGCGACACCGCGGTGGCCGCCGTGGAGGACGGGCACCACACGATCCAGAGCTGCCAGCACGCCCAGCCGATGGGGAAGTGCGCCGGGCACAACGTGGCGGCCGGGCTGCTCGGGACCGCTCTCCTGCCCTTCGCCTTCGATCCCTACAGCAACGCCCTGGACCTGGGGTCCGCCGGTGCCGTTCTCACCGAGGGGTGGGAGCGCACGGTCGTGGCGACCGGCCCGGAGGCCAAGGTCATGAAGCAGAACGTCAACACGATGTGGATCTATCCCTCGGTCGACGACCCCGAGCAGATTTTCGCCCAGGCGGGCCGCCTCCTCAACAGCGAGCACGTGGCGGCCGTCGTCGCGAGGCAGGGCCTGCCGTCACGGTCCGGGCGTTGAGGGCCGGTTTCACCACGTTGTTTCGTCCGGTGCCGGATTCGCCGACTGGCCGCGGGCCGGTGGGACGCCCGTCACGGTCCGGGTGTTGGGAGCCGGCTTCATCTCACCGTTCTGTCCGGTGCCGGATTCGCCGACTGCCCCTGGGCCGGTGGGCCACCTGTCATGGTCCGGGTGTTGGGAGCCGGCTTCACCTCGCCGTTCCGCCCGTCATGGTCCGGGCGTTGGGAGCCGGCTCTCCGTCCGGCGCGTTTCCCACTGCCTTCCACGGTGACTCGAAGCCGTTCACGACCACGAAAGACCCCGCCCGGCGTCGCCTCGGCGGGGTCTTTCGTGGTGTGCGGACGGATCCGCGCAGGCCGGCCGCCCGGTCACCCGGAGCTGCTCGGTGGCCCGGTCGTACGGCCGCGTTCGCAGGTGACGGGTCAGGGACTGCCCAGCGCGCGGTACTCCCAGCCCGCCGCGCGCCAGGTGTCCGCGTCGAGCGCGTGCCGGCCGTCCACGATCCTGGTGTGCTTGACCACCTGCGCCAGCGCCGAGGGCTCGATCTCCCGGAACTCGGCCCACTCGGTGAGCAGGACGACCACGTCCGCGTCCTGGGCCACGTCCAGCGCGCTCGTGCCGTACCTGAGTTCCGGATAGGTACGGCGCGCGTTGTCCAGCGCGGCCGGGTCGTACACCCGGACGTTGGCGCCCAGCCCGTGCATGGTCCGGGCCACGTCCAGTGCCGGGGCGTCCCTGATGTCGTCGGAGTTGGGCTTGAAGGCCGCGCCCAGGCAGGCGATCCGCTTGCCGTCGAGCTGGCCGCCGAGCAGTTCCCTGACCAGGTCGATGGTCCGGGAACGGCGGCGCCGGTTGATCGCGTCGACCTCACGGAGGAAGGACACGGCCTGGCCGACGCCGATCTCCTCCGCCCGGTGCGCGAAGGCGCGGATGTCCTTGGGCAGGCAGCCGCCGCCGAAGCCCAGGCCCGGCTGGAGGAAACGGCCGCCGATGCGGTCGTCGTAGGCGAGGGCCTTGGCCAGGTCGCGGACGTCGGCGCCGGTGGCCTCGCAGACCTCGGCCATCGCGTTGATGTAGGAGATCTTGGTGGCCAGGAACGAGTTGGCGGCCACCTTGACCAGCTCCGCGGTGGCCAGGTCGGTGACCACCACCGGGGTGCCGAGGTCGAGGATCGGCCGGAACGCCGCGGACAGCCGCTCGCGCGCCCACTCCGAGCCGACGCCGAACACGAGCCGGTCGGGCTTGAGCGTGTCATCGACCGCGAAGCCCTCCCGCAGGAACTCCGGGTTCCAGGCCAGCTCCACCTCCTCTCCCGCCGGGGCCAGCTCGTGCAGCAGTCCGGTCAGGCGGGCGGCGGTGTTCACCGGGACGGTCGACTTGCCGACGACCAGGCAGCGCCGGGTCAGGTGGGGCGCCAGGTTGCTGATGGCGGCGTCGACGTAGGTCAGGTCGCAGGCGTCCGAGCCCGGCTGCTGGGGGGTGCCGACGCAGACGAAGTGGATGTCGCCGTGCTCGGCGGCCTCCTCGTAGGAGGTGGTGAACCGGAGCTTGCCCGACTCCAGGGCCTTGCTCAGCAGCTCGGGCAGGCCGGGCTCGAAGAACGGCACCTCCCCGGCCTGCAGCCTTTCGATCTTTCTGCTGTCCACGTCGAGGCCGACCACGTCGTAGCCCAGTGACGCCATGCAAACCGCGTGTGTCGCCCCGAGATAGCCGGTTCCGATCACTGTCAATCGGGGGAGCTCGGCTTCGCCCATATCCGTCTTCCTATCTACTTGTCCAGGGCTCGCGTTCAGGAGCAGCCATCGGCCTTGGAGAGGCTGCCGCCGGTGACCTTGTTGTCACAGGCGATCTTGTTTCCGCCGGCCGTGTCGTTGATGCCGAATCCACCTGAATTACCAAGATCGATGATGTTCGCCCGGAACACGTTGCCGGTGCCCCAGCCGTTCACGATCTTGTGGGTCTGGAAGCCGTCCGCGTTGGTCTTGCTGCCGGTGTTGCCTTCGATGAGGTAGCCGTTGCCCTTGACGTCGACCCAGGAGTCGTTGTGCTTGGAGCCGCCGAGGTTGGAACCGTCGAAGATGTTGCCGACGATGTGCCCGCCGGAGGTGCCTTCCTTGATGTCGATCGCCTCGGCGGTGGCCCGGATGACGTTGCCGCGTACGGTGTTGCGATCGCTGCGGTCCATCTTCCCGCCGGAGTAGGACGCCCAGTTGCTCTCCGCGGTGCCGAGGTAGACGCCCTCGCCGAACTTCTCCCGGCGCATGCCGGTCGCGTAGATCATGCAGTACTGGACGGTGTTGTCGGTGCTGAAGTTGCGCAGATGGATCGCCTCGTCCCCGATGTGGTGGACGGTCAGCTGCTGGATGATCGTGTTGGTGGTGCGGTCGGCCATCACCCCCTTCTGGCTGTTGCGGACGGTGAAGCCGATCAGCCGCACGTGGCTGACCTCGTTGAGGTGGAAGGCGTAGCCCTTCTTGATCCCGCCGCCGTCGATGATCGCCTCGGGCGGGCCGCAGATGAAGATCGGCTCTTCCTTCGTCCCCGAGACCGCCGCGACGAACCGGCCGTTGTAGACGCCGGGCTCCAGTTTGATCACCGCGCCCGGCTCGGCCGACTCCAGGGCCTCGGCGAGCCCGGCGGCGTCCGCGACGGTCACCGTGGCCTCGGGGCAGTCGATCACCCCTTTCCCGAGGGGGACGGCGATGTCGGGCGGATCCTGCGTCGCGACGAACTCCTCCACGTCTTCCTCATCCTCCACTCGTGAGGTGTCGTCCTGCGACCCCGACGACTGCTCCGACGACTGCTCCGGTGACTCCTCCAGCGACCGTGAGGCCGGCGCGTCGGCGCTCTTCGGCCGGATGTCCTCGATCGGGGTGGCCGACTCCTCCCCGCCGCCGAACAGTCCGCGCAGCAGCACCACGACGATCACCGTGATGACCGCCCCGGCCACCATCCCGACCACGGTCTTCCTGTCGATGTCGATGGTCACGCGCATCGCTCAGCTCCTCTCCGCTGGTGGCTGGGCGGTGGCGGGCTTCAGGAGCCGGGCCGGTCGCTCTTCCATCAGTGTCTGCTTCTCGTACGGATGAACGAACCGGTTGCCGACCCGCGGGCCGTCGCCGCGCAGCGCCCGGAGCGCCGAGACGACGATCAGGGAGATCACGCCCAGCCAGATCAGGTTCATCGGCTTGGCGATCCGCTTGACCGTCGTCCAGAAGCCGGCGGTGTCCTGCCAGCCGGTGGTGTCGTTCTGCGTGACGGTCGTGGTTCCCTTCGCCCGGCCCGTGTCGAGCGCGCTGCGGCCCGCGCCGCCCAGGGTGTTCTCGGTGACCTTGGTGCCCTGGGCCGTGCCGAGGAGTGAGATCGCGTGCAGCGAGGCGGACTCGACGGTGTTGGCGGAGACGGTGGCCTCGGAGTTGCGGAGGTAGATCGCGGTCTGGGTGTCCCGGACGATGTTGCCGCTGATCCTGGCCCCCCGCACCCCGTCGCGGAGCGCGATTCCCTGGCTGCGCTGGCCGGTGAGACGGTTGCCGGAGAGCTGGACCCCGGTGGCGTCCTGGCTCACCACGATGCCCATCTCCCCGCCGATCACCTCGGTGGTCTGTACGACGAGCTTGTCGCCACCCTGGATCTCCACGCCGTAGCGGCCGTTGTCCCGCGCCGTGCTGCTGGTCACCGAGCTGCCGCCGAAGCTGCGCAGCGACTCCCCGGACGCCGACGGCCCCCGGGCCAGCGGCAGGCCGCTGATGGTGAAGCCGTTGCCCTCGTTGCGCGTGGCCTCCGAGCCGTTGATCGTGACGTTCTGCGTGCCCCTGGACAGGACGAAACCGTCACCCCTGCTGCCGGTCACGGTGGTGTTCTCGATGGTGGCGTTGCGCGCGAACCGGTGCAGCAACACCCCGTGGACCAGGCTCCCGGTGACCGAGACGTCGATGATCCGGGTCTCGTTGGAGGCGGTGATGAAGATCCCGTACGCGTTACCGTTGATCTTGGTGTCGGTGATGTCGCCGGTGACCAGGTTGGCCTCGGGCAGCCGGTAGGCGACCCTGCCCCGGCCCGCCCCGTTGGTGATCTCGATCTCGTTGTTGCCGCCCCTGCTCGGCACGAGGAGGCCGTTGGGCAGGAGCGCCCGCTGCTGGGAGCCGGTCGGCTTCGGCTTCGGTTTCGGGGTGAGCGACGGCCGCGGGACGCCGGGGGTGGTGCCGGTGGCGGTGCCGGTGGTGGTGGAGGTGGCAGGGGTGGTCACCAGGTCCGCGGTCCGGATCGGCCGGTCGCTGCCGGTGAGCGCCAGCCCGCCGGTCGGGCCGCTCCAGAATCCGAGGTGCTCCACCAGCGCGTGGCTCATCTTGAGCTCCCCGCCGACCACGCGCAGGTAGGCGCGCCCGTCGGAGACCTTGGTGTCGGCCGTCCTCGCGTGCGCGTCCCAGCTCGTTATCCGCACCGGGTTGCGCGCCGAGCCGTTGATCCGGATGTTCGCGCCGAAGCTCACGATCGAGACGAAGGCGCCGGGGTCGCTGCGCATCCGGATCACCAGCGGGCCGGTCGCGTTCTGGAGCACCACCTTGGCCCCCGGACCGGCGAACAGGTTGATGCCGAGCACGTAGGAGCCGTCCGACTGCTTCTGGAAGTACTCCTGGCCGAGGCGCTCCAGGTCGGCGATCCGGTACGGGTCGCGGCGCTGCGGCAGCACGAGCGTCTGGCCGTTGGCCGAGCTGGAGATGTGCGGCACGCGGGACCGCGCGGCGGCGGGCCCGCCCCGGGCCAGCGCCGAGGACAGCGTCGCGCGGGTCTGCATGATCCGCAGGTCTTCCTGGTCGGCCAGGGTCGACTGCTGCTGGGCCTCCGCCGGGGCCACCTCGTTGACGCCCGGGACCGGGACGGAGCGATCGAAGTAGGAGAGGTACGCCCAGGTGCCGGTCGCGGACAGGACCAGGACCAGGACCATGAGGAGGGTGCGGCCTCTTCGCTTGGGCGACTGGCTCATCCCCTGCCTCCCACGGGGGCCGAGTCGGCGTGCGACGCCGCCGGACGCACTCGCCGCGAGGGATCCTCGTCGGCGGGCGCCGGCTGCAGTTGCCACGAGGGATGTACGGCGGCGACGGACTCGAAGGGATCCGGCGGGGGCGGGGCGGCGTGGCGCAGCCGCACGAACCGCCCCTCGGCGAGCAGGCGCTGCTGCTCGTAGGGGTTACGGATCTCGCCGCGGCCCTGCCGCCGGTCGGTGACGCCGCGGGAGCGGATCGCCGACACGACCACCAGGAGGATGACCCCGGCCCAGATCACGTTCATGGGCTTGACGTAGCGCTTGGCCTTGACCCAGAACGACGACGTGTCGTTCCACCGGTCCTCGTCGTTGTTGTGCTTGTTCACCGTGTCGGCGGCCCGCGCGACGCTGATCGCGCTCGTCCCCGAGCCGACGACGGTGTTGCGGGTGATCTCGGAGCCGGTGGCGTCGCCGACCACGGTGATCCCGTGGGCCTTGGGGTTCGACTTGGTCGTGATCTTGTTTCCGACGACCATTCCGGCGGAGTTGCGCAGGTAGATCCCGGTCACGGTCCCGGTGATCGTGTTGCCCGCCACGTGGGCGCCGGTCGCCCCGTCGCGCAGCGCGATCGCCTGGCGGCGCTGGTCGGTCAGCCTGTTGCCGGAGATCTGGACGCCGCTGGCGCCCTCGCGTACCACGATGCCCATGTCACCGCCGATGATCTCGCTGGTCTGCACGGCCAGCCGGCTGCCGCCGAGCACCTCGACGCCGTACCTCCCGTTGTCGCGGGCGGTGCTGTTGCTGACCGAGCTGTCGCCGTAGACGGCGAGCGACTCGCCGCTCGCGGACGGGCCGCTCGCGAGCGCCCGCCCGTTGAGCGTGAAGCCGTTGCGCTTGTTCCGCGCGGCCAGGCAGTCGACGACCTTCACCTTCTCGGTCGCCCGTGACAGCACGAAGCCGTCGCCGCCGCTGCCGGTCACCTCGGTCGCCTCGATCGTCGCGTTCTTGGCGAACCGGTGCATGAACACGCCGTGCACCAGGCTGTTTCTGATCTTGTTGTTGATGATCTGCGTCTGGTTCGAGCCGGAGACGAAGACCCCGTAGGCGTCGCCGGTGATGACGCTGTTCTTGATCGATCCGGACACCAGCTCGTCGGCGAGCACGTGCGAGGCGGTGCCGGGGCCGATCGGGATGGTCTCCACGTCGCCGAAGTTGCTCCCGCCCCGGTCGCCCCGCCTGGTGTTCGCCAGCCGTTCCTGCTTGTCCTGGTGGCGCTGGTCCTTCGTCCGGTGCCGGTAGACGCTGGCCGGGCGCTCGGTGCCGGTGAGCGCGATGCCCCCGGTGCGGCCGCTCCAGAATCCCAGGTGGGAGACCTGTGCGTAGGTCATCTCGAACTCGCCGCCGACCGCCCGGATGTAGGCGCGGCCGTCGGTCGTGGTCAGGTCCGGCTTCTGGGTGCGTACGTCCCAGCTGGTGATCCGCACCGGCCTCTTGGCGGTGCCCTTGATCTCGATGTCGCCGCCGAACGCGATGATCGAGCTGAACGAACCGGGCAGGCTGCCCATCCGCAGCGTCAGCGGGCCGCGCAACTGCAGGCGCGCCCCGTCGGCCACGAAGATCTGGACGCCGAGCAGGTAGGAGCCGTCCTTCAGCCGCCGCAGGTACCGGCCCTTCTCGACGGCCGCGAGGTCCTTGAGGGTGTACGGGGCCTCGGTGTTGCGCGCGGGCAGCACCAGCGTCCTGCCGTGCGCCGACACGAAGACCTGGGGCTGCTTGCGCTGGGCGGCCGCGATGCCGCCGGTCTGCAACATGGCCGTGAGCGCGGCGCGGGTCTGGATGATCCGCTGGTCCTCGACGTCCACCAGGGTCGCCTGCGCCTCGGCGTCGCCCGCCGTGAGGGTGCCGGCCTTCAGGATCGCGTCGTTCGCCATGATCGCGTCTTCGATCAGGGCCGGGGACTCCTCCGTGGTCGGGCTCGCCGTCGGGGCCGGGCCGGTGGTCGGTTGCGAACCGTCTCTCGTGACCGGCCTGGCCGTCCGGGTCGGGGCGGCCGTCGAGGTCGGCTTGGCGGTCGGCGTCCGGCTGGGTTTCGGGGGAGGGGTGTTCCTCGGCGGAGGCTGCTCCTCCTCGGCGGGGGGCTCCTCCTCTTCCTCCTCCTCGGGCTCCGGGGTGTTCAGGAACGGGTTGTCGTCCGGAGCACCGCTGCCCGTCGGGGACGGGTTGGGATTCGAGACGACCTCGGAGTCGTTCGGCGGCTGGGGGGACGAGAGGGCGGCCGCCGGACCGGCCGCCAGCCCGAGCGCCAGCATCGCGGCGCCCAGCAGGACGGGGGCGGAGCGCGCCATCTCAGACCAGCCCCTTGAGCGTGGCGGCGCTCTGCCCCGCTCCGCCCACCTGGTCGGAGGTACGGGTGAGCCAGCCCTGCTTGTTCATCGTCAGGAACGCGTACAGCTTGATCGGCAGCGCGATCATGATGACCACCAGGCAGAGCAGCGGGAGCAGCAGGATCTCCGAGGGGTGGCGGCGCAGGTGGGACCAGCCGCGGACGCCCCGGCCGAGGAGCAGCCAGCCGACGGCGAGCCCGATGCCCATCGGGGTGAGCTCAAGCCTGCTGAAGAACAGGTAGGCGAGCGTGACGCCCATGGTCACCGGGGTGAGCAGGATCTGCAGCACGGTCACCTTGGTGACCAGCGGGGTCTTCCACAACCACCCCTTCCACAGCGCGGTCAGGTAGCAGCGGTAGGAGTTGCGGCTCCACCGGACGCGCTGCTTGACGAAGGCGCGGAAGGAGTCGGGGAACATCGAGATGGCGCGGGCCGAGGACTGGTGCACGGTCTTGTACCCGGAGGCGAGGACCAGCCAGGTGAGCCGGCCGTCGTCGCCGGCGATGCACCGGCGGCCGAGGAAGAACTCGTTCTCCAGGTGGGGGAGGACCGGGAGGATGGCCTCACGCCGGTAGGCGGCGGTCCGGCCGGACAGGCAGGCCACCCCGCCCCTGCTGCCCATCGCCGGTACGTAGTCGTAGTAGCGCAGGTTGACCAGCCAGTCCGCGATGCGCCGCCAGACGCTGCTGGTCCGCTGGAACACGTTCTGCTGGGTGCCCACGCCGCCGACCGCGGGGTCCTCGAAGGGCATCTGCACGGCGTCCAGCAGGCCGGGCTGCCACCAGGTGTCGGAGTCGGCGAAGACCACGACCTCGCCCTCGGCCGCCCGGATGCCCACCCCGAGCGCGGAGCGCTTGCCCGAGTGCTCGAAGATCAGGACGCGCAGCCGGGGGTCCGTCACCTCGCTGAGCTTGGCGTGGCACTCGGTGTCCGCGACGTCCACCACGATGATGACTTCCTGCGGATCCTGGGCCAGCCAGCTCTCCAGGCAGCGCACCAGGATCTCGGCGTCCTCCCGGTAGGAGGGGACGACCACGGAGACCGTGGTCCGGTAACCGTTCACGATCGGCTTGGCCAGCCGGGACAGCACCACCCGGTAGACCCACAGGCCCCAGACGAGCAGGCCGGCCAGACCCAGGGGGATCAGGTCCCGCCAGGATCCGTTGGCGCTGGAGCGGACGATCCATTCATAGGCAGCATCAAACCACTCGAAAACTGACGCCACTGATCCTCCTGGGCGAATCGTCCGAACATGCCCATGGGGAAAGACCCCTTAGCTGATGGGTCAGGACATTACTGGGCCAACCGTGGCCAAGTATCTTGGAACGGTACAACCGTTACAAGACTGAGGGAGTTTGCACATGGTGCGCCCGTGGTCGATGAGGTGACCTCGAGAGCATCACGGACCCCACGGACTCCTTACGTCACCAGCGGAATGTCAGATATATCAGCTTTTGTGCGCTTTTGGGGATGGTTCTGAGAGATCGCCTGGGGTGAGTCCACAGGCTGAGACTCCAGCCGGGGTTACGGGCCGGTAACCGAACTTCCGGCCGCGCCCGCGGAAAGGGCGCGGGAGGCTGGACGGCCTGGCATTGCCGGGCCTCCCTCGAACGAACCCGGAGCGCGTCGCTCGCGAGTCCCGCGCCGGCCCCGGAGCGCGTCGCTCATAGGCCTCGCGCCGACCCCGGCGACCCCGTCGACCCGTGCCGCACGGTGGTCACCGAGGAGCGGCGGGGCGGTCCCGCCGCGGTGAGCTCGCGATGAGCCCGCGATGAGCCCGCGATGAGCCCGCGATGAGCCCGCGATGAGCCCGCGATGAGTTCGCGATGAGCCCGCGATGAGCCCGTGAAGAGCCCGCGATGAGTCCGCGAGAAGTCCGTGAAGAAGGCGGGCGGCGCGAAGAATCCGTGCGGAAGCGGGCGGTGCGAAGAAGGCGGGCGGCGAGGGGAACCGGGAAAGGGCTACAACCATTCGGGCCGCGGGGTGCGTTGGGAACGGGCGGGAGGAGATCACATTGAATCATCACGACGGCTTCCGCGAGTTCGTGCTCGCCCGCCAGCAGGCGCTGATGCGGGCCGCCTACCTGCTCACGGGAGACGCCCACCTCGCCGAGGACCTGCTGCAGAGCGTCCTCATCAAGGTGGTGGGGCAGTGGCCCAAGCTGTCCAGGGACGGCAATCCGGAGGCGTACGTGCGCAAGGCCCTGATCAACCAGTACATCTCCTGGTGGCGCCGGCCGCGTCCCGAGTTACCGAGCGCCGACCCGCCGGAACGCGGGGCGTCCTACGACGAGGCCGCGCTCGACCGGATCGTGCTGCGCCAGGCGCTGGCCAAGCTGACGCCCAAGCAGCGCGCGGTGATCGTGCTGCGCTTCTGGGAGGACCTCACCGAGACGCAGGCGGCCGAGGTCCTCGGCTGCTCGGTGGGCACCGTCAAGAGCCAGGTCCATCACGCGCTGGCCCGCCTGCGCGCCCTCGCGCCCGAGCTGGCGCACCTGCTGTCCGATCCCGAGCTCAGGGAGGTGGCCCGATGACGAGGCTGTACGAGGTGCTGGACGGTATCGCCGACGAGGCCCCCCTGGTGAACCTGGCCGACCTGGCCATCGCCGGCCACCGGCGCAGGCGGCGCGCCACCCTGGCGCTGGCCGCCGTCGCGGCGGTCGCGGTGCTCGGCGCGGCGACGGCGGCCGTGGCGCTGCCGTGGTCGCGCGGGGACAGCACGGCCACGCCGCGCGGTGCGGAGAAGCCGGTTACCGACCTGCCCGGCGGCAAGGTGGGGCCGCTCAGCCACGCGTACCGGACGCCATGCAAGATCGGGTCCGATCGGCGGCAACCTCCCGACTGCAGCGTCGTCGAGTGGCGGGTGGTCACCCGCGCCGGCACGACCTACCGGATGCCGCAGGCACTCGCCCGCACCACCAAGGAGTGGTACGCACCCACAGCGATCAGCCGGGACGGGCGCATGATCGCCTACTACAGTCGCCAGGCCCAGGCCCACGTGGTCCGCGACCTGGTGAGCGGCTCCGAGATGACCTCCCCCGTGAAAGTGAAGGAGGAGCGGATCGGCGCGGGCTCCATGCTCGTGCTCTCCGACGACGGCCGCCACGTGATCTTCGATCCGCGGGAGGGGAGCAAGGATCCCGGGCTGCTGATCGACATGCGGACCGGCAGGACGGTGTCGGTGCCCGGCAAGTTCGAGGCGATCAGCATCAGGAACGGTGTCGCCGCGCTGGTCCGGTACGTCAAGACCGACCTGTGGCTGATGCCCGTCACCGGCGGAGGCGCGCCGGTGCGCTTCGACGGCGTGTTCATCGGGTTCAGCGAACTCGCCCCGGACGGCCGCACGGTGGCCGCCTTCGACTTCAGGCAGGAGGGCCACATGAAGTGCGTGCTCACCCTCCTCGACGCCAAGACCGGGCGGATCCTGCGGAGGGTCGCCGTCCAGGGCGTGCCGAAGGGTCACGGTGACTGCGGGACCTCTTTCTGGCGCGGGGCGTCGGAGCTCACGGTCATCCACGAGAAAACGGAGACCAGCACCTACGCGGTCAACATCGACACCGGACAGGCCCGGCTGGTGGCCCGCTACCCGGGCCTGTTCGCGCACATCTCCCTGACCCTGCCCGGAAGGGCGGGTCTCTGACGGCACCGGAGCCCGGGTTCCCTCGCCCCGGAACGTCGCGCACCCCGCCCGCCACCGCTCCACCCGCCGGTCACGTCCATCCGGCCGCGAGGTGGCGGGCCTCGCCGCCGTACGCCTCGCACCGGTGTTCTCCCCGCGTCCCCGGCTTCGCGCCGGCGGGCGTGGTCGCGGTCACCTGCCGGAATTCTCACCGTGGTGGCGTGGTTTCGCCTATGTCCACGCCGTTGACAAGCGGCCGGGAGACGGCTGAGACGGCCGGGAGCCCTGGAGGTCTCGGGTCTCGGGGTCTCGGGAAGTCTCGGGAAGTCATTGGGAAAGAGGGGATGATGTCCGTACCGCTTGAGTTCGCGATCGACACCTTCGGGGACGTCACGGTCGACGCGGACGGGCACCGGCTGCCGTACGCGCAGGTGATCCGTAACGTCGTCGAGGAGGCCGTGCTCGCCGACAGCGTGGGGATCGACGCGATCGGCATCGGGGAGCACCACCGGGACGACTTCGCCGTCACGGCGCCGGAGATCGTGCTGGCGGCGATCGCCGGCCGTACCGAACGCATCCGGCTCGGCACCGCGGTGACCGTGCTCAGCTCGGACGACCCGGTGCGCGTGTTCGAGAGGTTCGCCACCCTGGACGCGGTGTCCCGGGGCCGTGCGGAGATCATCCTCGGCCGTGGCTCGTTCACGGAGTCGTTCCCGCTGTTCGGTTTCGACCTGGCGCAGTACGAGGAGCTGTTCGAGGAGAAACTCGACCTGCTCTCCCATCTCCTGGAGGAGGGGCCGGTCACCTGGCAGGGGCGGCTGCGTGCCGGTCTGAAGGACCAGCACGTGTATCCGAAGACGGAGTCGGGCCGGCTGCGGACCTGGATCGGCGTCGGTGGCAGCCCCGAGTCCGTGGTGCGCGCTGCGCGCTACCGGATGCCGCTCATGCTCGCGATCATCGGCGGCCCGCCGGAGCGGTTCGCGCCGTACGTCGACCTGTACCACCGCGCGCTCGACCAGCTGGAGGTCCAGCGGCTGCCGGTAGGCGTGCACTCGCCGGGTCACATCGCCGAGACCGACCGGCAGGCCCGCGACGAGCTCTGGCCGCACTACCGGGCGATGCACGACCGCATCGGGCGCGAGCGCGGCTGGGGTCCGACGAACCGCGACCGCTTCGAGGCGGAGGCCGACGAGGGCTCGCTCTACGTGGGATCCCCCGAGACGGTGGCCGCGAAGATCGCGAAGACGGTGAGCGCGCTCGGTGTCGAACGCTTCGAGCTCAAGTACAGCTCGGGGACGCTCGCGCACGAGAACCTGATGAACACGATCCGCCTCTACGGGGAGGAAGTGGTGCCGAGGGTGCGGCGGCTGCTGGCCCCGGCCTCGGCCCCGGCCGCGACGTAGACCGGATGACCCGGGCGGGCCCGACGGCCACGGGCCCGCGCCTCCGAGGCGTACCGGTAAGTGGGACGGATCGCGGTCAAGCCGGTCGACCGGCCGGTGGCGGTCCGCTCGGGCTGGTCGGCCAGGGTGGGTCGCTCCGGTTGGTCGGGGACGGTTTGTGTCGGCCGGTGGGGTGGTTCACCCCGGTTGGCTGGGAGATGGCTCGGGGTGGCCGGTGGAGGTGGGGCGCTCCGGTTGGTCGGGGGACGGCTCGGGGTGGCCGGTGGGGGTGGGTCGCTCCGGTTGGTCCGGTGTGGCGAGGCGGGCGGCGCGGGTGGTGAGGTAGTCGCGTTCCGGGGTGCTCGTCGTGCGGCTCGCCGCCGCGCGGTAGTCGTCGACGGCCGCCCGCCGGTCACCGGCCATCTCCAGGAGGTGGGCGCGGGCCGTGTAGAAGCGGTGGTGCCCCGCCAGACGGCCGTCGGCGCCGAGTTGCCCGAGCATGTCGAGACCGGTCGAGGGGCCGTGCGCCATGGCGGCGGCGACGGCGCGGTTGAGCGAGACCATGGGGTTGTCGGACATGCGTTCCAGCAGGCCGTACAGCGCCAGGATCTGCGGCCAGTCGGTCTCCTCGGCCGTCGCCGCCTCGTCGTGGAGCGCGGCTATCGCCGCCTGGAGCTGGTAGGGGCCGACCGCGCCCCTGGCCAGGGTGCCGGTGACGAGCGCGATCCCCTCGGCGACGGCCTCGCCGTCCCAGAGGCTCCTGTCCTGATCGGCCAGCGGGATCGGGATGCCGCCGGGGCCGGTACGTGCGGGGCGCCGGGCGTCGGTGAGCAGCATCAGGGCGAGGAGTCCGGCCACCTCGCAGTCGTCGGGGAGCAGGCCGTGCGCCATCCTGGCCAGCCGGATCGCCTCCCGGGACAGCTCCACCCGCTGCAGATCGGGGCCGGCGCTGCTGGCGTACCCCTCGTTGAAGATGAGATAGAGCACGTGCAGCACCGAGCCGAGCCGTCGCGCCCGTTCCGGGGGAGCGGGCATGCGGAACGGGACCCCCGACGCCTTGATGCGCTGCTTGGCCCGGCTGATCCGCTGCGCCATGGTCGGCTCGGGCACCAGGAAGGCCCTGGCGATCTCGGCCGTGGTCAGGCCGCCCACGGACCGCAGGGTGAGGGCGATCGCCGACGCCGGGGTCAGCGCGGGGTGGCAGCACAGGAACAGCGTGGTGAGCGTGTCGTCCCGGTCCGTCTCGTAGGCGTCGTCCGCGGGCGGAGCCGTCCGCCGGTCGGGGGGCGTCCGGGTGGCCACCAGCTCCTCCCGGCGGCGCCGCGCCTGCTCGTTGCGGAGCTGCTCGGTCATCCTGCGGTACGCGACCTGGATGAGCCATCCCCGCGGGTTGGCGGGGACGCCCTCCTCCGGCCACTGGGCGGCGGCGTCGATCAGCGCCTCCTGGACGGCGTCCTCGGCGGCGGCGAAGTCCCCGAAGCGCCGGGTGAGCACGCCGACGACCTGCGGCACCAGCTGGCGCAGCAGGTCGTCGGCGGCAGGGGTGTCCAGCGGTCACGGCTCCTTCGGCAGGGCGAGACCGGTGTGTCCGGCGGTCACGGCTCCTCCGACTGGGCGGCCGACATCACCTGGCGCAGCTCGATCGGCATGTTCAGCGGCCTGCCGCCGGGGCCGGGGGCCGCCGAGACGTGCGCGGCGAGGTCGACCGCCCGCTCGGGGCCGTCGCAGTCGATGATCCAGTAGCCGACCAGGAACTCCTTCGTCTCGGGGAACGGGCCGTCCGTCACGACGGCGGCACCGCCCTCACCGGCCCGTACGATCTTGGCCTGGTCCGGGGCCGCCAGCCCCTGCGCGTCCACGAACTCCCCGGCGTCGACGAGTTTCCGGTTCGTGTCGTGCATGAACTGGATGTGGGCCTGGACGTCCTCGACGGGCCAGGTGTGGATCGGCGGAAAGTCGTCCGTCTGCCCGCCGAACTGCATCAACATCATGTACTTCATGTCTTCGCTCCTCGCGTTCGAGAGCCTTCTCCGGCGCTCTCACTCACAGGTAGAAGCAGGCGAGCGCGTTCTCGACATCCTGCCGAACATCCGGCGAAAGAAATTTCCGGTCACTGGTCGGGAACGCGAAGGGTCAGGATGGCCATGTCGTCGGTCATCTGCCCCTGGCTGTGGTCGAGCGCGGCGTCCCCGATCCGCCGCACGATGTCGTCCGCGTCGAGATCCCGGCACTCCGCCAGCAGGGCGACCAGGCGCTCGTCGCCGAACAGGTCCTGTCGTCCCGGCGGGTGGGCCTCGGTGACGCCGTCGCTGTACAGCACCAGCGTGTCACCGGGCCGCAGGTCGAAACGGATGTTCCCCAGCCTCGTCTCCTCCATGATGCCCAGCACGACGCCGGGCGTCCTCAGGGACTCCACGCTCCCGTCGGCCCGTCGCAGCAGGGCGGAAGGGTGGCCGGCCGTGGACAGCATCCCGGTGAAACCGTCGCCGTCCGGGCGGAAGATCGCGCACACCACGGTCAGGAACCGCCCGTCCCTGACCCGCTGCGCCAGCAGGGCCCGGTTCAGCTGTTCCAGCACCCTGCTGGGCGAGATGTGGCGGGGCGCGTCGGCCCGCAGGGTGTATCGGGCCAGGGCGGTGATCTGCGCGGCCTCCACGCCGTGCCCGCACACGTCACCCAGGACGGCGCACCAGCGCGAACCGCTCGCCAGGAACAGGTCGTAGAAGTCGCCGGTCACGTTCACCTCGCCCGCGGCCGGGATGTAGGTGGCGGCGGCCTGCAGGCCGGGGACCGTCGGCATCATCGGCGGCAGCAGGCTGTCCTGGAGGGTCCTGGCCAGCCTCGCCGACACCTTGCCCGCGGCCTCCAGCTCCGTCACGTGCCGTTCGGAGCGGGTCAGCGCGTCCCGGAGCCGGATCTCGCTCGACACGGCGCGCGCCAGGATGGCCAGTGTCTGCGCGTCGGTGTCGGACCAGGCGCGCGATACCGAGTCCACCACGCAGAACCCGCCCAGGACCTCGCCGTCCGGGCCGTGGATGGGATACCCGGCCCACGCGCCGATCCCCAGCAGCTCCACCGCCGGCAGGTCGCGTACGCGCGGGTCGGTGGCGGCGTCGTCCACGAGCAGCGGCTCGTTCGTCGCGACCAGGATGTGGCAGGGGCTGTCGGACACCGCGTTCTGCCGCTCGGACGCGGAGAGCTCGCCCATCCCGATCGCGCTCTTCCAGAACGCCCGCCGATCGTCGACCAGGGTCACGAACGCCCGTCGCGTCCCGGTCACCCGCGCGGCCAGGCGTGCGAGATCGTCGAACGACGGCTCGGGCTCGCTGTCGAGCAGGCCGGTGGCCCGCACCGCCGACAGGCGCTTGGGATCGAACACCGCCGCCGGGATCTCAACGCCCATGTACGCGACTGCCTTCTTCCGGGTACGTCGTTCACGCCTCCGGGTACGTCATCCACGACCGCGCCGCTCACGCCGGAAACCTCCGGAGCCGGCCCGAGGGCAGGCGGCCGGGCCTCACCGGGTCTCACGGAGAGCGGAACGAACCCCTACGGACCAAACTCTAGGCCAGGGTTCCCGGGACGGCGATGCTCCTCCTGCCCCGAGCCACGCGATCCCGTCACGGGCCGGGACACGCGGTCACGGTACGGCCCCTCACGGTCGCGGCACGGATCGTACGGTCCCGCGCGGGGGGGGCGTGGCTAGAGGCCCATCTCCTGGGTCAGCAGCAGGTGCGCCTGTTCGATGTCCTCGGAGGTGTAGCCGGGGATGCTCCGGTCAAGCTGCTGGAGAAGATCCATCAGGGCCTGTTTCTGTGCCAGGTGCCGGACGGGAAGCTGGTCGAGATCCACGCTCAGGAGCCAGTCGAACAGCACCACCGCGTCGGCGGTCCACAGGCTCAGCGCGGTCATGTCCGAAGCTGCCATCCTCAGGCCGGGCGTTCCGCTCATGCGAGCAACTTACCCCCATGCATATATGCGAAATAACCCACTTTGTCATGCCGATTCAGCGAACTTATGGCGCGGCCGGAACGGCGGCCGACCGGTGGTCGAAAACAGTCGAAAATCGATGGAAAGGGGTGGTGAATGCCATTCGCCACCCGCCGGACCCACGTGTGATCGACGGACGTCCCCGTTCGGGGCCGGTCCGGCACGGGGCCGTGAGGCCGTGGTGCCGCCCGAGATCGCGCCTGGAGGTTCGCGGGCCGGGAGGGTGGAGGGCGGAGGAATCCGAGCGATGCCGGTGGAGGCGTCCGGGGGGTGGCCGGGAGGCGTCCGCGGAGTGGCCGGGAGGCGTCCGAGGGGTGCTCGGGAGGCGTCCGAGGGGTGCCGTCACCCGCCGAGCGCGGCCCACAGGGTGTCGAACTCCTCGGAGGTCAGGGCGTTCAGGCCGAAGTCGCCGGGATAGATCGGGCCCTCGGCGAGGAAGCCGTGCTCGTCCTCGATGTGGCGCCAGGAGTACGTGCGGGCGACGCCGTCGGAACCCAGTTCGGCGTGCCGCACGGGCCAGTACTCCCCGCCGCTGTCGATGACGGTCTCGAACAGCCACACGTGGCCGTCGCCGTCGACCCCGTGCCAGTACAGGTGCGGCCGGTCGCTCTCGTCGAGCGCCCGGATCGTTTCCCTGCGACGGTCCTGCAGCATCGTGCTCCTCGATGTTCCGCGAAAGGCCGGGCGTTCACCGGGCCGGGTGTCCGTCCGGCCTGATGTTTCCCGAAAGGCTAGATATTCAGCAAAAGGCGCCCAAGTGGGCATACCGCGCTTTTGTTGTGTGGTCCGTCCTAGCTGAAGATCAACGGTCGTACGGCGAACCCGGGCGCCTCCCGGCGGCGGGCCCCGGCGGGCGGGCCCGCGGTCGTCCCCGATCGTTTCATCGATGACCGGCGACGTGGGCGACCGCCGTCCGGGGCCACGCCTCCGACCGGTGGCGGGTGCTCGGCTCCGGAGTGGACGCGGGCTCACCGTCCCCGCCGCCGGGCCGGGCCCGCCACCCCCGCCCGCCGGGCCGGGGCCGGTGCCTGTAGCGCCGGTGTCCTCCGGGGTTCCCGGGCGGGAGCCGAGGGGGCGGGCCGGGCCCCGGAAGGGGTTCCTCGGGAGGACGGGGTGGGTGCTCCGAGGGGGGACGTGTGGTGATCCGGGGGGACCTCAATTGATTTCGCATCCTGCTGCGGAGCCGTGTATGGTTACACCTGTCCGCAAGCGAGAGCGACACGGACAGGCCCCTTTAGCTCAGTCGGCAGAGCGTCTCCATGGTAAGGAGAAGGTCTACGGTTCGATTCCGTAAAGGGGCTCAACAGCCTAAAGGCCCCAACCTCCCGGTTGGGGCTTTCGGCTTGGTTGGCCTTGAAGGCAGGTAAAGGCAGGCCAGAAAATACTCAAGGTTCCTGACGCGTGAGCGGGCATACTGGGGCAACCCAGAAGAGATCGCCCTGACCTGCACAAGTACGCAGGCACTCTGCGGGTCGGGTATCCTTGCGGGGTCGGTCGATTTCGTCGGCCTCAAGGCGGAGTAGCTCAGCCAGGCAGAGCAAACGGCTCATAATCGTTGTGTCGCCGGTTCAAGTCCGGCCTCCGCTACTACCCACCAGGGGCTTCTCTCATCGGGGAAGTCCTGTCGTGGGTTGTCCACTGTCCCGAACGTAGAAAGGCACTCCCAAGTGGCTGCCACCGACGTTAGGCCGAAGATCACGCTGGCCTGCCAGGAGTGCAAGCACCGCAACTACATCACGCGGAAGAACCGGCGCAATGACCCGGATCGGCTTGAGCTGAAGAAGTACTGCCCCAACTGCAAGACGCACCAGGCGCACCGCGAGACTCGCTAGTCTGCGCGAAGCCTTCCGCCGCGGCGGGAGATGAGTGCTTCGGCACGCACATACTCCACGGAAACCGGCGTCCTCAGACGAGGCGCCGGTTTGTCGTATCCATACAGTTTTTTCGCACGAGCGTTGAGCGCGGAAGAGAGCCGGCGCGGGAGCGGACCGGGTTACGGTTTTCCAGGGGTTCGCCGGTCGATGAACTGCTTTCCGGCGGTTCGTCCCCCGGTGGCGTCCACCGGGTCTACTGGGTCCACCGGCCAAGGGAGTCCCTCCGGCGGGTGAATCGCTTTCCGGTGGTTCGTTCCCCGGTTGCCCACCCGAGGGCGCCTGCTGGAATCTTGTTCTGTTAATGTCTCGTCCGATCCGCCGGTGTCGGCCTCACCGGTTCGATATCCGCAAAGGAGCACGATGGCTCTGAACCGTGACTTCGTCGGGCGGGCGTCCGCGCCCTCCTCGCCGTACGAGGTCAGTCGCGTGAAGATCAAAGAGTTCGCGACGGCGATCGGCGACAACAACCCGATCTACCGGGACAGGGAGGCCGCCCGGGCCGCGGGGCATCCCGACGTGATCGCGCCGCCGACCTTCCCCATCGTGTTCAGCCTGGCCGGAGGGTCGATCCTGACCGACCCAGAGCTCGGCCTGAACCTCGCCATGGTGGTCCACGGCGAGCAGCGCTTCGAGTACCGCCGGCCGATCCACGCGGGGGACGAGCTGGTCAGCGTCTCCACCGTGACCGACATCCGCAGCGTCGGCCGCAACGAGCTGATCACCGTCAAGAGCGACGTCAGCACCGTCGACGGCGAGTTCGTGTGCACGACCTACAACACCATCGTCGAGCGTGGAGGGGCGGGCTGAGATGGCCGCGACGGTCAAGTACGACGAGGTCGAGACGGGCCAGGAGATCCCGCCCGCCGAATACACCGTGCGCCGCGCCAACCTGGTGATGTACGCCGGGGCCTCGGGTGACTTCAACCCCATCCACTGGAACGAGCGCTTCGCCAAGACCGTCGGGCTTCCCGACGTCATCGCGCACGGCATGTTCACCATGGCGCAGGGTGGCCGGTTCGTCACCGACTGGGTGGGCGACCCCGGCGCGGTCGTCGACTACGGGGTGCGGTTCTCCTCCATGGTCGTCGTCCCCGACGACGACCAGGGCGCCGTCATCACCGTGAGCGGGATCGTCGAGGAGAAGCTCGAGGACAATCGCGTGGTGGTCGCGCTGACCGCCAGGTCCAACGACTCCCGGGTCCTGTCCAAGGCCCGCGCGGTGGTCCAGCTGGCGTAGGCGCCCAACCGGCCCGCCTGTCCGGTTGAGTCGGTTCGGGGGTGGTTTGTCGGCCTGAGTGTGGTTCGCGGCACGCTCGTGGAACGGGGTCGAATCATCTCCCCGTCCAGGGGTAGCTCCCCAGCATGAGCGAAGTACCTCCTAACGTGACCGGCCTGGCCGAGCGGCGGGCCAAGGCGCGAGACGAGCACGATCATGCCGCCGCCGACGCGCTCCGTGACGAGATCAGAACCGAGGGTTGGCTCGTCCGGGACACCGCGGACGGTTTCGAGCTCATCCCCTCTCCCTCCTTCCACGTGTGGCCCACGGTGAGTTCCCTGCCCGAGGGCGGTTCCCCGGAGGCGGGGCGCGAGGGGGCGGGCGGTGAGCCGGGCGCCTCAACGGCCCCCGGGCGGGTGGGCCCGGCGGGCGGGGACGCCGGGGACGTGTCCACCGGAAGGGACGACTCGGCCGACCCTGAGCGGGTCGCCGAGGCCGCCGATCCGGGACGTCACCCGGGGCGGCTCGGAGATCTGGACGCGGAGCGGGTCGCCGAGACCGAGGCGGCCCCCCAGCAGACGCCCGAGGGCTCGGAGCTGGTCGGCCGGTCCGACGATCTCGACGGCCATCCCGAGCGGATGGTCTCCTCCCAGCTGCTGTGGGACGCCAGCCTGTCGGTCTCCCGGCTCGACGAGACCATCGTCCCCCCGGCCGGGGCCGAGGAGCCGACGGCCGCGCGGCCGACGGTGACCGTCGCGCTCCTGGTCGACGGCCACCCCGACGAGCTACGCGAGTGCGTACGCGCCCTGGTCGCCCGTACGGAGGCCAGGGTCCTCGCCCTCGACCTGGGAGACGTGGACGGCGCGGGAGCGGTGCTGCAGGAGCTGGCGGAGGAGTTCCCCCGCCGGGTGGAGGCCTGGCACGTGGCCGAGACGCCGCACTGGAGGGGTGGTTCGGCGGGGTGGGGCGAGAGTCGCGACAAGCTGCTGCGCCTCGACACCTCGGACGTGCACGTCGTCATGGACACCTCGGTGATCCTGGACGGCGACGCCGTCACCCCGCTGGTCAAGGCGCTGGACGACGACGTGACCGCGGCCGGGTGGAAGGGCGTCGACCCCCGCGAGGGCGGGCAGGGGTGGCTGGAGGCCGAGCCGGGCGAGGTCCGGGCGCTGCTCGGCCACCTGTTCGCGGTCAGGCGCGACGTCGCGCTCGCCGCGGGCGGCTTCCCCGCCGAGGCCGGCTACTACCGCAACGCCGACCTGGAGTTCTCGCTAGGGCTGCCCGGCACGCTCGTCGCACTGGGCAAGGATCTCCCGGTCCGCCAGGAACGGCGGCGCCGCGACGACGGCGTGGACCCCGGATACCGCGACGAGGAGTCCCGGCGAAACCACGACCGGGTGCTGAAGCTGCTGCGCTCCCCGTAGGCTGGTCGCGGATTTCGGCCGGTGGCGGGTGGGGAAGCGCATGACGGAGCGGGTGGCGGGGGTGCGGCTGGCGCCGTACACGACGCTGGGGCTGGGAGGACCGGCCGCGGCGTTCGTGGAGGCGGGGTCGTCCGAGGAGATCGTCGAGCTGGTGGCGGCGGCCGACCGGGCGGGCGAGCCGGTGCTCGTGCTGGGCGGCGGCAGCAACCTGGTCGTCTCCGACGAGGGTTTCGACGGCCTGGTCGTGCGCGTCGCCTCCCGGGGCGTCGAGATCGCGGGGGATCTGGTCACCGCGCAGGCGGGCGAGGACTGGGACGCCCTGGTCGAGCGCGCGGTGGACGAGGGCCGGTCGGGCGTGGAGTGCCTGTCCGGCATCCCCGGGCTGGTCGGGTCCACGCCGATCCAGAACGTCGGCGCATACGGGCAGGACGTCTCCCAGACGATCACCGCCGTCCGGGCCTACGACCGCCGGACCGGCGAGGTGCGGGATCTCGACGCGCGGGAGTGCGGGTTCGCCTACCGGCACAGCGCGTTCAAGGACGACCTGGGGCGGTACGTCGTGCTCGCGGTCACCTACGAGCTGGCCTCCCGGCTGGGCGTCGCGCTGTCCGGCCCGGTCGCCTACCGCGAGCTGGCCTCCCGGCTGGGCGTCGCGCTGGGAGACCGGGTGCCGCTCGCGGACGCCCGGGCGGCGGTGCTGGAGCTGCGCGCGGGCAAGGGCATGGTCCTGGACGCGGCCGACCCCGACACCCGCAGCGCGGGGTCGTTCTTCACCAACCCGGTCCTCACCGCCGGGCGGGCCGCCGAGCTGGAGCTGCGGGCGCCGGGGTTCCCCCGCTGGGACATGCCGGAGGGGGCCGTCAAGGTCCCGGCGGCGTGGCTGATCGAGAACGCCGGGTTCCCGAAGGGCTACCGGCGTGGACCGGCCCGCATCTCCACCAAGCACACCCTCGCCATGACGAATCCGGAGCTGGCGGCGTCGACGGAGGAGCTCCTCGACCTCGCCCGCGAGGTCAGGGACGGCGTCCTGGAGAAGTTCGGCGTCACCCTCGTCAACGAGCCCGTGATGGTCGGCACCCGCCTCTGAGGTGCCCGGGGGTGGGTAATGGCCATCCGTTTTCTACTGCTATGGTCTGATAGCAAAACCCGAAGGGGAGTAGTCCCAATCGCGTGATCGACATGCTGGCGCCCGAGGCGCCCGGTCGCGCGGGCCCCGGATCCGGCCGTTTCCGCCCGGTTCCGTGGCGGACGAGACCTTCGGCCTGGCAGGCATTGATGGATGCCGCCGGGCCGAAGACGTGCCCGAGACTCCCCGGGTATCCACCTTCCGCCCGGCTGCGCGCGCGGAAGGGCACCTTCGTTGGAAGCGTTCTGGATCAGTCTCGTCGTGATCTTCGTCGCCGAGCTCGGCGACAAGAGCCAGCTCATGGCGATGACGTTCGCCACCCGGTTCAAGCCGTGGCCGGTCCTCGCCGGGATCACCCTGGCCACCGCGGTGGTCCACCTGTTCAGCGTCGGACTGGGCGGGCTGGTCGGTGACTTCCTCCCCACCACGGCGATCACGATCATCGCCGGCATCGCCTTCCTGGGCTTCGCGCTGTGGACGCTGCGCGGGGACGAGCTGACCGAGGAGGAGTCGCGGAAGGCGCAGCGCACCACCCGTTCGGCGATCATCGCCGTGACCGTCGCCTTCTTCCTCGCCGAACTGGGTGACAAGACGATGCTCGCGACCATCACGCTCGCCACCCAGTACGGCTGGTTCGGCACCTGGATCGGCTCGACGGTGGGCATGGTCGCCGCCGACGCCCTGGCCATCGCGGTCGGACGGATGCTCGGCAAGCACCTTCCGGAGAAGGTCATCCGCTACGGCGCCGCCGCGGCCTTCGCCGTCTTCGGCGTGATCCTGCTGCTCGAACCGCTGTTCGTCTGATCAGAGCCGGTACGGGTCGGGGCTGGTGCAGGTCATGGCCGGTGCAGGTCATGGCAGGTATGGGTTAGGGCCGACACGGCGCAGGGCCGGTATGGGGTAGGGCCGGTATGGGGTAGGGCCGGTACGGCTCAGGGCCAGTACGGCCGCGCGTGCTCGGCGGCGGCGGCGATCGCCGCGCCGTCGATCTCGGTGAACGTCAGCGGCACGTCGAAGGCGGGCCACTCGACCGCGACCTCGAACGGCTCCGCGGGAGGCAGCGGCCACAGCCACAGGTTCCAGCTGAGGGAGATGAGACGGTCACTACCGCTTCCACCTCCTCCACCGTGCTGCTGGAGGACCGGGCCGTCGGGAGGCGGCGGGGGCCACTCGCCGTCATGGTGTGGCCTGCCGTCGACGGTCGTGGCCTTGCCGCCGTCGGAGAAGCGGACGCCGAAGCGGAGGATCTCGTCTTCCAGCGCCTTTCCCGGACGGAATCTGGAGTGGCTCCTTTCGAACATCAGGTCACGCCGCTCCCACCACGTGTCCTTGTTCATGCCCTCGACGGGACGGGCCGCTATCCGGAGGTGGAGTTTCGCTCCCTCGGGAAAGGCGACGGCACTGGTGAGCACGACGACCAGCGCCTCACTGCGGAACAGCGTCCGGCCGATGTCGACGGTGCGGCCGAGCACGGCGTCCGGGGGGCCCATCCAGGGAGGATGTGCCTTCTCCTCTTCCGGTTCCCGGTCACGGGCCGGTGGCGCGGTGAAGAAGTCCATGGGGTCAAGATACGCAACCACCCAATTCTGTGCGTATATATCGAGATACGAGTGTTTTTGTATGCTTATAATGGCTTATAAGGCTTTTTATCTGTTTTGAAGACAGGATCCTGACGACAGGATCGAAAAGGCCACCGGATCCGTTCCGCCGCGCCGTCCGCCGGCCGGTGATCGCTCCGGGGAGGGGGAACGAGGGTCAGCCGATCAGGGCGAGGCGGCGGGCGGCGGCGGCCGCCTCGCCCCGGGTGGAGACGCCCAGCTTGCCGAGGATGTTGGAGACGTGGACGCTCACGGTCTTGGCCGAGATGAACAGCTCGGCGGCGACCTCGCGGTTGGAGCGTCCCTGGGCGACCAGCCGCAGCACCTCCAGCTCGCGCGGGGTCAGCGGCGACTCCCCGCCCCCGGCCTGCCCGGTGGCTCCCGCCTGCCCGGTGGTCCCGGCCCGTCCGGCGGTCCCGGCCTGCCTGGCGGCTCCGGTCCGTCCGGTGGTTCCGGCCCGTTCGGTGAGGGAGATCCCGATCCGGCGGGCGAGTGCCTCGATCTCGGTGGCCAGCGGCCGGGCGCGGAGCGCCACGGCGATCGGGTGGGCCGCGCGCAGCCGGGGCGCGGCACCGTCGCGGTCGCCTGCGCCGGCCGCTGTCCGTCCCCCGTGCAGCAGCGACTTCGCCTGGGGGAAGGGGCGGCCCAGCCGCTCCCAGGCGGCGGCCGCGGCGTCGTGGTCGCGGGTGAGATCGAGCCGGTATGCCTCGGCGACGGGGCTGTCGACGGTCATCGCCGCCGCTGCCTTCCCGACGTGGGCGCGCAGCGCCGCCACCCGTTCGGGCGCGAGCTCCTCGACCGTCTCGCAGATGCCGCCGAGCAGGCCGAGCGTCCGCCAGCCCAGCATGGGCTTGCTCGTGATCTGCGCCTCCAGGGCGACCCGCTCGGCGACCTCCAGCGCGGCCAGCGGCTCCCCGCCGAGCATGTGCAGGCCGATCACGAGCCGGGCGTCGGTGGTCAGCTCCTGCATGAACTCCTCGGGGACGGTGCCGAACGCGGTCACCTCGTCCAGGACGGATCTGAGCACGTCCGTCTCGCCGCGGGCGACCGCCACGTCCCCGCGGATCCGCCGCAGGTGATGGCGGGTGCGCACGGTGGGGTCCGTGGCGAGGATGTGCTCGACCAGCCGGGCCGCCTCGTCGAACCTGCCCAGCGCCTCCAGCGCCTCGGCCCGGTTGTTGGCGATGAACGTGCCCTGGTCCCGGTAGCGGCCGTACTGCCTCGCCCGCCGCTCCCCTTCGAGCGCGAGCTCGATCGCCTCGGTGGAGCGGCCCATGTTGTTCAGCGCGTCCACGTTGTTGGCGATGGCGCGCAGGACGCTGCGGCCCGACTCGACCCGCTCGCCGATCGCCTGCGCGGTCTCGTTGAGCTCGATCGTGGTCTCGATGCGTCCCGCGATCGAGTGGCCCAGCGCGAGGTTGAGCAGCAGCTCCGCCTCCAGGGTCTCCTCGCCGTGCTCGCGCGCGATCCGCAGTGCCTCCTCGGTGTGCGCCGTCCCCTCCGCCAGCTCGCCGCTGAATATCAGGTACGAGCCCAGTTTGGACAGCACCGCGGCGCGCTCCAGCCCTGGTTCGGGGACCAGACGCTCGGCGTAGCGGAGATCGTCGAGGACCCCCGGCCGCCGCTTGGCCTTCTTGAACTGCGATCTCCACACGAGCAGGTTCGCCACCCGGGCGGGCTCGGTCCGTTCGTCGAGCTCGTGCAGCGCGGCCTTGACGAACTTGCTGCCCCGGTCGACCTCCCCGCACGCGCTCGCGGCCTCGGCGGCCTGCTCCAGGACGGTGGTGTGGTCCACGCCGATGCGTTCGGCGGCGTCGGGGACCTTGCTCCACAGTGTGAGCACCCGCTCCAGCAGCTGCATCATCTCCCGGTGGGCGAAGGTTTTGGCGGCCTTGCCCGCCGCCTCCCAGGCGGAGACGAGGGCCCACAGGTCGTCGCGGGCGGAGTGCCAGTGGTGGGCGATCTCGATGGCGGCCCGGCCGGGAGGCACCAGCGTGCGGTCCCTGCCGATCTCCTCGGCGAAGCGGGCGTGCAGCCGTGCGTGCTCGCCGGGCAGGAGCTCGTCGTGCACGGCCTCGCGGATCAGCGCGTGCCGGAAGACGTAGGCGCGGCCGTCGGCGACCTGCAGCACGTTGGCCGCGATCGCGGTGCGCAGCGCGTCGTCGAGCTCGACGTCCGACAGCTCGCTGACCGCGACGAGCAGGGCGTGGCTCACCCGGATGCCGCCGGCCGCGGCGATGCGCAGCACCCGTTGCGTCTCCTCGGGGAGCCGTTCCACGGAGCCGATGATCAGGTCGTGAAGGGAATCGGGGAAGGAGCACTCGCCGCCGCACTCCATCAGCGCCTCGACGAACAGCGGGATGCCCTCGCTGCGCCGGAAGACCCTGTCGACCCGGGCGAACTCGGGCGTGGTGCCGAGGATGCCGGCCATCTGGGCCGCCACCTCGGACTGGGTGAGCCGGGGCAGGTCCATCCGCAGGACCCCGTCCAGCCGGCCGAGCTCGGCGAGCACCGGCCGTAGCGGGTGCTGGCGGTGGAGCTCGTCGGAGCGGTAGGTGAGGACCATCAGCACGGGAGCGGTGCGGAGGTTCCGGCTGAGGAAGGCGATCAGATCGCGGCTGGAGCTGTCGGCCCAGTGGACGTCCTCGATGAGGAGGATCACCGGGTGGCGCTCCGCGAGCCGTTCCAGCAGGGTGAGGATCTGCTCGAAGAGCCGGGCGCGGGCGGTGTCGCTCTCCGTGTCGCCGCTCGGCTCGCCGAACTCGGGGAGCAGCCGGGCCAGGTCACGGGCCCCTCCCTCGGGGAGCAGGGCCGCGACCTCCTCGGCTCCGCACTCGCGTACGAGCTGGCGGATCGCCGCGGTGAACGGCGCGTAGGCGAGCCCCTCGGTCGACAGCTCCACGCAGCCCCCGTTGAGCACGTGGGCGCCGTCGGCCGTGGCCCGCTCCGCGAAGCACCCGATCAGGCGCGACTTGCCGACGCCCGCCTCGCCGCCGAGCAGCACGGTCACCGCCGTGTCCTTCCGGGCCTGCTCGAACGCCTCGGTCAGGTCCGCGAGCTCCCTCTCCCGCCCCACGAAGACGGGGCTTACCGCCCGACCCACCATGTCTGCCAGCATGTCATGCCTTAAAGGTGTGATCCCCTTATTTTCGCTCGGTGGAGCCGGTGGTTCAGGGGGGTAGGGAGGCCCGGCCGGGCCTGTGGGAGCGGCCGGGCTCTCGGGGCGGGGTCATGCCGGGATGATCTTGCTGAAGAGGCCGCGGCGGCGCTTCTCGGGCGAGTGGACCTTCCTGTCCTCCTGCGCCTCGAGGGCGCGCCGGTAGCTGTCGGCCTCCTGGCGGAGCTCGGAGGTGCGATGGGCGATCATCTGAAGGTGAAGCTCGGGACCCATGGGGTTCCTCCCTGGTGTGGCACCTCGCGGTGCGCTTTCCTTACACACTCAAGATTCGTCCTAAGGCCCCCGGTCCCACATCGGGAGGATGTCCTATCTCCCGGACACTTCTCGGCCGGGCATTACCTAGATCACGCCTAGGGCGTCCCGGCACTACCTAGACGGCGCCGACCCGCCCCGGCCGGGCCGGGTTCCGCGAGGGGCTCCGCCCCGGCCGTGCCTCTGTCCCGGTCACGTCCCTGCTCCGGGCGCGCCTCTACCTGGGCGGGTCCTCCGGCGGCTTCGAGGGCGTGTTTTCCCGGGCGGCGGAGAACGGCTCATCCGGGCGGAAAACCGAAAGGCGCAGGGCTTCGGCGGGATTGCTTTCGTTGATTTTCGATAATCGCCGACCGCGTATTCACGTGACGGTTATTTCGTGACATGGCAGTCCGGGTTGACGTGGCGGATCAAGGGGTCCCCTCGGAATTTCGTTGTTCGCTTTTTCCTTGGTCTGGCGTGTGGGATTGATGTTGTCCTGCCCCTGTCCGTCTCTAGAATCATGGCTCTGAGCTGCAGGTTTCTGTGTGAAAGGTGCCCTGCGGCCAGATATCGGGCGCGTTTTAGTGTCGCGGAGGTCTTGTGGGCCAGGTCGACATCTATATGTTTGGCCCGAAATATTGGAGCGTCCGGATAAAATAACTCCAATTCATTGCTTCGGGCTCGTTTCCTCGGCAACGTGATGAGCGCAACCAGTGCGGACGCCCAAAGGTGCCCGCCTCGTTGAAAGCTCGTTGAAAGGGAACTCTCATGACGCGTCTTCGGAAAGTCGCCGCCCGTACCGCCGCGGGTGCCGCTCTCGGCCTGGCCGTGCTCGGCACTCCGGCCGTCTCCGACGCCGCCGTCGCGGCTCCCACCCCGGCCGTCTCCAGCGCTGCCGCGGCTCCCGCTCCGGCAGTCCAGCCGCCCGACCTGTGTCAGACCGTCAAGACCATCGCCGGACCGCTCCTCTCCCTGGTGGGAGCGGAGCTGATGCCCCTCAGCACGGCCCTGAACCTCATCGCCACCCTCACCGGTGTGCCGGTGACCCGGATTCTCGGCTGTCTCGTCTGACGATGCCTTCGTGTTGACGCCGTTGCCACCGGGTCCTCGTGTGACACGAGGGTCCGGTGCGGAGAAGTCGGCGGATGTTGACGAAAACCGGCAAGGCTGCTGTGCAGGGTCCAGTTTGGAAGTAATCACACCAGTAGGCATGCTGGAGAGGTGTCAACTATGACGACCTCGCTCACCGACGTGGCAACGTCCAACGTCACGCTGCGAAGCTTCCTGCACGGCCTGCCAGGTGTCGACCGCGTCGGCGCCGACCAGCGCGCCGCGATGCTCGGCACCCGATCCATCAAGACGACCGCCAAGGCCCGGGCCATCGACCTCGCCATCGGCATGGTGGACCTGACGACCCTCGAAGGGGCCGACACCCCGGGCAAGGTCCGCGCGATGTGCGCCAAGGCCGTCCACCCCGACCCGGCCGACCCCTCCGTGCCCAAGGTGGCCGCGGTGTGCGTCTACCCCGACATGGTCGCCGGGGCCGTGGCGGCCCTGAAGGGTTCCGGCGTCAAGGTGGCCAGCGTCGCCACCGCCTTCCCCAGCGGGCGCTCCTCGCTCGACGTCAAGATCGCCGACACCACCTTCGCGGTGGCGGCCGGGGCCGACGAGATCGACATGGTCATCGACCGGGGCGCGTTCCTCTCGGGCGACTACCTCAAGGTCTACGAGGAGATCGTCGCGATCAAGGCCGCGTGCGGGGACGCCCACCTGAAGGTGATCCTGGAGACCGGCGAGCTGGCCACGTACGACAACGTGCGCCGCGCGTCCTGGCTGGCGATGCTGGCCGGGGGCGACTTCATCAAGACCTCCACAGGGAAGGTGCAGCCCGCCGCGACCCTCCCGGTGACGCTGGTCATGCTGGAGGCGGTCCGCGACTTCCTCGCCGCTACCGGCCGCAAGGTCGGCGTGAAGCCCGCGGGCGGCATCAAGACCACCAAGGACGCGATCAAGATGCTCGTCCTGGTCAACGAGACCGTCGGAGACGGCTGGCTCGACCCCGACTGGTTCCGGCTCGGCGCCTCCAGCGTCCTCAACGACCTGCTGATGCAGCGCCAGAAGATGGCCACCGGCAGGTACGCGGGTCCCGACTACTTCACCCTCGACTAAGGCGTTCACATGTTTGAGTACGCACCGGCGCCCGAGTCGCGTGACGTCGTCGACATCAGGCCCTCCTACGGCCTGTTCATCGGCGGCGAGTGGGTCGACTCCCAGGGTGACAACCGCAACAAGACCGTCAACCCGGCCTCCGAGGAGGTCCTGGCCGAGGTCGCCTGGGCCACCGAGGCCGACGTCGACCGGGCGGTCCAGGCCGCCCGCAAGGCGTTCGGCGTCTGGTCGGCGCTGCCCGGCTCGGAGCGGGCCAAGTACCTGTTCCGGATCGCCCGCATCATCCAGGAGCGCTCGCGCGAGCTGGCCGTGCTGGAGTCCCTGGACAACGGCAAGCCGATCCGCGAGTCCCGCGACGTGGACCTGCCCCTGGTGGCGGCCCACTTCTTCTACTACGCCGGCTGGGCCGACAAGCTCGACCACGCGGGGTACGGCCCCGGCCCGCGACCGCTCGGGGTGGCCGGACAGGTCATCCCGTGGAACTTCCCGCTGCTCATGCTCGCGTGGAAGATCGCGCCCGCGCTGGCCTGTGGAAACACGGTCGTCCTCAAGCCCGCGGAGACCACCCCGCTCACCGCGCTGCTGTTCGCGGAGATCTGCGCGCAGGCCGACCTGCCGCCCGGCGTGGTCAACATCGTGACCGGCGCGGGCGAGACCGGCGCCGCCCTGGTGAACCACCCCGACGTGAACAAGGTGGCCTTCACCGGCTCCACCGAGGTCGGCCGCCGGATCGCCAGGTCGGTCGCGGGCACCGGCAAGAAGGTCACCCTGGAGCTCGGCGGCAAGGCCGCGAACATCGTCTTCGAGGACGCCGCGCTCGACCAGGCCGTCGAGGGCATCGTCAACGGGATCTTCTTCAACCAGGGCCACGTCTGCTGCGCGGGCTCCCGGCTGCTGGTGCAGGAGTCGATCGAGACCGAGTTGCTCGACGCGCTGAAGCGGCGGCTCGGCACCCTCCGGCTGGGCGACCCGCTGGACAAGAACACCGACATCGGCGCGATCAACTCCGCGGCCCAGCTCGCCAAGATCCGCGAGCTGTCCGACCTGGGGGAGGCGGAGGGCGCCGAGCGCTGGTCCCCGGCCTGCTCGCTGCCGGACAAGGGCTTCTGGTTCCCGCCGACCATCTTCACCGGCGTCGCCCAGTCGCACCGGATCGCCCGCGAGGAGGTCTTCGGCCCGGTCCTGTCCGTGCTGACCTTCCGCACCCCGGCCGAGGCGGTGGAGAAGGCCAACAACACCCCGTTCGGCCTGTCGGCGGGCGTGTGGACGGAGAAGGGCTCGCGCATCCTGTGGATGGCGGACAGGCTCCGCGCCGGAGTCGTCTGGGCCAACACCTTCAACCGGTTCGACCCCACCTCGCCGTTCGGCGGCTACAAGGAGTCCGGGTACGGGCGCGAGGGCGGGCGGCACGGGCTGGAGGCGTATCTCGATGTGTGAGCATCACAGGGCCAGACGCCGTCCCCGCCGTGCCCAGAGCACCCGGGGCCACGGCTTCGCCCGCGCCGGACGGCCGGTGCTGCGGGGCTGGTTCGCCCACCGGTGCGGCGTGAGCCGCTGCGGTCAGATCTTCGTGCCGGCCCGGCTGGCGCAGCAGGAGAGCTCGTGGAGAGGGCTGGGAAATGAGTAAGGCGGAGCGGCCGGGCCGGGCACGGGCGGGCAAGCAGGCGAGTGCCCCCGCGGGAGAGGGTACGGGCGAGGGCGACGCGCTGGGCGCGGGTCGCGAGCCCGCGCGGCTCGCCGTGCGCAAGACGTACAAGCTGTACATCGGCGGGGCGTTCCCGCGCTCCGAGAGCGGAAGGTCCTACGCCGTGGCCTCCTCCAGGGGCGACTTCCTCGCCAACGCGTCGCGGGCCTCCCGCAAGGACGCCCGCGACGCGGTGTCGGCCGCGCGCAAGGCCTTCGGCGGCTGGTCGGGCGCCACCGCGTACAACCGGGGGCAGATCCTCTACCGCGTCGCCGAGATGCTGGAGGGCCGCCGGGCCCAGTTCACCGCCGAGCTGGCGGAGGCCGGGACGAAGAGGGCCGGGGAGGTCGTGGACGCGGCCGTCGACCGGCTGGTCTGGTACGCCGGGTGGTCCGACAAGATCGCGGCCGTCGCCGGATCCTCCAACCCGGTCGCCGGGCCCTACTTCAACATCTCCACGCCGGAGCCGACCGGCGTGGTCGCGGTGGTCGCCCCCGACGAGCCGCTGCTCGGGCTCGTCTCGGTGATCGCCCCGGTGATCGTCACGGGCAACACCTGCGTCGTGGTCGCGAGCGAGCGCGCCCCGCTGCCCTCGATCACCCTGGCCGAGGTGCTCGCCACCTCCGACCTGCCCGGCGGGGTGGTGAACATCCTCACCGGCTCGGCCGCCGAGCTCGCCCCCTGGCTGGCCGCGCACATGGACGTCAACGCCCTCGACCTCACCGGGGTCGGCGACGAGGGCCTGGCGGTCGCGTGCGAGGAGGCCGCGGCCGAGAACCTCAAGCGCGTCTTCCGCCCCTCCGCGACCGCGACCGACTGGTCCGCCGACCCCGGCACCAGGCGCCTGACGGCCTTCCTGGAGACCAAGACCGTCTGGCACCCCACCGGCGTCTGACCCGCCGGGTTCACCCTGCCACGCCTGCCACGCCTGGTTCTCCGGGGTCGGCGTGGCGGGTCCGGCCGGATCCGGCTGGGGAGAGCGCGCCAGGTCCGGCCGGGTCCGGTGCACCGGACCCGGTCCGTCCGGTTCGGCGGGGTCGGGTCAGGTGAGCGGGGCGTGGCGGGGCCAGGGGCGGGCGGCCTCCAGCTGGCCGGCCAGGGCGAGGAGCTGCGCCTCGCCGCCCGGGGCCGCGACGAGCTGGACCCCGATCGGCGTGCCGCTGGAGTGCCTGCCGTACGGGACGTTCATGGCCGGCCAACCGGCCATGTTCCATGCCGCGGTGGCGGGCGCGTACGTCAGGTTGACGCGGACGTTGGCCGGCAGCCCCCGGCGGCCCCAGCGCTCGGCGGGCGGCGGTACGGCGGCGAGGGTCGGGGTGACGAGCACGTCGGCGTTCCCGAACCACTGGTCGGCGCCGTGCGCGCGCCAGCGGTCGCGGTCCGTCGCGCCGTCCGCCCCGAACCTGGCGAGCAGCCGGCCCATCCTCGCCAGGGACCTGGTGCGCCGTTCCAGCCCGCGCGGGTCGAGGCCCTCGACGTCGCCCCTGGCGCACGCGAACCAGGTGGCCACGGCGGCGGCGCCGACCCGGAGGGACATCCGCCCGGTGTGGTCCACCACGGTGTGTCCCGCGGCGCCCAGCGCCTCCGCGGCCCCGGTCACCGCCCGCTGGAACTCGGCGTCCACCGAGAGCCCCGGCGGCAGCGGCATCGGCGCGACCGCGACCCGCAGCCTCAGCGGTTCCGACAGGGTCAGCCCGCCCGGGTAGTCGTCGATGGCGCTGCCCACGCCGAGGGCCTCGCTCTCGCCGGGCGTCGCCAGCGACATGTCACCCGCCATGACGGCCAGGGCGAGGGCGAGGTCGGCCACGGTGGTGGCCAGCGGCCCGTTCTCCGACATCCCGTACCAGTCGTGCTCGGGCGGCGGGACCAGCCCGTGTCCCGGCTTGATCGAGAGCAGGCCGCAGCAGGCGGCGGGGATGCGCAGCGAGCCCAGCCCGTCGTTGCCGTGGGCCAGCGGGACCATCCCCGCCGCCACGGCCGCCGCGCTGCCGCCCGAGGAGCCGCCGGGGGTGCGGCCCGGGTCCCACGGGTTGCGGGTGACGCCGTACACGCTGTCGGAGAACCCGGCCAGGCACAGCTCCGGCACGTTGGTGATGCCGACGACCACCGCGCCCGCCGCCCTCAGCCTGGCGACCACGGGATGGTCCTCGTCCGCGGGCACGTCGGGTGTCGCCGCCGAACCGTTGCGCGACGCCTCCCCCCGGACCGCGACGTTGTCCTTGATCGCGACCGGCACCCCGGCGAGCGGCAGCCTCGGCAGGTCCTCCCGCTCCTGCAGGGCCCGCGCCTCGGCCAGCGCCCGCTCGGCGAGGACCACGCGGAACGCCCCGATCCGCCCGTCGCGCTCGGCGATGGCGTCGAGATGCTCGGCGACCACCACGGGTGCCGTGACCTTCCCCCGTCGCACGGCATCCGCGATCTCCACTGCGGAACTTCCCACCCACGACATGCACCGAGTGTGGTCTGGCGAGTGCGCAAGGGGAAGCGTCCCACATCTCAATCAGATGACTTGTCCGGCTCATCGGCGTTATTTCGCCCGGCGTACCCGAGCCGTCGACGTCCCCCGAGCCCCGGCGTACCCGAGCCGTCGACGTCCCCCGAGCCCCGGCGTACCCGAGCCGTCGACGCCTCCCGAGCCCCGGTGTACCCGGCCCGCCGGGGTCAGCGGCGGGGGTTGGTGCGGCGGGTGGCGGTGGCCGACAGGGGATCGTCGGGCCAGGGGTGCCGGGGATAGCGCCCGCGCAGCTCGGCGCGGACCGCGCGGTAGCCGTCGCGCCAGAAGGAGGCCAGGTCGGCGGTGACGGCGGCCGGGCGGCCCGCCGGGGAGAGCAGGTGGATCACGAGCGGGACCCCCGCGACGCGCGGGGCCTCGGCCCAGCCGAACAGCTCCTGCAGCTTGGCCGCCAGCACCGGCCGCTCGCCCGAGTAGTCGATCCTGACCCGCGACCCGCTCGGCACCTCGACCCGCTCCGGGGCCACCTCCGCGAGCCGGGCGTTCCACGGGACGAGGCGGTGCAGCGCGGAGACCACGTCGAGGCGCTCCAGGTCCGAACGGCGGCGGGCCCGCGACAGCTCGGGCTCCAGCCAGCGGTCGGCCGCGCCGATCAGCGCGTCGTCGTCCGTCGCGGGCCACGGGTCGCCGAGCGTACGGCGGCAGAAGGCCAGCCGCTCGCGCAGGGCCACGGCCTCGGGCGTCCAGCGCAGGATCGACAGGCCCTCCGCGCGCAGGCCATCCAGGACGGCGGGCCGCACGTCGGCACCGCGGAGCGCGCCGCTGGACAGCTCGATCGCGCCCAGCCGCTCCACCCGCCGCGCCGACACGTCGCCGCGCCGCTCTCCCGGCGGCGTGTGCCAGGTGACCTCCTCGCCTGAGCTGTACAGGGAGGCCGCGGCGAGCCTGGCGATCTCCTCGTCGATCACCACCGCCTGCCTGATCCTGGCGGACGCCGCTCCGGCGGGCCGGTCGGCGACCGCGACGGCGAGCCACTCCGCCGTCGCCAGCCGCGACCCGCGCGGCAGCTCCGCGGCCGTTCCCGAGGCCATCAGGTACGAGCCGCCGCGCCGTCGCGCCACCCGCTCCGGGTAGGCCAGAGCCACGACCGCCCCGGCCACGGCGTCGTCGCCGTTCCCCGGCCGGACGGCACCCGCCGGTCTCCGGCCGGAACGCGAGCCGGTGCCGGGTACGGCCCGCGCCAGGCGTCCCGCCTCCTGGCGCCAGCGGGCGGAGAAGCCGTCGCCGCCCTGGCGCGCGGAGCGCCAGACCGCCACCAGGTCGTCGCCCGCGTCCCGGGGCAGCTGCTCCGACAGCAGTGCCACCACCTCGGCGGCCCGGGACCCGGCGTCGATCCCGTCCGTACCGGTGTCGATCAGGGCCCGTGCCAGGCGCGGGTGAACGCCGACCCCGGCCATCCGCCGCCCCCGGTCGGTCACCCGGCCAGGGGGAAGGTCCGGTGCGTGTCCCGGCGACCGCTCCGGGGCGGCCGGTGGCCGCTGGGTGCCGGGGGAGTCGAGGGCGCCCAGGGCGTACAGGGTGCGGCGGGCGGCGTCCATCGCGGCGGGCGGGGGCGCGTCGAGCAGGGCCAGGCCGGTGGCGGCGGGATCGCCCCAGCAGGCGACCTGGAGGGCGAAACCGGTCAGGTCGGCGAGCGCGATCTCGGGGCGCGCGTACTCGGGCAGCCGGTCGTGCTCGGCCCGCGACCAGCACCGGTAGACCACCCCCGGCGCCTCGCGGCCCGCCCGTCCCGCGCGCTGGGTGGCCGAGGCCCTGGACGCGCGGACGGTGGTGAGCGAGCCGAGACCGCGGGCGTGGTCGGTACGGGGCTCCCTGGCCAGGCCGGAGTCGACCACGATCCGCACGCCCGGCACGGTCAGGCTCGACTCGGCGACCGAGGTGGCGAGCACCACCCTCCTGCCGTCGCCCGGGGAGAGGACCGCGTCCTGGACACGGGCCGGGGCCTGGCCGTGCACCTGGAGGACCTCGACGCCGGTGAGCATCGCGGCCACCCGGCCGATCTCGCCGACGCCCGGCAGGAAGCAGAGCACGTCCCCCTCGTGCTCGGCCAGCGCGCGCCGTACGACACCGGCGACGTGGGCCAGGAACGCCGGGTCCACCCGCATGCCGTGGGGCGGCGCGATCGTCCCGGTGGGCGGCACCCAGACGGGCGTGACCGGGTGCATGGTGCCGGAGGCGTGCACGACCGGCGCGAGCCCGCCGGGGGAGCCGAGGAGGCGGGCCCAGGGGGCGGCGTCGGCGGTGGCGGAGGTGGCGACGATCCGCAGGTCGGGGCGGAGCGCGGCGCGGACGTCGAGGAGGAACGCCAGGGCGGTGTCGGCGTCGAGGTGGCGCTCATGGCACTCGTCGAGCAGGACCGTGTCCACGCCTTCGAGCTCGGGGTCGCGCTGGAGCCGCTGCAGGAGGACTCCCGTGGTGACGACCTCGACGACCGTCCTCGGGCCGACCTTGCGCTCGCCGCGTACCGAGAACCCGACCTCCGCCCCCACCTCGGACTCCAGCAGCCACGCCATCCGCCTCGCCGCGGCCCGCACCGCCATCCGCCTCGGCTCGGCCACGATCACCCGCCTGGGCGCCGAGCCGTCGAGGAGCCCGGCCAGCGCGAGCGGGACGAGCGTCGTCTTGCCGGTGCCCGGAGGGGCGGTGAGCACGGCGACGCCCCGCCCGTCCAGTGCCGCGAGCAACTCGGGCAGGGCATGGCGTACGGGCAGGCCGGACCAGTCGGAACGCACCCGTCCAGTGTCCCCCGGCTCCGGTACCCGGCGGGACGCGGCGATCCCCGGAGCGCGGTCGCGGACTCCGGCTCGCGGTGGTGTTCGTCGTGCCGGGCGGGGGAATGATCCCTTCGTGATCGGTCTGACCGCTATGTTCGTCGCCACCGTGACCGCCTACCGACATGCCGCCCGGCTGCGGGCGGCCGACCGGCGGCCTCCCGCCGGAACCGCGTCCGCGCCCGCAACCGGGACCGCGGCCGCAACCGGGACTGAGACCGCGCCCGCAACCGGGACCGCGACCGCGCCCGTAATCGGGACCGCGACCGCGTCCGCGACCGCGCCCGTAATCGGGACCGCGACCGCGACCGCGTCCGCGACCGCGCCCGTAATCGGGACCGCGACCGCAGCCATGACTGCAACCGGAACCGCAGCCGCAGCCGGGACCGGAAACGCGACCGCGACCGGGCTCGTCCCGGAGGGCGGCGCCTCGCGGCGGTCGCCGGGGGAGCCGCTCGTGGAGCCTTCCGCGGAGGGCGCCCGGAAAGCCAGGCGAGCCCGGGAAGCCCATGAAGTCCGGGAAGTCCGGGAAGTCCGGGAAGTCCGGGAAGTCCGGGAAGCTTAGAAAGCTCGGGAAAGTCAGGAGGCTCCGAGGGTTCGGGGAATCCGGAGAGGGGGAGCCCCGCCCGCCACCGGGTGATCCATAACACGGAGGCGAAGAGTGTGTCTCGTGAACATGTCAAACGGGTTACAGCGGTTTTAACGTGCGCTGGTAAGGGCCGGTGATACAGGTCACAGGGCCACGAAGGAGCACGTCATGACCGCACCCCTCCCCGCGGGACTTCTCCGCATCCTCCTCACCCTGTCGCTCGGACTGCTCGGACTGCTCGGCGCGGCGACCGCGACGACGGCTCCCGCGCGGGCCGCCTCGCTCGTCCAGGTCGGTTCGTTCGGCAGCAACCCCGGCAACCTCACCATGTACAGCTACCGGCCCGACGGCTCGACCGCCGGGCGCCCGCTGGTGGTCCTGCTGCACGGCTGCACGCAGAACGCGAGCGGCTACTTCGCCAACTCGGGATGGCGCAAGTACGCCGACCAGTCGGGATTCACCCTCGTGCTGCCGCAGACCGGCAGCGCGAACAACTCGTCGAGCTGCTTCAACTGGTTCCAGACCGGTGACACCACCCGGGGCCAGGGCGAGGCCGCCTCGATCCGCGCGATGGTCGCCTACGCGGTCTCCACCTACGGGACCGACCCGGCGCGCGTCTACGTCTCCGGCCTGTCGGCGGGCGGGGCCATGTCGGCGGTCATGCTCGCCACGTACCCGGACGTCTTCGCGGGCGGCTCGATCGGGGCGGGGCTCGCCTACCGGTGCGCCGCCAGCCTGACCCAGGCCTCCACCTGCCAGTACGGCCCGGTCGGCAAGACCCCGCAGCAGTGGGGCGACCTGGTGCGCGGCGCCCACTCCGGCTACTCGGGGCCGTACCCGCGCGTCGCGATCTGGCAGGGATCGTCCGACTACACCGTCGTCCCGGCCAACGCCGCCCAGCTGCGCGACCAGTGGACGAACGTGCGGGGCGTCTCGCAGAGCCCCACCTCGACGCGGAGCCTCACCGGCAACACCTCCCTGAAGGTGTACGGGAACGACGTGGTGCGCCTGTACGAGATCCCCGGCATGGGACACGGCCTGCCGATCGATCCCGGCGGCGCCGCCGACCAGTGCGGCAGCGCGGCGGCGTACTTCCTCGACACCATCTGCTCGGCCTACCACGACGCGCAGTTCTTCGGCCTGACCGGCGGGCCGGGGCCGAACCCGACCCCGACCGTCACGCCGACCCCGACGCCCACCCCGACGGTGCCGCAGACCTGCATCAGGGCGAGCAACTACGCCCACACCACCGCGGGACGGGCCTACCAGTCCGGTGGCTACACCTATGCCAACGGGTCCAACAACGCGATGGGCCTGTGGAACACCCTCGTCACGCACGGCCTCAAGCAGACCGGCCCCAACCACTGGGTCGTCGCCGACAGCCAGTGCTGACGGCCCGCCGGACGGCGGGCCCCTGAACGCGACCGGCCGGACCGCTGATCAGCGGTCCGGCCGGTCGGTTGTCTGTGAGAGTTGTCCGTGAGAGCTGCCCGTGAGAACCGGGTGACCACTAGGCCGAGGGGTCGAGGACCCCGAAGCTCACCAGGGCGATGATGATGACCCCGAGGGCGATCCGGTAGATCACGAAGCCGGTGAAGCGGTGGGTGCTGATGTACTTCAGGAACCACGACACCGCCAGGTATCCCACCGCGAACGAGATCACGGTGGCCAGGATCGTGGGGCCCCATTCGGGCGCCCCGCCCTCGCCGATCTTGAACAGTTGCAGGAGGCCCGCGCCCAGCACGGCCGGGATGGCGAGCAGGAAGGAGTACTTCGCGGCCTCCTCGCGGCGGTAGTCCAGCAGCAGTCCGGCGCTGATGGTGCCGCCGGAGCGGGACACGCCGGGGATGAGGGCGAGCGACTGGGCGAAGCCGTAGATCAGGGCGTGGGTGAAGCTGAGGTGCCGCTCCAGGGTGAGCCTGTTGCGGGCGGTGTGGTCGGCGAACCACAGGACCAGGCCGAAGACGATCAGCGTCGTGCCGATCAGGCGCAGGTCGCGGAAGGCGCTGTCGATGGAGTCCTCGAAGAGGAGGCCGAGCACCACGATCGGGACGGTGCCGACGATGACGTACCAGCCCATCCGGGCGGCGTGGTGGGCGCGCAGGGCGGGGGTCCACAGGGAGCGGGTCCAGGTGTGGATGATCTCCCAGATCTCCTTGCGGAAGTAGATCAACACCGCGGCCTCGGTGCCGAGCTGGATGACCGCGGTGAACGCGGCCCCCGGGTCCTCCCAGCCGAAGAACGCCGACACGACCCTGACGTGGGCACTGGAGGAGATCGGCAGGAACTCCGTCAATCCCTGAATCAGTCCGAGGACCACCGCTTCGAACCAGCCCATCACATGAGCACCTTCCGTACCAGCGCGTGCGTAACCTACGCGAGGCTAGCGGAGCCGGGAGGTAACTGTGACCCGGTCGTTCGGCCGACGCCGGCCGGGCCCCTTTCATGATCGGCTGTGAACCGGGCCCCCACGACCGTCCGTCCTCCTGACCGGGGCCCACGGCCTCCGGCGCGGCCGGGACCCGCGAGGGTGGCGTGTGGCATATTGCCTGGACGCGTCACGCGGACGACGATCGGAGAGCTCGGGATGACGGACAAGACGATCGCGGACCTCTGGTTCGATCCCTCCTGCCCGTACACCTGGATCACCTCCCGGTGGCTGGTGGAGGTGGAGCGGGTGCGGCCCGTCGAGGTGCGCTGGCACGTGATGAGCCTGTCGGTGCTCAACGAGGGCCGCGACGAGGACCCCGAGGGTGACACGGAGGGGTACCTCTGGGTGCCCGTACGCATCTGCATGGCCGTGCGACAGGAGTACGGCCAGGAGGCGCTCGGCAGGCTCTACACCGCGATGTGGACCGTCGGGCGCGCTCGCGGGGAGGACTGGGTCGGTTCCCTGCACGACTCACTGGTCGCCGCGGGGCTGCCGCCGGAGCTGGCCGGGGCCGGGACGTCGACGGCCTACGACGAGGCGGTGCGCGCCTCGCACGCGGAGGGCATCGGCCTGATCGGCGAGCACGTCGGCACCCCGGTGGTCGCCGCCACCGGCCCCGCGACCGGTGGCGAGCGCGTGGTGTTCTTCGGCCCGGTGATCTCCCGGATCCCCGTGGGCGAGCAGGCGGGCCGCCTGTGGGACGGGACGCTGCTGGTGGCCGCGACCCCGGGCTTCCACGAGCTCAAGGGGCCCCCGCACGAGGAGCCCCGGCTCGACGACCCGAGCTGACGGACACCCCGGGCCCGTGAGCGGTCCTGCGGTGAGCGGTTGTTCCAGGAGTGCTCCTGTTCCGAGTGGTGCTCCCGGAAAGGGCTCCTGTGAGTGGTTCTCCCGAGAAAGTTCGAGAGAGGGTGCGACCCGCGTGCCGGGCCGTCCGGACGGGAGTCCGGACGGCCCGTGGAGGGGAAGGCGCGGGCCGCACCCGGTCTCGCCTACCGCGGCCGGGTCACCTTCCCGCTCACTGGCGGGTCAGCTTGACGTCGTCCACCCCGGCCTCGACCAGGGAGGCGCCGGAGGCGTCACCGGCCTCGATCAGGATGCGGACGCTCTGTCCCGCGAAGGCGGAGACGTCGACGTTGGCCGTGCCCCAGGCGCCGTTGCGGTTGGAGGCCGCGCCGAGCTGCTGGAACACCTGGGTGGTGGTGGTGGAGCCGACGACCTTCACCCGCAGGAAGTCGGCGTTGGAGGCGTTGGAACCGTGCGCGAGGTACCAGGAGAACGCCAGCCTGAGCGTTCCCGTCGACGGCAGGGTGACGGCCGGTGACCGGACGCTGGTGGTGCCTCCGTCGACGTCGTAGTCGCCCGCCGCGGCGCCCGCGAGCCTGCCGGTGACCAGGTCGTTGCTGCCGCTGACGGTGGTGCCGAGCTGCTTGGCGCCGCTGGAGGTGGTCGCCTCGGGGTCGCCGCGCTCCCACAGGCCGGAGGTCGCGGTGTCGGTCGCCGAGGGGTTGGTCGTCCAGCCGGTCGCGGTCTCGAAGGTGTCCTGCCAGACGACCGTCGGGGCCACGGCGGTCGCGGTCGTCCACACGGCGTAGGCGATGGCGTCGGAGTTGCGGTTCAGCGCGGTGTCGCTGACGTTGGTGATGGTGTCGCACGCCCGGTGGTAGCAGGGGTCGAACGCCTGCCCCGCCGTACCGCCCCACAGGGTGGCCTGGGCGCTGGACTTGATGCCCTCGGCGCCGGTGAACGTGCCGCCCGCGGGGATGCCGACCGCGATGAACGGCCCGTAGTCGGAGCGGCCGTCGAAGTCGGTGCCCCGGGTGGCCACGCCGATCGAGGTGAAGTACGCCTGGAGCGTCGCCTCCAGCTGCGCGGAACCGGCCGGGCCGGGGCCCGAGCCGACGCCGTCGGAGTTGTCGCCGTCGTAGACGAAGTAGCCGGGGTTGGGCGAGCCGACCATGTCGAAGTTGTAGTAGCCCTTGATCTTGGCCCGCTCGGAGGCCGGGAGGTTGTTCACGTAGTACTGGGAGCCGCGCAGGCCCAGCTCCTCCGCGCCCCACCAGGCGAAGCGGAGGTGCTTGGTGGGTGCCAGCGACTGGCGGGAGACCTCGAGGGCGGTCTCCAGGATGGCGGCGCTGCCGGTGCCGTTGTCGTTGATGCCCGGCCCGGCGGCCACGCTGTCGAGGTGGGCGCCGACCATCAGGATGTCGTTCGGGTCGCCGCCCGGCCAGTCGGCGATGACGTTGTAGCCGGTCGCGCCGTTGTAGGTGAACGACTGCAGGGTGGTGGTGAACCCCGCGCCGTTCAGCAGGTTCCTGACGTAGTTGGCCGAGGCCAGGTAGCCGGGGCGGCCGTGGGCGCGGTTGCCGCCGTTGGCGGTCGCGATGGACTGGAACTGGGTGAGGTGTGCCTTCACGGCGGTCAGCGAGATGTCCGGTGGGACGGCTGCCGACGCCGACGGTGCGGTGAACGCCAACGGGATGGCAAGGATCGCCGCCATGCCCATGGTCCACAGACTGCGCATCATGCTCCTCGGGTTTGAGGGTGTGTGGGTCCCCCGAGCGGCGCGCACCCGTGGCGGGTGCGCGCCGTACAGCGTGGTGGTGCGCTTTCGGAGCGGTTCCCTAGCGGGCGGCGCCCTCGTGGGCGGCCGCGGTCCTCGCCGCGGACCTGGCGGTCACGGCGTTACGGTCGGGAATGCCGGTCAGGTCGTAGGCGAAGAACGCGGTGGCGTATCCCACGGCCTTGGAGTTGCGCTCGAGTGCGGCGGCGTTGATGTTGTCGATGCCGTCGCAGGCGGCGTGGTAGCAGGGGTCATAGGCGACACCCGCGGTCCCGCCGAACTTGGCGGCCTGCTCGGGCGTCTTGATGCCCTCGGCGCCCGTGAAGATACCACCGGCGGGGATGCCGTTGGCGATGAACGCGCCGTAGTCGGAGCGACCGGTGAAGTCCGTGCCCTCGAACGGCAGGCTGCGCTTGGCGTAGAACGCCTCGAGGCGCTTCTCGATCTCCGGCGATCCGGCCGGGCCCGCGGGGGCGCCCTCGGCGTCGGAGTCGTCACCGTCGTACAGGAAGGTGCCGTCGTTGGGCGAGGCGATCATGTCGAAGTTCAGGTAGAGCCTGATCTTGTCCTTCTCGGCCTGCGACAGGCCCGCGACGTACTGGTCGGAGCCGAGCAGGCCCAGCTCCTCGGCGCCCCACCAGGCGAAGCGCACCTTGTGCTTGGTCGGCACATGGGCCAGCTTCAGCGCGGTCTCCAGGACGGCGGCGCTGCCGGAGGCGTTGTCGTTGATGCCGGCGCCCTCGGGCACACCGTCCAGGTGGGCGCCGACCGCCACGATCTCGCCGGACTTGCCCCAGCGGGTGTCGGCGATCAGGTTCTTCGTACGGCCGACCGTGGTCTCGGCGTCGACCTTCAGGCGGACGGTGGTGTTCGGGCTGTCGGCCAGGTCCAGGCCGACGGCCGTGCTCGCCATCACGATGGGGAAGCCGAAGCGCCACTCGATGATGTCGAAGAGGAGCGGGTCGGTGCGGCCCGGCTGGCCCTCGTTGAAGAAGATCACACCGGCCGCGCCGGCCGCCTTGGCGTTGGTGGCCTTGTCGATGAACGGGCAGGTGCCGCGCTGGATCAGCGCGATCCGGCCGGGCACGAACCCGGCGAAGTCGGAGGCCTCACAACCCGCCGTCGAGCTCGGGGTCGGCGTCGGGGGGATGACGGCGTCGACGACCTGCACCTGCGCGGTGACGTCGCCTCCGCTGGAGGAGACCACGGTGACGAAGTCGGCCGGGTTGGCGTAGGTCTTGGCCTCGGGGGCCGTCTGCTGCAGGACGGAGGGGCTCGCCTCCTCCCAGCCCAGCGGGAACTCGACGTCGGTCGTGGAGGTCTTGTATCCGGCCTTGCGTAGCTTGTCCTGCACGTAGGCGAGGGAGGCGTCGTACCCGGGGGTGCCCGCCGCGCGGTTGCCGCCGTTGGCGGTCGCGATCTCCTGGAACTTGTCCAGGTGCTTCTTGATGTTCTTGCCCTTGATCTGCGTCGCGAACACGTTGGCCAGGACGTCGGTGACGCCGGGGGACGTCGTGGTCGCGGTGGTCGCGCTCGCCGGCACGGTGAAGGCGAGAGGGAGGGCGAGGGCCGTGACCAGGGTGACGGTCCGGACCATGCTGCGTCGTAACCTCAGGCGCATAGCGCTCCTCGGGGTGGAACGGAGGGGGGATCCCCTATTACGTACATGGCGGAACGTACCGTGATCAACTGGTTTCGCCTAGATGCGCCGAGGCTCAGATGTGTGAAAAGTTATCAAGCCGACCCTGACAGGGTTTTCTCAGGGATGTCTCGGGAACGGGAGAGTTCCGGTCGTTCGTTTGAAGAGACGAAGAACACCGATTCGGGGAGAGGCATCGTGCACCGTTCAAGAAACCACAAGATAATCGCCGGAGTCTGCGGCGGGATCGCGGAGACGCTCAACATGCCGCCCACCCTCGTCCGGGTGTTCTGGCTGTTGCTCTCGCTCATCCCGGGCCCCCTGTGGGTCGCCTACGTGCTCATGTGGATCTTCGTCCCCAAGGCGCCGGCGGTCCGCTACTGAGTTCCTGCTGAGGTCCCACCGGGTCCCCGGGGCGCTCGCGGTCCGCCGGTGAAAATAAGCTGGGGGCATGAGGCGACGCCCACTGTCCCTGGTCAACGACGATCTGGTCGACTACGAGAAGGCGATGGAGCGGATGACCGACCTGGTCGGTCAGCGGCAGCGCGACGAGTGCTCCGACACGCTCTGGTTGCTCAGCCACCCACAGGTCTACACCGTGGGCAGGCGAACCCCTGAGCAGCACCTGCCCGACCCCGCTCACGGCATCCCGGTCGTGAGCACGGGTCGTGGCGGGCAGCTCACCTACCACGGCCCCGGCCAGCTGGTCGGATACCTGATCGTCAAGCTCGACGAGGGCGAGGGGATCGTCGACTACGTCCGCGAGGTCGAGCTGAGGCTCGTCCGCGCGCTCGGCGAGCTCGGCGTCCCGGCCGAGCGCCGCGACACCCCGCCGGGCTCGGAGCTGCTCACCGGCGTGTGGACGGTCGAGACGGGGCGGAAGATCGTCTCGATCGGCATGCGGCAGAGCCGCGGTGTCACCAGCCACGGGTTCGCCCTCAACGTCGACGGCGACCTGACCCCGTGGAGCTGGGCGGTGGCCTGCGGCATGCCCGACGTCGACATGACCTCCATGGGGCGGGAGGCCCCCGCCGCCGCGGCGATGGACCGGGTCCGCGCGGCGGTGGCGGAGGCCTTCGAGGCGAGCTGACCGGCTTTCCGATCTGCTTCGACTGGTCTTCCGATCGGCTCGATCGGCTTTCCGGTCGGCTCGACCGGCCTTTCGGTCGGCTCGCCCCGGAGCGGGTTCAGCCGATCGGCTCCTTGCCGGCCGGATCGGTCGGGTTGGTCGTGCCGGTCGTGCCGGTCGTGGCGGCCGGGTCGAACGCCTCGGCCATGTCGACCGTACGGCGCGGGCCGGTGAACCAGTGCCTGGCCGACAGCGTCCACCACAGGCCCACGGCCAGCACCATCACGCCGACCACGATCGGCGAGTAGTTGACCGCGGTCCAGGTGAACTCGTCGTCGAACGGCACGGCGGCCGGGACCAGCGGCATGATGAAGTAGATCGAGACGATGAAGATCTCGACGATGGCGATCCAGCACATGACCTTGTACTTCGACCCCAGCGTCCAGGGCCCCGGCTGGAACCGGTCGCCCATCCGCAGCCGGAGCCAGATCGGGATCGCGAAGGCGATGTAGAGGCCGATGACCGCCACCGACACGACCGCGTAGAAGGCCAGCGGCAGTCCGCCGGGGGCCTCGTACAACGCGGGCAGGGTGAGGACGAGCGCGGCCGCGCAGCCGAAGACGATCGCGTTGACGGGGGTCCGGTTGCGGTCGACCCTCGACCACAGGCGCGAGCCGGGGATGGCGCCGTCGCGGGAGAAGGCGTAGGTCATCCGGGACATCGAGGTCACGCAGCTCATCCCGCAGAAGAACTGGCCGATGGTGGAGATCGCGAAGATCGCCGTGGCCAGGTTGCCGGGGAGCGCGCTGTCGAAGATGGCGCCGACGAAGCCGCCCGCCTCGTTGACCGCGTCCACGTCGGTGGCCGCGAACAGGAAGGCGAGCAGCAGGATCCAGCCGCCGATCGCCGAGTAGAAGATCGACTGCCACAGTCCCCTGGCGGCGGCGGTGGAGGCGCCCTGGGTCTCCTCCGACACGTGCGCGCACGCGTCGAACCCGGTGATCGTGTACTGGGTCAGCAGGAAGCCGAGCGGCAGCACGTAGAACCAGTACGAGGAGTCGGGGAAGCCTGAGTTGTTGATCGTCTCGGTGAAGACGAACGACATCGACTGGTGCGAGTCGGGGCCGAAGACCAGGATCAGCACGACGACCGCCGCGCCGAACACGTGCCACCACACCGAGACGTTCTGCAGTGTCGAGATCAGCCGGTGGCTGAAGATGTTGATCAGGGCGTGCAGCACGAGGATGACCGCGAACAGGATGAACGCGTTGGTCAGGTTGGGGTCCCAGCCGGAGAAGAACCGGCTGAGGGTGATGTTCAGGAAGGTCGCGCAGCCGTAGTCGACCGAGGCCGTCACGGCGATCAGGCCGATGAGGTTGAACCACCCGGTGAACCAGCCGTGGATCGGCCTGCCCATCTTGGCGGCCCACCAGTAGATGCCGCCCGCGGTCGGATAGGCCGAGACCAGCTCCGACATGCACAGCCCGATGATCAGGATGAAGATCGAGATCAGCGGCCACCCCCACGCGATGGCGACGGGGCCACCGTTGTTCCAGGCCTGGCCGAACGTGGTGAAGCAGCCGGCCAGGATGGAGATGATCGAGAAGGAGATGGCGAAGTTGGAGAAGCCGCTCCAGGTTCTGGAGAGCTCCTGCTTGTAACCGAGTTCGGCGAGGCGTCTCGCGTCCTCGTCGACGGGGTCGGCCGATGTTGGCTTGGTCACTCAAGCCTCCTTGCGTGGTGGTGCGGGGGGTGGGGAGATCCGGCGCTCGCGCCCCGGACGTCGTCGACGAGCCGCCCGAACCCCGGGTCGTCCAGGTCCCGTACGGCTTGCGAGAACTTGTCGGCCGCCTCGGCCTCGTAGTCGAAGTCGGCGTCGGCCGCCCGCTCCTTGAGCAGCCCGTGGTGCACGGCGAACCAGAGCGTCCAGGTCAGGTTGGACATGATCAGGTTGAGCCGGACCCGGGAGGTGAGCCGCCGGTCGCCGGTGCCGAAGTAGGCGCGGGCCAGCCGGGCGGTGAGGTCCGGGTCGTAGTCCGCCTCGGCCGCGATGTCGCCCAGCTCGAAGGCCGGATCGTTGTTCCCGGACAGCTGGTAGTCGACGATCCTGACCTCGTCGCCGCAGCGGATGAAGTTCTCCGGCAGCAGGTCGTTGTGGCACGGCACCGTGGGCGGCGGATCGGCGGCCAGCGCCCGTTCGATCTCCGCCGCCGCGGGAAGACGGTCCTCGTAGCCGTCGGGTGTGCCCAGTTCGTGGGTACGGCACAGGGCGAGGAACTCGTCGAGCTTGCGGAAGATGGAGAAGTCGTTGACGAACCTGGGCCCGGCGTGCAGCCGGCGGCAGGCCGCCGCGACGGGGCCGGGAAGTGCCCGTACGGCGTGGGCGTCGAGGGTGACGCCGTCGAGATACTCCAGGACCAGCGCGCCCGGCAGCCGGTGCAGCACCCTGGGGCCGACCCCCGCGTCCGCCGCGTGGAGCGTGTTGGCGATCTCCTGGTCGAGGGGGATGCCCAGACCGGCCTCCGACACCCGGGGATCCAGCACGCGCAACAGCCATCGCTGCCCGTCGGCCGTGGTGAGCCGGGAGATCCGGTGGCTGAGCCCACCCTTGATCAGGGTCTCGGTCAGGGGCTGGCCGGCCCATTTACGGACGTCCGCTAGAGGATCTGGCATGCCGCCCTCCTTTGGCCTACCTTCATACCATTGATCCAATTCTGTGGACTAGGTGTTACAGAGGGGTTGCGCGCTTTGAAACTTCCCAGCTCCGCACGGGCCGTCGTGATCGGCGGCGGGGTGGCCGGTTGCAGCGTCGCCTACCACCTGGCGAGGCTCGGCTGGACCGAGGTGGTCCTCGTCGAGCGGCACGAACTCACCGAGGGGACCACCTGGCACTCGGCCGGGTTCGTGGGCCAGCTCCGTTCCACGGTCACCCAGACCAAGATGATCATGTATTCCGCCGGTCTCTATCCCGAGCTGGCCGAGCTCACGGGGCTCGACCCAGGGTGGCACGGGGTGGGGGGCCTGCGCCTGGCGACCACGCCCGAGCGGGTGGAGGAGTCGCTGCGGCTGGCCGGGGCCGGGGAGACCTACGGGCTGGGCCTGGAGGTCGTCTCCGGCGCCGAGGCCAAGGAGATGCTCCCGCTGCTGCACGCCGACGACGTGCGCGCCGCACTGTGGCTGCCCGGGGACGGCTGGCTGGACCCGGCGCTGCTGGCCAGGGCGCTGGCGGCCGGGGCGCGCAAGCTGGGGGTGCGGATTTACACCGGGACCCGCGTGACGGGACTCGACGTGGCGAAGGGCGCGATCACCGGGGTACGGCTCGCGTCGGGGACCGAGGGCTCCGAGGACTTCGAGGAGTGGTCGATCCGGGCGGAGACCGTCGTCGTCGCGGCCGGGGCGGCCAGCGGGCGGGTCGGGAGGATGGCCGGAGTCGATATTCCGGTCGTGCCAATCAAGCACCAATATGTCACCACCGAATCGTTCGGGGTCCCGTCGTCCATGCCCACGGTGCGGGATCCGGACAACATTGTCTATTTCCGGGAAGAGAATGGCGGAATTCTGGTGGGCGGATATATCCGTAATCCTGATATATGGGAGACGGCCGCGCCGCTGGAGGAGCCTCGGACCGTATTTCCACCGGATATGCCGAAATTTCAGGAATCGTGGGAATCTGCGGTGCGGCGGGTCCCCGCCCTGACCCGTACCGAGATCACGAAGGTCGTGCACGGCCCCGAGGCGTTCACCCCCGATGGCGAGTTCCTCCTCGGCGAGACCCCGGTCCGCGGGCTGTGGGCGGCGGCCGGATTCTGCGTCCACGGTCTGGCGGCGGCCGGGGGCGTGGGCAAGGTCATGGCCGAATGGATCGTGGATGGCTCGCCCGAATACGACATGTTCGGCATGGATCTGCGGCGTTTCGGGAGCCATGCCCGTTCCTCGTCGTGGACCCGGGCCAAGGCGCTGGACTCGTACTCGAAGTACTACGACATCGTCTACCCCGGCGAGGAGCGCACCGCCGCCCGGCCGCTGCGCCGCTCTCCCGCGTGGGTACGGCACGTGGAGCTGGGGGCGTCGTTCGGCGAGAAGTCCGGCTGGGAACGGGTGAACTGGTACGAACCCGCCCGCGACCTCCCCCTGGACGGTCGGGAAGTCGCCCCGGACGGCCCGAGTTCCCGCCTCGATGACCAGGGCGTCCCCTCGGACGGCCGGAGTCCTCGCCCCGACGGCTGGGCGGGCCGGATCTGGTCGCCCGCCGTGCGCGAGGAGTGCCTGGCCACCCGCGACGCCGCCGGTCTCTTCGACCAGACCTCGTTCTCCAAGCTGGAGGTGTCGGGACCCGGGGCACTGGAGGGGCTGCAGCGGGCGTGCGCCGGGCAGCTCGACAGGCCGGTGGGCTCGATCGTCTACACCCAGCTCCTCAACGAGCGCGGCGGCATCGAGGCCGACCTGACCGTCACCCGCCTGGCGGAGGACCGCTTCCGCCTGGTCACCGGCACCGCCTTCGGCGTCCACGACGCCGCCTGGCTCCGCGGCCAGGGCCTCGACGTCCGCGACGTCACCTCGGCCCACGCCTGCTACTGCCTCTGGGGCCCCCGGGCGCTCGACATCCTCGGCTCCGTCTCCGGCGACGACCTGACCTTCGGCTACATGAGGGCCAGGGAGATCAGCGTCGGGAACGTCCCGGTGCTGGCCCAGCGGGTGACGTTCGTCGGCGAGTTCGGCTGGGAGCTGTACTGCCCGTCGGAGTACGGGCTGACGCTGTGGGACACGCTCATGGAGGCGGGGACGCCGTACGGCATGCGCCCGGCCGGGTACCGCGCGATCGACTCGATGCGCCTGGAGAAGGGCTACCGCGTCTGGGGCGTGGACATCACCCCGGAGACCACCCCCCACGAGGCGGGCCTGGGCTTCGCTGTCGCCCGTGACAAGGACTTCCTCGGCCGCGCGGCCCTGGACGCGAGCGCCGGGGCCGGTACGGGGGCCGACGCCGGTGCGGTTGCGAGGGCCGATGCGAGGGCCGACGCCGGCGCGGGGGCCGGGGTGCCCGCGCGACGCCTGTTCTGCCTGGTCCTGGACGACCCCCGCCAGGTCTGCCTCGGCGGGGAGCCGGTCCGCGCCGGTGGGCTGCCCGCCTCGCGGGTGACCGGCGGCGGGTACGGCCACCGTGTCGACCGTTCGATCGCCTACGCCTACCTGCCCGGGGGCACCGCCCCCGGCGACCGGGTGGAGGTCGGCGTCACCGGCACCTGGGTGGGCGCCGCCGTCACCGCGGAACCCCTCTACGACCCGTCCTCGGAACGCGTCCGGCGCCTGCCCTCCTGACCGTCCCCGGAGGCACTCCGCCGGATCAGAACCAGCGAGGTATCGTGCTCACCCCCACGATGAGCCCGGTGAGCGCGACGGCCGCGACCAGGGAGCGGAGGCGCGCGCCGGGGGCCGGCCGGAGGAGGACGACCAGGGCGACGGACAGGGCGAGCCCGATCCAGTCCTGCCAGGGGTAGCCCCATTCGACCGGGACGCAGCACCCCTCGATCCGGGCCGCCTGCTCCAGGGACACGACGGCGGGAATCGTCTGTCCCTGGACGAGCGCGGCGGCGGCCAGGTCCCCGCGGAGGTCCTCGCGACGGGTGAGGCAGGCCAGCAGCACGCCGGTCAGGGGGAGCGCCACCGTCCACAGCAGGTGCATGACGGCGTCGGGGAGGTCCTGGACGAGCGCGTAGTCCGTGGGCACCCCTCGCAGCAGTTCCACCATCGTCGTGGCGGCGTGGGTGCCGAGTGCCAGCAGGAGCCCGGCCGCCACCGCCTGCCGGACCCCGGAGGCCGCCCGCCCGCAGGCGACCGCCGCCAGGAAGAAGGCGAAGCGGAAGAAGAACGACTCCGCGACGAGGTAGGCCTCCGGGAAGTCGCCTTGCCGGTGGTGAAGCAGCCCGGCGACGACTCCCAGCACGAGGGCGGCCGGCCAGGCCAGGAACGAGGCGGTCCAGCGGGAGTCGTGCGGCGCCGGAGGACCGGTCCGGGTGGTCGGGGGCATCCTGACATCCTGCCCGTCCCGGCCGTGGCCACCAACGTCGGCCGGTCCCGTCTGACGGCGAACCTCCTGCGGCTCCACTTTGGGGCCGACTAAAAACAAGTTATCAGCAAACTTCTCATAAGGGACTTTTCGCCGACAAGGCAAAGATCTTGTGTGCTTTACTCGGGCGTCATCTCCGATCTTGAACCCCTTCGTCCTGGAGATCCCATTGCGCCCAGCGTTCATCAGGCATGCCGCGCTCGCGAGTCCCGTACTCGCGCTGGCATTCGTGACGATCCCCTCTCCCGCCGCCGGTGCCGATCCGGTGACACCCGTAGCGGTGATCACCGATGACCCCTACGCGGACGTGACCCCTCCCGACTACAAGCTGAGTTACGCGCTCAAGGAGGCCGAGCAGCGCGCCCAGGCCGACCCCGCCGCCTACGGCCAGCCGTACGTCAGCTCCGGGGTCGTCGTCATTCCCGTGACCACGGAGGACGTGCGGGCGGAGGCCGAGCGGCCGCTGACCCTGCCGCCCCAGCTCACCCCGCCGGACGACGGCACGGACGACCTCTCCTCGGCCCCTCCGCCGCAGGAGAAGGAGACCGTGCCCGTCGAGGAGGAGCCCCCGGCCACCGCGCGGGCGGCCGACCGGTCCGGCCTGACGGCCGAGCAGAAGGTCGCGGAGGCGGCGGTCTCGCAGCCCGCCGTCGCCAACCCCTGGCTCGTCCACCCGAAGGTGAAGCTCGTCAAGTACGGCCTGGGCCGGCTGGAGGCCGTCAAGGACGAGATCGTCGCGCTCACCCCCGACGTCCTTCCCGGCGTCGAGGCGGTCACCGGCTCGCTCGTCCAGGTCGAGCAGGACCGGGTCATCGTGGAGGCCACCCAGGCGTCCGACGACCTGCGCCTCGCCCTGGCGGCCCGCTACGGCTCCGACGCCGTCGTGGTCCGGGTGGTCACCGACCCGGCTCCCGCGGGGGAGGACGCCCGCTGGAACGACACCAGCGTCGGCGGCTTCTACGGCGGAGCGCGCATCAGCACCAGCGTCGGCGGCTGCACCAACGCCTTCCCCTGGCGCTACAGCGGCTACCACGCCATGATCACCGCCGGGCACTGCACCAGCCTCAACGGTTCCGTCTCCACCCCCTCGGAGTCCATGGGCACGGTGGTCAAGGACACCTGGAACAACAGCAAGGGGACCGTCCTCATCGACGGGCAGTCCACCTACCGCGGGGACCTGTCGCTGATCAGGCTGAGCGGCAGCAAGAAGAGCACCGCCCGCATCTACGTCGGCAACAAGACCTCCGGCTCCAGCCGCGCCGTGGGCGGCATGTGGTCGCGGCGCCCGGCCTACGGCGACCAGTACTGCACGGGCGGCACCTCCACGGGCGAGCTGTGCGGGTGGAAGGTGAACGCCCTGAAGATCAATGTCCGGTACGGCAGCGGCAACTACGCCCGCAACATGACCCGCGGCTACAAGAAGGGGCAGTGCAACCTCGGCGGGGACTCGGGCGGTCCCGTCTACACGGTGAACTCCGCGGGCAAGGTGATCGCCAAGGGCGTCCACAGCGGTTCCGGCGGGGGTGGATCCGACCACTGGGGTGGCGCGCTCGACCCCTGCAGTGAGTACTTCACGGACGTCTACGAGGCCTACTACGGCTTCCCGGGCGTCATCGCGACGAGTTGAGCCACGGCCGGGCGGGGATTCCTCTCCCCGCCCGGCACGGCCGGAGGGCCGTCGAGGAGATCCGGAGACCGCCGGGGACGGCCGGGGATCGGCGGGGGGCGGAGAGCCCGGAAAGCGTCGCGGGGTGCGAAGGCACTGGTCGGCAGGGGTTCACGCCGGGTTCGCGACCTGTCGAGGCCTTTCGCGGATCCGGCGGTGAGAGGCCGGCGCCCGTCCCTGATTTCCCATAGATCCCGTCCTGAACCCGCGTATCGGCCATTCTGTGATCTGGAGACCGGCGTCAGGGATACCCCCCGGGGGTTGCTGAAAGGGTGGTGGTGTGGCACTGTGGTCGAGCGATCTGATACCCCCTACGGGTATTGAGGAGGGATGGTTGGGATGAACGGCGCGATCAAGGTGGGTGCGTACGCGCTGGGGCTGGTCCTGGTGTTCGGCGGCGCCCTGGGGGTGGGCCGGCTGGCCGGTCCGGCGGGGAGCGGGTCGGCGTCGGCCGAGAGCTCTAGCGACGCCGGCACCGGCGGCGGCAGCGGCACCGGTAGCGGCGCCGACGGCGAGCGGGCCGCGGGTCGGGACGCGGCGCCGGGTGGGGACCACGGTGCCGGGCACGGCGGGGGCGACGGCGCCGGGCAAAGCGCCGGGCAGGGCGGGGAGCGGAAGGCGACGGACGCGAGAACGCAACCCCCTCCCGCGGGTCTCCAGGTCGCCCAGGGCGGATACATGCTCATGCCGGAGACCGACGAGGTCAAGGTGGGCAAGCGGACCGACTTCCGCTTCTCGGTGATCGGCCCCGGCGGATCCCCCGTCACCGGGTTCACCACCCAGCACGACAAGAAGATGCACTTCATCGTGGTCCGCCGTGACCTGACGGGCTTCCAGCACCTGCATCCCACCCAGCTGGGAGGCGGGGTCTGGTCGGTCCCGCTCGAACTCCCCGCCGCCGGGGAGTACCGCGCGTTCGCCGATTTCGCCCCCGAGGGGGCGTATCCCCTGACGCTCGGCATGGACCTGTCGGTGCCGGGCGACTACCGGCCCGAGCCGCTCGCCGTCCCGTCCGAGACCGCCAAGGTGGGCGACTACACCGTCACCCTCGCGGGAGACCTCATCCCCGGCCGTACGAGCGTGCTGAAGCTCTCGATCGCCAAGGACGGCAAGCCGGTCACCGACCTGCAGCCCTACCTGGCCGCGTACGGACACCTGGTCGCGCTGCGCGACGGCGACCTGGCCTACCTGCACGTGCACCCCGACGGCACGCCCGGTGACGGGCGCACCGCGCCCGGCCCGGACATCGTCTTCTACGCCGAGGTGCCGAGCGCGGGGACCTACGGGCTCCACCTGGACTTCAAGCACGAGGGGACCGTGCGCACCGCCGTGTTCACCGCCGCCACGAGCCCGGACCCCGAGGGCGGCGGGGCGACGACGTCCGGGGACGGCCACGGGCACAGCCACCAGCCGTGAAATACCCCGTAGGGGTTACGTGTTCTCATAGCGAGGAGAGATACATGCCTGGACACACCCATCGCGGGGGCGGCGACCGGTGCCGGGGCGAGGGACGGGCCCGCTCCCGGGCGGCGACGAGGTCTCCGGCCCCGGACCGCGTACGACGACAGGGAAGGCGGGAGGAGAGGCCGTGACGTCCGTGACCACCGGCGAAGCACCCGCCCGCGACGAGATCGAGCTCGCCATCGGCGGCATGACCTGTGCCTCCTGCGCGGCCCGCGTCGAGCGCAAGCTCAACAAGCTGGACGGCGTGACCGCGACCGTCAACTACGCCACCGAGAAGGCGAAGGTCGCCTACCCCGCCGGCGTCACCCTCGACGACCTGGTCGCGGAGGTGGAGAAGGCCGGATACACCGCCGAACCGCCCGCCCCGCCGGTGTCCGCCGAGTCGTCCACCGATCTGTCCACCGATCTGTCCACCGGGCGGGAGGAGACGGCTGAGGAGGGGAGACTCGCCCCCCTCAGGCAGCGCCTGATCACCTCCGTCGTGCTGTCGGTGCCGGTCGTCGCGATGGCGATGATCCCGGCGCTGCAGTTCGACAACTGGCAGTGGCTCTCCCTCGCCCTGGCCGGTCCCGTCGTGGTCTACGGCGGGTGGCCCTTCCACCGGGCGGCCTGGACCAACCTGCGGCACGGCGCCGCGACCATGGACACGCTGGTCTCGCTGGGGACGATCGCGGCCTTCTCCTGGTCGCTCTGGGCCCTGTTCTTCGGCACGGCGGGCATGCCGGGCATGCGGCACGGCTTCGAGTTCACCCTGTCCAGGGGAGACGGCGCGGGGAACATCTACTTCGAGGCCGCCGCCGGGGTGGTCACCTTCATCCTCGCGGGCCGCTACTTCGAGGCCCGCTCCAAGCGCCGCGCCGGCGCCGCGCTCCGCGCGCTGCTGTCGATGGGCGCCAAGGACGTCACGCTGGCCTCAGGGAAGGTCGTTCCCGTCGGCACGCTCACGGCGGGCGACCTCTTCGTCGTACGGCCGGGGGAGAAGATCGCGACGGACGGCGTGGTGGAGGAGGGCTCCTCGGCCGTGGACACGTCCATGCTGACCGGCGAGTCGGTCCCCGTCGAGGTGCGGCCCGGTGACGCGGTGGTCGGCGCCACCGTGAACGCCGGCGGGCGGCTCGTGGTGAGGGCCACCAGGGTCGGCTCGGACACCCAGCTCGCCCAGATGGCCAGGCTGGTGGAGGACGCGCAGAACGGCAAGGCCGCCGTGCAGCGGCTCGCCGACCGGATCTCCGCGGTGTTCGTGCCGATCGTGATCGCGCTGGCCGTGGCCACCCTCGGCTTCTGGCTCGGTACCGGCTCCGGCGCCGCGGCGGCCTTCACCGCCGCCGTGGCGGTGCTGATCATCGCCTGCCCCTGCGCCCTGGGCCTCGCCACGCCGACCGCGCTGCTGGTCGGCACCGGCCGGGGCGCCCAGCTGGGCATCCTGATCAAGGGCCCGGAGGCGCTGGAGTCGACCCACGGCATCGACACCGTGGTCCTGGACAAGACCGGCACCGTGACGTCGGGCACGATGACCCTCAGGGACGTCTTCCCCGCCGACGGTGAGGAGCGCGAGGAGGTGCTCCGGCTGGCCGGGGCGCTGGAGGCCGCCTCCGAGCACCCCGTGGCCCGCGCCGTCGCCCGCGCGGCGGACTCCACCGCCCGGGTCGAGGACTTCGCGAACGTCGAGGGCCTCGGCGTCCAGGGCGTCGTCGACGGGCACGCCGTGCTCGTCGGGCGGCCTCAGCTGCTCGCCGACTGGTCGCAGCACCTGCCGTCCGAGCTGGAGGAGGAGCTGGAGCGAGCTCAGGCGCGCGGGGAGACGGCCGTCGCGGTCGGCTGGGACGGGAAGGCCCGCGCGGTGATCACCGTCGCCGACGCGATCAAGCCCACCTCCGCCGAGGCGGTCGCCGCGCTGCGCGCGCTCGGCCTGCGCCCGATCCTGCTGACCGGCGACAACGAGACGGTGGCCCGTGCGGTCGCCGAGGCCGTCGGCATCGAGGACGTGATCGCCGGCGTGCTGCCCGCCGACAAGGTGGAGGTCGTCAAGCGGCTCCAGTCCGAGGGGCGCACCGTGGCGATGATCGGTGACGGGGTGAACGACGCCGCCGCCCTCGCCCAGGCCGACCTCGGCATGGCGATGGGCACCGGCACCGACGTCGCGATCGAGGCCTCCGACCTCACCCTGGTCCGGGGCGACCTGCGGGTGGCCGCCGACGCGATCAGGCTGTCCCGGCGCACACTGCGCACCATCAGGGGCAACCTGTTCTGGGCCTTCGCCTACAACGTCGCCGCCATCCCGCTGGCCGCGCTCGGTCTGCTCACCCCGATGATCGCCGGGGGCGCGATGGCGCTCTCCTCGGTGTTCGTGGTCAGCAACAGCCTCCGGCTGCGCCGCTTCAGGTGAGGGGCGCCCTCGCGCGCGTTCGCGCGAGGGCGCCCTGGTGGCGTGTTCAGGTGGAGGGCCGCTCTGACGGCGTGTTCGGGCGAGGGGCGCTCCGGTGGCGTGTTCGGGTGAGAGGCGTCCTGGCGGCGCGGGCGTTATGGTGGAGTCCGCGCGGCAGGGCGCGCCCGGTCCGCGGGAAGGGCGGAGCCCACCTGAGCACCACCCCGATCATCCGGCCCACCTCCTTTTCGGCCCGATCACGCGGACGTCGGGCGTGACGAAAGGGAGGCACCCGTGCCCGTTCGCCGTCTTCCCGACAACCCCAGCCTCGAACACCTGAGGAACCAGGCCAAGCGCCTCAGGAGGGCGGTCCGCGCCGCCGACGCCACCGCGCTGGAGCTGGTCGCGGAGTTCCACCCCCGCCCGCTCCCCGGTCTCGCGGCGCGGCCGGTCGAGGAAGACCCCCGCCCGCTTCCCGGGTTCGGGGCGCGGCCCGCCGGATCGCCGCAGGCCGGGGGGCGTCCGCGCCCGCCGGAGGGGTTCACGCTGGCCGACGCCCAGCTGACGGTCGCGAGGGCGTACGGCTTCGCGAGCTGGCCCCGGCTCCGCGCCCATCTCGACGTCCTCGCGCGCCACTCCCGCTCGCCCCACCTGGTGCCCGAGAGCGCGGACCCGGTCGCGGAGTTCCTCCGGCTGGCCTGCCTGCCGTACGGGAACGACGACCCGTCGCGCCGTCGCGAGGCGGCGCGGGCGCTGGCCCTGGACCCGGGGCTCGCGGTGGCGAGCGTCCACACCATGGCCGCGACCGGTCAGGCGGAGGCGATGGCGGCGGCGCTGGCGGCCGATCCGGCCGGGGCGCGGGCCGAGGGCGGGCCGTACCGGTGGGAGCCGCTGCTCTACCTGGCGTACTCGCGGGTCGAGGGCGGTGACGCGGTGGAGACCGCCCGGCTGCTGCTCGAACACGGCGCCGACCCGGACGCGGGATACCTGTGGGAGGGGCTGCCCTCGCCGTTCACCGCGCTCACCGGGGCCTTCGGCGGCGGCGAGCGCGGCGAGCCGCCGCACCCGCGCTCCACCGAGCTGGCCAGGCTGTTGCTGGAGGCGGGCGCCGACCCCAACGACGGCCAGACCCTCTACAACCGGGGACTCGGCGCGTCCGGCGCCGACGACACCGAGCACCTGGAACTGCTCTTCGAGTACGGTCTCGGCCGGGGGGACGGCGGGCCGTGGCACCGGCGCCTCGGCCCCGCGCACGCGACACCGGAGCGGATGCTCCAGGACGAGGTGCTCGCCGCGACCATGATGCGGCGGCCCCGGCGCCTGCGGCTCCTGATCGAGCACGGCGCGGGCGTCGACGGCCCCGGCGCCGGTCATCCGCTCTTCGAGGGCCGTACGCCCTACGAGCTGGCCGTGCTCGGCGGGAATGTCGAGGCGGCCGCGATGCTCGCGAAGGCCGGGGCGACGGGCTCCCTGGACGAGGTCGACCTGTTCCTGGGCGCCTGCATGCGCGCCGAGCGCCTGGACGTCGCTCCCGGACTGGTGGCCAGGGCCGTCGAGCGCATGCCGCACCTGGTCAACCGGGCGGCGGCGCACGGGAACGCCGAGGCGGTGCGGCTGATGGCCTCCCTCGGATTCGAGGTCGGCCTCGTGCGCCGGGCCTCGCCGCTGCACGAGGCGGCGTGGGCCGGGGACCTGCCCATGGTCAGGACTCTCCTGGAACTCGGCGCGGACCCGTCCGTACGCGACACCGAATTCGGCGCCACGCCCCTGGGGTGGGCCGAGCACGGGGGGCGGCACGAGGTCGCCGCGTACCTCGCCTCCCTGTGACGCGGTGACCTGTCGCGGGCCGCGTTCCGGGACGGCAGGCGCCGGGGGGCGGCCGGTCGTTCCGAAACGCGGCCCGCCGGGTCAGCGAACGGGGCAGATCCGACGATCGGGGCCCGGTGCCGGTGCTCCCTCGCCGAGTCCGTCGCGCTCCGACCGCTGGAGGATCTCCCCGACCGCGGCCTCGTCCGCGGTGTAGATGTGCGGCACGTCGACGAACACCCTCATCGACCCGCAGCCCACCGTGAGGCCGTCCGCGACCTCGCTCTGGATGCCGCGCAGCGGGACGTAGTTCAGATAGGACGTGAACACGTTCTGCGACCGGAAGGCGGCGGTCATGACCAGCCGCCCGGCACGAAGCCTGAAGGCCAGGCTGGTCAGGCAGGGCACCGCGTCGGGAGGCTCGCCGGGCGTGGTCAGCGAGATCCAGCCGCTCTTGGTGTACGGCTTGGCGCGCAGCACGTCGGCGACCCAGCCGAGCTGGTCGACACCGAGGAACTGGCGGAGCCGCCCCCCGTAGCTGTACTTGAACGGCGGGACGATCGACCGCTCGCTGAACTTGCTGGAGTACAGCGGGATCTTCCCGGCGTCGCCGTAGCATTTCAGCACCGGGTCGTCCCAGGCCAGGCCGGTGACCTCGAACAGCACCGACGGAGCCTCGATGATCGGGCCGCGGTCGTCCAGGGCGGGCCCGCCGTTGTGTGTCACGTGTCGCATCAGCCAGATCCACGTCTCCCCACAAGACGCGAATCTGAGGAGGTCGGACATTCAGGTCTCCACGTTGGGGAAATGGAAGGGGTTGTGTGGGAGCCGGCGTTGCCGGGAGACATTCGCGCGAACGTAGTAGACGAAATAGTGGACCAGCGCGAGCAGGCCGATGATCACCAGGAGCAGGGCCGTGGCCGGCGCCGCCCCGACCATCCCGAGCACGCCGACCGCGATGTAGGAGCTGTTGACCAGGGCCAGCATCATCACGTTGATCCCCGGCCAGGCCATCGGCGCGTACGTCTCCGGGTAGCGGGGGTCCACCGGCAGGTTGGGAGTCCAGCCGAGGGCCGAGAACTGGTCCTTGAGATGGACCGTGTAGAGCAGGCGGAAGTTGTTGAGCGCCCGCGCGGTCCTCATGTGCGCGTTGACCGCCTCGATCAGTCGCAGGAAGGGCAGCACGCTGAGCAGCCCGAACGCGGCGACCGTCGCGAACAGGTGCCAGGGGACGCTGTGCCAGGTGGTCAGCATGACCGGGCTGACCACCTTCGCACTGGCCAGCGCGACCGCGGCGGCGAACGGGGCGGCGAGCAGGCTCATGGACAGCCTGGTCATCTTGATGCGCTCGTCCTTGGCCGCGAGGTAGACCTGGTACGTCCCGCTGAAGTCCACGGACACGAGGGCGAGGAACTCCCCGGGTGCCACGGGCAGCCCGTCCAGGGTCTCGGGTAGTGCTTCCGCGGTCACCCGCGGTGACGTCTTCCGCATCGGGACCCCACTTTCGCCGGATAGTGGATTTTCCCGTAAGAAGATATTGACGCATTTGTCAGGCGAATGAGTGCGTTATAACGACATACGTCTCAGGCTTCTACGCGGCGTCCTCCGCACGGGTCTTTTGTACGGAAGACCCGTGCGGGAGTCCTGTGCCGACGGGACGATCTCCCCGTCGGCCGCCGCGGTCCGGAGCCGGCTCACCGGCTCACCGGCTCGGGATCGCGGCGGACCGTCTCACGATCGCGAGATCCGCCTCACGCCGTGGAGAACGGGACCGTCGTCCGCCCGCGCGTCAGTGACCCTCCGCCGCCCCGGGCTCCTCCAGCAGGGCCTCCTCCACGGAGGCGGCCATCGTGAAGTAGGCCAGCAGCCCGGTGGTGGCCATCATGTAGCGCAGCGTCCGGCTCGCCCCGGCCAGCACCAGGCGGGTGCGGGTCTCCTGACTCCTGCGCAGGATCCACAGCAGCTCCGCGAGCCCGGTGGAGTCGCAGAAGGTGAGCCCCTCCAGGTCGAGGATGAGCCAGGGGCTCGCCTGGGCTCGCGTGTCCCGGGACGTCTCGAAGGCGGGGAGGATCTGCGGCGAGGAAGGGAGCGAGGCCGCCGTGAGGAGCGACGGCCGGCCGCCCGACGGCGGCCCGTCCGGGGGCAGGGGAGCGGGACCGTCGGGGAAGAGCGGTGGCGGGCTCCCCGGGGGCGGCGGGCTTTCCGGGGAGGGGGGCGGCGGGCTCCCGGGAAAGAACGGGGAGGGAGGCTCGGGCGACAGCGGCGGCGACGGCTCCGGGGGAAGCGGACCCCCCGAGATCGGTGGGACCTCGGAGACCAGCGGGACCGCAGAGGGGAACGGCGGCTCCGGAAGGGGTGGCGTTCCCGGGAGAAGCGGCGCTTCCGGGAGGAACGACGCCTCCAGGAGAGGCGACGGCGGGCCGGAGAGCGCCACGGGGGGAGCCGGGACCTCGGCCGGCGAGCCGAGCGGCAGGGAAACGGGGGGCCCGGACGAGGGGGCCGGTGACGGAAGGGCCGGGATCCCGGACGGGGGGTCCAGTGACGGAAGGGCCGGGATTCCGGATGGGGGGCCGAGTGACGGAAGGGCCGGGATCTCGGACAGCGAGCCGGGCGGCGGAGGAGACGAAGGCTCGGAGGGCGAGCCGCCGGGGCCCAGGCTCCAGGCTCGGACGATCTCTTTCCGGAAGGTCGGCGCGTAGTTGTAGTCGAGCTCGCCGACCGCTCGGACCACGATGGCGCTTCCGCGCACACCGGCCGATATCGAGAGCGTGTTCACACCTTCGGGTGGCATGGAAAGACTCCTTAGACCCGCAGTTCACAGGGCGGGCGTTCCCTCCGTATTACCAGGTATGCAGTACTGGTTGCCCCGATGGCGGGGAATAACAGTGTACTTGCGTGATTTCGTGCTATCTGGCGGATTGCGAGGGAGAGCCGGCGGCCCGAAGCCCTGGCCGTCGAGCCTCCGCCTCGGACGAGCCGCATCGGCGTGACCGGGCCGGAGCGGGTCGCGGCAGGCCCGCGCGGCCCGGAAAGCCGGAAAGGCCGGCCCCTCGGTGGAGGGCCGGCCTGGGCCCCGGGTGTCACCGGGGCCGGAGCGTGCGACGTACGAACGGATCGGATGGCCAGGTCAGACGTATGACCGGGTCGGGCGTGTCATCGGATCAGAGGCCGGACCGCGTGCTCGAGGCGACCTGGGCCGCCGCCGCCATGGGCTGAGCCGGGTGGGTGGATGCGAGAGGCTCCGTACGGGGTCGTGCCGCTCCCGGTGTTCTCGGGGCCGGGCGCCAGCGCATGCCGCGTTCGGACACCGGCCGTGGTCCGATCTCCTTGCCGAGTCCCATCTGGTGGAGAAGCCACCCCAGGGCGCCTCCCAGGGCCACGACCCCCGCGCCGACCCAGAAGAAGGGGACGCTGGCGGCCACCATCGCCACCCCGGAGATCGCGAAGCCGACGATGCAGACGATCGAGCCGGTCCAGCCCGCCACGGTGTGCCCCATGTCGTGCTCTTCGTGAATCTCCGCCAACTCCGCGAGGTCTTTTCTTATCCCCACGATGTCTCCTCCATCTGGAGCGCCGCCCTCCGGGGGCCTGTGACGGGTCGCCGGGTGGCGGACGCTAGGTTGAATCCGTCCGTATCATTTATCTCACGAGCTAAGCTTCTTAGATGGTAAGGAGACTCTGTGGTGGAACGCAAGTCCGAGGCCGTTGCGTCGCCGCCGGAGGTCCTGGCCCGGATGGACCAGCTGATCGCGTTGAGCCTGGTAGGGCAGCACACGCTCGCCGAGCGCCTCGGCATCAACGTCACGGACCTGACGTGCCTGGGTTTCGTCCTCGGCGCGGGAGAGGAGGCGCTCACCGCGGGGCGCCTCGCCGAGCTGGCGGGTCTCACCACGGGGGCCGTCACGGGCGTGGTCAACCGCCTGGAGAGCGCCGGTTACGCCCGGCGCGTTCCCGACCCCCACGACCGTCGTCGTGTCCGGATCGTCCCGGAGGGGGATACGGCCGCCCGCATCGCGGTGGCGTACGAGCCCACCTACCGGCGGCTCACCGAGCTCTTCGAGAGCTACGGTCCGGACGAGCTGGCCGCCATCTCCGACTGGTTCACGCGCGCCGCCGACGCCATGCGGATCTCCCTGGCCGAGATCCGCGAGTCTCCGGCTCCCTGAAGCCGGGCGCCGCCCCGGTCGCCCCGGAAGGAACGGGAGAAATATCAGGAAAACGCGTTGAAGACGGGAAGCCGAAGGGTTGAGGGCGGCCCGAGTGTGAAGAGGTGGCCGCCCGAAAACGCCGGCAGTGGCACGATGCGGAAAAGGGTGCCGTATTCACCGCTCCCGGCAGCGGTGCCGATGTTCTCACGCGTTTCCGGTGGCCGTGCCGAGGGCCGGGGGTCCGGAGCGTCCGCGGGGCATGCCCCGATCATGGTGACGGCGTGGCCGGCGTGCCGATCACCGGCGCGCGGGCGAGCTCGCGGCCGGTTCCCGCCGGGCGTTCACCCCCCGTCGCGGCGCGCGTTCTGCTTCGCGATCCCCTGGAGGACCTCGGTGACGTGGGGCGCGCAGACCGGGTCGCGGGAGTGCCTGCCGGAGAACCAGCGCGTTTCGATCACGTAATCGGCCGGGTGGCCGCAGAGACACTTGCCAGGATTTCCGGAATCTGCCGGTACGACCGCCGTGCGGTGAGTCACCATGAGTCAACTTTAGACTCATATGACGCTTTTATGATATTTTTCTGCCCTTTTATCAATAATGAATTGAAGCTCGCCGGTGCCGGGCTCATCCGGCCGGTGAGTCGGCCGAGAGGGCCGCCAGCGCGGCGGCCACCGCCGGGGGGCCGAGCGTCGCGGCCGGCACGCCGGCGAACTCCACGGTGCAGTCGGAGAGCCCGCCGATGGCCACGACCGCGCGGGCGCGGGCGGCCAGGTCGGGGTCGGGGCCGAGCAGCAGGGCGATGAGCCGCCGCCGCCAGCTGCCCATGCGGGGCCCCAGGTCGAGGTGGGCGAGGGTGGACAGGTCGCGCACCACCATCACGGTCACCTCCCGGTGCCGGAAGGTGATGTCGAAGTAGCCCTGGAGAAGATCGCGAGGGCTCCGCGGGGCGTTCGCCTCGACGTCGGCCAGGAAGGCGTCGACGTCGTCGATCAGCGGCTGGACGATGCTGCGGAGCAGATCCTCCCGCGAGGTGAAGTGGTAGTAGAGCGCGGGCTTGGTGATCCCGAGGCGGTCGGCGATGTCGCGCAGGCTCGTCTGCTGCACGCCCTTCTCGGCGAACAGCTCCCGTGCCACCGCCTGGATGCGGGCCTTGGTGTCGGACGGCCTGACCACCTGTCGTTCTTCTCCTGTCCTCGCGCCGGACCTCCCGTACGGGCGGGCGTCCTCGTGCGTCGGACCAAGGGTACCGGCACGGTGAAGGCGACTGACTTAACGATAGGTAAGTGCTTGTGCGTGCCCGTGCGGGCGAATTACCTTCCGTCAAGTAAGGCGATGGCCGCCTTCCGGAGCTCATCCTCGTCGCGGGCCCGGACGGCGAGACCCCCGACCATGAGGTCGAGGCTCTCGCCGGCGACGGTGATGACGCGGTGGGGGTGCCGGTGAGGTTCCCGGCCTTGCGGGACGTCGATCGGGTGGTGCTCAGGTCTCGTACTCGTCGTGCAGGCGCCACCACTCGTAGGGCCGGCTCCGCGGCCGGCCCTCGGGGGAGTCCTCCCAGGTCTCCTGCCGGCCGAGCGGCGTGAGGTCGAGGAAGGTCCAGCCGCTGCCGAGCCGCTCGACGCCCCGTCCCGAGGTGAAGTAGGTGCGGTAGACGGCGTCTTCGCCGTCGCCGTCGTCGCGCAGGAAGACGTTCAGCGCGAACCCGTCGCCCGCCCCCATGTCGTCGTTGAAGTCGTTGCCCAGCGAGGAGAACCACGGGATCGTCCAGCCCATGCGCTCCTTGAACGGCGTGATCTCCGCCAGCGGGCCGCGCGACACCAGGGCCAGGGAGGTGTCGCGCGCGTGGAGATGGCTCAGGTGCCCGATGTTGTCGGTGAACATCGAACACCCCGAGCAGAAGGTGTCGGCGCCCAGCCACATGAAGCTGTAGACGATGAGCTGGCGCCGCCCGTCGAACAGGTCGAGCAGGCTCGCCGGCCCGTCCGGGCCCTCGAACACGTACCCCCCGCCGTCCCCCTTCCCGTCGACCCGGACCATCGGCATCCTGCGCCGCTCGGCGGCCAGCGCGTCCAGCGCGCGGGTGTGCTCCTTCTCCTTCACCAGCAGTGCTTCCCGTGCGGCCCGCCAGTCCTGGGCCGAGACGACCTGTGGACGGTTCACGACGATGCTCCCTCCGGTGGGTTCCCTCAAGGAACTAACAGGGAGACGGTAACAGGGGACCGTTCCTTAAGGGAACCCTCTCGCCTAGACTGCCCTCATGCAGCGAACCCGATTCGGTGACATGGCCTGCTCGATCGCCCGCACGCTGGACGTCATCGGTGAACCGTGGTCGCCGCTGATCCTGCGGAACGTCTACGTGGGCATCAACCGCTTCGACCAGATCCAGCAGAGCCTCGACATCTCACGCAAGGTGCTCACCGAGCGGCTCAAGTGGCTGGTCGAGAACGGCGTGCTGGAGCGGCGGGAGTATTCGAGCCGCCCGCCCCGCCACGAGTACGCGCTCACCGCCAAGGGCCTGGAGCTGTGCGACCTGCTCCTGGTGATGGTGCGCTGGGGCGACCGGTGGACGGCGGGCGAGGCCGGTCCGCCGGTGCTCTACCGCCACCACGCCTGCGGCGAGATCGGCCACGTCGAGCTGCGCTGCTCGGTGTGCGACCGGCCGATGGGCGCCGCCGACGTCGACGTGCTGCCCGGCCCCGGGGCCGGGCCCCCGGCCGCGTCACACGATCAAGCCGGTGCGGGCCGGTACGAGCACGCCGGACCCTGAGACGTGCGCCTGTCCACCCGGGGGCGGGCGGCCCGTGCGGGCGTCAGTCGCTCTTGAAGGGGTCGTGCTCGGCCAGCAGCTTGTCCAGCCTGGCCTGGTCGACGCGGCCGACGACGGAGGCCTCCTCGTTCCGGTCCCGGACGCACTTGGCGAGGGTGAACGTCGACGTCACCACGTAGAGCAGCCCGAGCCCCATGAAGGACCGGACCCAGGTGGTCACGGGCAGGTACGCGATACCGATCCCCAGGGCGGCCACCGACAGCCCGAAGGAGAGGACGGCCTGCGCGTAGAAGGCGGTCGTCGTCGAGTTTCTCACCGGTCGTGTCATGCGCACCATCGTCGCGACGATCCGCTCCCGGAGCGTGAGCGCCGCTACTTAGTTACTCGTGAGTACGACGGCCGTGACCTCGCGGGGCCGGTCAACCGCTCGCGGCCGCCGCGCGGGCGAGGAAGAGGGCCCGCTCGCGCTCGTTGCGGGTGAGCCCGGCGGCCCGTTCGAACTCCTCGCGCGCCTCGTCGAGGCGGCCCAGCTTCACCAGCAGGTCACCTCGTACGGCCGCCAGCAGCGGGTAGCCCCTGAGCGCGCGCTCCGTCACCAGCCCGTCCACGATCTCCAGGCCGCGTTCCGGGCCGTACGCCATGCCCACCGCGACCGCGCGGTTCAGCTCCACCACGGGTGAGGGGGCGACGTGGGCGAGCACCCGGTACAGGGCGGCCATCCGCTCCCAGTCCGTGTCGCCGGCGGACGGCGCGCGGGCGTGGCAGGCGGCGATCGCGGCCTGCAGGCCGTAGGGGCCCAGCGTGCCGAGTCCCTCGGCGCGGGCGAGCGAGTCCAGCCCGCGGCGGACGAGCAGCCGGTCCCACAGGCCCCGGTCCTGGTCGAGGAGGAGGACCGGGGCGCCGTCCGGTCCCGTCCTGGCGCGCGTGCGGGACGCCTGGATCTCCATGAGGGCGACGAGGCCGTGCACCTCGGACTCCCCGGGCATGAGACCCGCCAGGATCCGGCCCAGGCGCAGCGCCTCCTCGCAGAGCGAGGGGCGCATCCAGTCGTCCCCGGCGGTCGCCGAGTAGCCCTCGTTGAAGATGAGGTAGACGACCTCCAGGACCGACGAGAGCCGTTCGGCCAGCTCGGCCGGGGTGGGCATCTCGATCCGCACCCGCCTGTCGGTGAGGGTGCGCTTGGCCCGGAAGATCCTCTGCCCGACGGTCGGCTCGGGCACCAGGAAGGCGCGGGCGATCTCCTCCGTCGTCAGGCCGCCGAGCAGGCGGAGGGTGAGCGCCAGACGCCCCTCCGTGGACAGCACGGGGTGGCAGGCCGTGAAGAGGAGGCGCAGCACGTCGTCGCCGATGTGGTCGTCGAGGGAGTCGTCCAGCTCGGCCTCGGCCGCCTCCCGGCGGATCTCCATGTCCCGGCCGACCTCTTCGAGCTTCCGCTCGTACCGGTTCCTGCGGCGCAGCAGGTCGATCGCCCGGTGCTTGGCGGTGAGCATGAGCCAGGCGCCGGGGTTATCCGGTATGCCGGCCTCGGGCCACTGCTCCAGGGCGATGACCAGGGCGTCCTGTGCCAGTTCCTCGGCCAGTCCGACGTCGTGCACCATCCGGGCGAGCCCCGCGATCACCCTCGCGGACTCGATCCGCCAGACCGCCTCGACCGCCCGGTGAGGGTCCCCAACCGTCATGCTCCCCGATCCAAGCACCTCGCCGCCGCCGCCCGCGACACCGCCCTTTCCCGGGCGGGCGCGGTGACGGTCTCACGCGGCGACGGCGACGATGGCGACAGGGGCGGTTTCAGGCCGGGGCGGCGAAGTCCTCGGGGCCGAAGACGCGGTGGAGGTCGCTCTCGCCCTCCCAGCCCTCCCAGTGGTCGCGGTGGAGCCTCATGAAGCGGGAGGCCCACTCCACGGCCTCCTCCTTCGACCGGACCTGGTAGACGGCGTAGCTGATCAGCTCCTTGGCCTCGGCGAACGGGCCGTCCGTGACACTCAGCCTGCCCCCGGTGAGCTCGATCCGCGCGCCTTGCGTGCTCGGCGCCAGCCCGGCGGTGTCGAGCAGCACACCCGCCCTGGTGGCCTCCTCGCCCAGCTTGGCGATGGCCTCCATCAGCTCGGCGGGCGGCGGGGTGTCGGGCCGGTGGGTGACCTTGAGGGTGGCCATGTATCGCATCGAATCTCTCCTTGTCCTTGTTGCTTGAACGGTGGTGGGCAGGGTCAGGCGCGCCGGTAGAGGTGGAGCGAGAGAGCCGAGAGCCAGCCCCAGATGACCACGATCCCGGTGACGAAGGCCAGGTTGGCCCAGACGGCGCCCCCGCTGCTCGCCATGGCGGCGAAGGTCACGAGGAACAGCGCACCGGCGAGTCCCGAGTGGACGGCCCATCCCGTACGGCCCTCCGCGGCGAACCGGCGGCCGACGACGAAGCAGGCGACGATCACGCACAGGAAGCCCACGGCGCCGCAGGCGAAGTGGAGCATCCCGTGCCAGCTGACCGCTCCCGGGCCCTCGGGCGTCCCGGCGGGGAAGCCCATCCCCGGGTCCGCCCGGAAGATCCCCGCGCCGACCAGGCTCACCCCGTACGCGCCGACGAGCCGGGGAGCCCAGGTCGCGCCGCGTCCCGGGGCCAGGGCCCGGCGCAGGCCGGCCGCGCACGCGACGCTCGCCAGTCCGGCGACGACGAGGTTGGCGACCTGGATCCAGCCGGGGCCGCCGTTGGCGAGCATGCTCCACGCGTGGCGGGTGAGGTCGAAGCCCTCGCGAGTCAGTGCCTGGGCGAGGGACACCGCGATGTACACCGGCCCGGCGATGACGCCGTAGCCCAGGAGCGACCTGGTGACGCTCGTCCGCGGGTCGCAGGTCACCGTGTTCGCGGCGCTCGTCGTCTGCTGGGCCATGGCTCTCTCCTCACGTGTCCCGGGCCGGTTCCCGTGTTCCTCCCGGCCCTCTGAACCACGCTTCGAACGGGCCCGGCCCGATTCGACACGGCGGCCGGATTTCTTTCGAGATTTTTTGGAGCCGATGTCTTCCGAGTGACCTTGGCCGCTCTGAGCTGCCAGAACAGTGGTTCGGGCGGGTGCGGGCGGAGCGATCGCGATCCGCGGCGGGAAAGGCGCCCCGAGGCTCCGGAGGCACGCGGCGGTGGCGCGGGCGCGAACCGCCGTGGGCGCCGGACTTCGTACCGCCGGGGTGGCGTGGGATGATTTCCTCATCATGCCCGCGACGCTGCCCTTCCGCCTCGCCCGCGCGGCCGCCTTCGCCGCGGTCTGCCTGGGGCTGAGCGTGATGGCGCACGTCCTCGCGGGAGGTTCGGTCTCCGTGCCGACCGCGACCGTGGCCCTGGTGCTCGCCTTCGTCGCGGCCCTCGCGGTCTCGGGGCGCGAACGGACGCTGGCGGTGATCCTGCCGCTGCTCGCGGGCGTGCAGGCCGGGGTGCACGTGCTGTTCTCCCTCGCGCACGCCGCGTCCCCCGCCGAGATGGCCGAGATGATCGGCCACGTCCACTCGGGATTGCTGCCCGGCCTGGGCATGCTGGTGGCGCACGGCTGGGCCGTCGGGCTGACCGCGCTGTGGCTGGCGCGCGGCGAGGCGGTGCTGTGGGCACTGCTCCGGCGGCTCGGTGCCCGGTTGCGCCGCGTGCTCGTCGTGGTCGTGACCCCGGCGTACGCGCCCTTCCTCACCGCGGACGCGATCGAGCCGGGCGTCCTGCGCTCGGCCGCGTTGCGCTACGTCGTCAGCCGGCGCGGCCCTCCCCGGATCGTCACCGTCACCTCCGGCTGACCGCCAGGTCACCCGGGGGCGTGACTCGTTCCCGAACCCGCGCGCACGCACGCGCGGGCCCGCGCCGACGCGGCCTTCCGGCCGCCCGGCGGACCGAATCAGTGTGACAATCCCGGCCGCGTGTCCGGCATGGCCCTGTCGAGGCGGCGTTCCGCCGCGGCCTGCCGGTCCGGCCAGAAGAAAGGCCTCAACGTGTCTGCTCGTCGTGTCAACCATGCCGGAACCGACCTCGCCGTGATCAGCCGTCACGGGGTCGACCGCGCGGTGATCCGCCGTACCGCCCCCGCGGGCGTCCTGATCGCGGCCGTGATGGTCCTGGGCGCGTGTGGCTCCCAGGGTGGTACGGCACCGGCCACCGCCCCGAGTGCCGCCGCGCCCGCCTCCTCCGCCGCCACCCCCTCCACGGCCGCCGTCGCCGCCGCCGGGTTGACGATCACCGATCCGTGGGTGAAGACCGCGAAGAAGGGGATGAGCGCCGCCTTCGGCACCCTGGTCAACAACACCGACGCCGAGGTGACGGTCGTCTCCGGTGTCTCACCGCTGTCCCCGAAGATCGAGTTGCACGAGGTCGTCGACTCCAAGGGAAAGATGATCATGCGGCCCAAGGAGGGTGGGATCGTGATTCCCGCGAGGGGCACCCACCATCTCCAGCCCGGCGGCGACCACATCATGCTGATGGGCCTCACCGAACCGGTGAAGCCCGGCGCGCAGATTCCCTTCACCCTCACCCTCAAGGACGGCAAGACCATGGAGTTCACCGCGGTCGGCAAGGACTTCGCCGGGGGCAAGGAGGACTACCAGCCAGGCATGGACATGAGTGACGACAAGGGCATGGACATGGGCGAGGGCAACGGCTGAGCGGGAAGCGGGAAACGGAGGAGAACTCATGCGGGAACCCCGACTCAGCCGCAGGGGACTGCTCGCGGGAGGCGCCGCCACCGCGGTCGGCGCCCTCGCCGGGTGCGCCCCCGGCCAGGCTGTCCCCCCAGTCGCCCCCCAAGCCGATCCCCAGGCCGTCTCGGCGGTGTCTGCCGTCTCCGGCGGTTCCGCGACGGAACCCTTCGACGGGGTCCACCAGGCCGGGATCGCGACGGCGCCCCAGACGTACGGGGTGTTCGTCGGCCTGGACCTGCTGCCGGACACCGATCGCGAGGCGCTGGTCAGGATGATGCGGCTGCTCACCGACGACGCCCGGCGGCTGACCCAGGGCAGGCCGGCCCTCGCCGACACCGAGCCGGAGCTGGCCGTCCTGCCCGCCCGGCTCACCGTGACCTTCGGGTTCGGCCCCGGCCTGTTCACGGCGGCCGGACTCGCCGACCGCCGTCCGGAGGCGGCGGCGCCGCTGCCCGCCTTCGCGGTCGACAGGCTCAGGAAGGAGTGGAGCGGCGGGGACCTGCTGCTGCAGATCTGCGCCGACGACGCCCTCACCCTGACCCACGCCCTGCGCATGATCGTCAAGGACGCCCGCTCCTTCGCGAAGGTCCGCTGGACCCAGCGGGGCTTCCGGCGCGGCGCGGGCACCCATCCCGCCGGGCTGACCCAGCGCAACGTGATGGGCCAGCTCGACGGGACCGTCAACCCGGCACCGGGCGCTCCCGGGTTCGACCGGGCCGTGTGGGTGAGCGACGGCCCGGAGTGGCTGCGCGGCGGCACCACACTGGTGCTGCGGCGCATCCGGGCCGAGATGGAGACCTGGGACGCCGTGGATCGGGTCGCCAAGGAGTTCACCGTGGGCCGGCGCCTGGACAACGGCGCCCCGCTCACCGGCCGCGACGAGCACGACCCGGCCGACTTCGAGAAGCTCAACGCGATCGGCTTCCCCGTCATCTCCGAGCAGGCCCACATCCGCCGGGCCCATGTCACCGACCCGAACCTGCGGATCCTGCGCAGGGTCTACAACTACGACGAGGGGATCACCCCGGACGGGCACGCCGACTCCGGGCTGCTGTTCGCCTCCTACCAGGCCGACGTCTCCCGGCAGTTCGTCCCGATCCAGCGCAGGCTGGCCGAGGCCGACCTGCTCAACGAGTGGACGACCCCGATCGGCTCGGCCGTCTTCGCCATCCCGCCGGGATGCTCGCCCAACGGCTGGATCGGGGACAGCCTCCTCGCCTGACAGGGCCGCCGCGCACCCGTGACGCCCACGCCCGTCACGGGTGCGCGGCGGTGGTCCCGCGCGTGCCGGCCGGCCAGGCCGGTGAGGGTGACCAGGCAGGCCATGACGGTGCCGGTCCTGCTGCCCCCGCCGCCGCAGGCGACCTCGACGCCGAGCCCCGATCGCGCCTGGTCGTGCAGGTGGACGATGGAACGGCGGCCGCGTGCCGGTCCGAGGGCAGCAGGAAGTCCGGCCGGCGGACCCGTTCGTGCGGCCAGGACAGGGCGCTCTGGTGGCGTCGCCGGAGACGTGCCGAACCGAGATGGAGCGCGAAGTCGGGGACCGGGCCGGTGGGAGCGGCGTCGCGCAGTCCCCGGCCGCGAACCCGGGCACCGTCGGGGAGCTGGATCGCGCCGGTCAATATGCCGTCATGAGGTGATTGTCCCCATCGTCGCCGCCGTCACATGCTCGCTCACACATCGGTGCCGAACGGTCCGAATCAGCGGTGTCCGGGCATCGCGTGTACCGCCCCACGGACAGGAGCCGATTCCGCCACCCCGTGGCGAGTCGTCACACGCCCGCTCACACGCCGGTACAGCATGGTTCACGCCAGCGGCCGGATGCGGCCGGCATGGCGCACGGAAGCCGGGGAGGGGACAATGCCACTCATCAATGTGAAGGTCATCGAAGGGGTGTTCACCGATGCCCAGAAGACCGAGATCGTGGAGAAACTCACCGAGGCGATGGTCGGTGTCGAGGGAGAGAACATGCGCTCCGTCACCTGGGTCCTCGTCGAGGAGGTCAAGAGCGGCGACTGGGGCATCGGCGGGAACGCGCTGACGACCGAGGCCGTGAAGGCCATGGCCGCGGGCGCGCGTAACGGCTGACAGGCGATCCGGTCGGCTCACGGCACACCGGCCGGCGCGGTCCGGCCGGCCGTCCCCGGTGTCCTCGTGCCTGGGGAGGATCTCGATGAGGGGTGGGCTCGTGTTGACGATCCGGCTGCTGGGACCGCCGGTCATCGAGCAGGACGGCCGGCCGGTCCGCTCGCCGCGAGGCCGGAAGGCATGGGCCCTTCTCGGCTACCTGCTGCTGGCGGAGCGGCCGCCCAGCCGCAGGCGTCTGGCCGAGCTGTTCTTCGGCGACGCGGACGACCCGCTGGGAGCGCTGCGGTGGACGCTCGCCGAGCCGCGCCGGGCGCTCGGCCTGCCCGGCCTGCTCGGCGGCGATCCCGTCGTCACGACGCTCGGCGACGACGTGGTCGTCGACATCCATAGGTTCACGCGTGAGCACGCCGATCCCTTCCCCACCCTCGATCTTGGCGGAGAGCTGCTCGAAGGCGTTCGCCTGACGTCCAGCCCGGAGTTCGAGTCGTGGCTGCTGGTGGAGCGGCACCGCGTCTCCGCGATGGTCGAGGCGCGGCTGCGCCAGGCGGCGATCGCCCTGCTGGCGGCCGGGCGCGCGGGGGAGGCGGTCGCGTACGCCTCGCGGGCCGTGGCGCGCAACCCGTTCGAGGAGGGCAACCACGAGTTGCTGGTCCGGAGCCTGGCCGCGGCGGGTGACCGGAACGCGGCGCTGCGGCAGGTGGCGGTGTGCGAGGACGTCCTGCGGCGCGAGCTCGGGGTCGAGGTCTCCGCAGCGCTCCGCGAGGCGGCGACGGTGAGTTCGGACTCCCCGATGGTCCCGCCGATGAGCGGTCGGGCGGCGGCCTCCAGCCAGCTCGAGGCGGGCCGCGCCGCCATCGTGGCCGGTGCCGCCGACGCCGGAGTCCAGTGCCTGCGCCGGGCGGTGTCGGAGGCGGCCCGCTGCGGGGACACCGCCCTGGGGGGACGCGCGCTGGCCGCGCTGGGGAGCGCGCTGGTCCACGCGGTGCGCGGCCGGAACGAGGAGGGGGCCGTGGTCCTCCACGAGGCGATACAGCTGGCCACCCGGGTGGGCGACCGCGTGACCGCGGTGGCGGCCCACCGGGAGCTGGGGTTCGTCGAGGTGCAGGCGGGCCGCCGCGGGACCGCCGACGCCTGGTTGGCGAAGGCCCAGGAACTGGCCGAGACCGACGGGGAGCTCGCCGCGATCCTGGGGGTTCGCGGCATGAACGCCTCCGACCACGGCGACTACCCGGCCGCCTTCGAGCACCTGGAGGAGTCGGCCGAGCGGGCCCACCGCTCCGCCGATCACCGGCAGCGGGCGTGGTCGCTGTCGATCCTGGCCCGCGCGCACCTGCACCGGGACCGCCTCGGCGATCGGACGGCGCTCGCGTCGGCCCGGCTCCTCGGCGCGGACATCGACAATCCCGCCCTGCCGCGGCTGCTGCACGACTCCTGACCGGCTGTCGACGACGCCCTCGGCGCGCCTCCCGACGCGGCCGTCCGCACCACGGCGCCCCAGGCCGTTCCCTACGCCGTCACCGCCGTTCCCTACGCCGTCACCGCCGGCCGCTCCGTCGGCGACGGGACGCGGGGCGGCCGACGGGCAGGCGGACTTTGAACCGGGTCAGGACATCGTCGGACAGGCATTCGCTCAGGCTGTCTCCCGTAATGGGTAATATTCGGCGAATCGTAATTGTAGGTTTTTTGTGGAAAAAGCGGCTGTGTTAAAGAAATCGAACTGCTGGAGCGCCATAGCTTGGCAGATCATGATTTCCGCGCGCCTGGCGTTTCGGTCGCTGATGATCCGGTTATCCTGTTGATGCCGTGGTCAGAGCAATGTTGCTGCGGAAATATCGGCCCCCCGTTAGATAATTCGACACTATTTGTCGGAATTCCTGCGGGGGGGGGTCGGCCTTGCTGCTCTGGGCTCATGTGCGGAGGAGCTTCTTCGGGAGTGCCTCGTCGGGATTTATGGTGTGTGCGGTTGGCTTGGGGCCGATAGTGTATACCTCCCCTTTCGCATCTCATGGTGATAGCAACACCCCATCATTCGTCATCACATGTGGCTCAAGTGGGACCGGTCCGACATTGCGGCTGACACGGGAGGCGCGACGCGACGGCGACCGCGCGATCGTCACGGTGCACGTCGCCAACACCGGTGACGTCGACGCGGAAGGGGCGAGTTTCGCCGAGGACCTCTCCGCCGTCCCCGGCGGCGAGACCGTGGGGGAGAGCCGGGCGACCTCGGGCGTGTTGACCCACAGCAAGCCTTTGCTCAGGTGGGAGGGCGATGTAAGCGCGGGTGACAGCATCGAGGTGCGGTACGCCGTCCGGGCGTCCGGTGACCGGATGTCCATCCCGACGGTCGACGCGCGCGCGGGGCGGAACTGCCGGAGCACGACCGCCGGCCCCGAGGCCGTTGGCACGCCGGTCGACGAGTCCGGTGCCGCCGATGCGCGTACTGACGCCCCGGCCGAGGCGCAGGCTGATGCCCCGGCCGATCTCCCGGCAGATGTCCCGGCCCGGACGCGGGTCGAAGCGCAGGCCGACGAGCGCCGTGCACCGGCCGACGGGCAGCCCGTACCGGCCGACGAGACCGATGCGACCGCCGGCCTGGCACGAAAGGGCACCGAGAGCACGAAGGGCACCGAGATCGCGGAGGGCGCCGGGAGCACCGGGAGCGCGGAGGACGAGGCCGCGCGGCCGAAGGGCTCCGCGGAGGTTCCGAGCGAGAACGGGCCGGCCCGATCGGCGGCCGAAGCGGGTGCGCGAGCGGCGCGCCGGGCGCCGATCGCCTTCTCCCAGCGTTACACGAGCAGTTACCGGGGCGCGGTGACCCGCGCGGCGAACGCGGTGGTGACCTGCTACCCCCCGCAGGTGACCAACTGCGCCACCGTCCGGAACGGCTCGGGCAACAACAGCGTCGCCTCCACCTTCATCGACGTGGACGGCGACGCGACGACGTTCAACTCCAGCACCGCCAACCTCACGCTGACGGCCGGCGCGCAGGTGACGTACGCGCGCCTGTACTGGGGCGGGCGAAGCCAGACCACGACCGACACGACGGGTTTGCCGGCCGGCAACCGCCTGGCGCCCAACATCGGTCTGCGCGGGCAGGTGCTGATCAAGGCCCCGGGCGACACCACCTACCGGACGATCACCGCTTCGGCCGCCGACATCGGCGACACCCCCGACAACGTCACCACCAACGGGATCGTCTACGGGGCCTCCGCGGACGTCACCTCCCTGGTGGCGTCGACGGGAGGGGGAACCTACTCGGTGGGAAACGTGCAGGCCGCCCGGGGGTTCGACGGCCTCGGCGCGTTCGGCGGCTGGTCGCTGGTGGTGGCCTATCGGGACGCGTCCCTGCCGTTGCGCAACATCTCGGTGTCCGACGGCTTCCTGTACCAGCAGAACGGTGCCCCGGACACCACGATCAACGTGACCGGATTCCAGACCCCGACCATCGGGTCCGTGAACGTCCAGCTGGGCGAGATCGCCTTCGACGGAGACAACGCGATCGTCGGCGACTCACTGAGCATCCAGAGCACCAACGGGCCGTTGACCGTGCTCAGCGACGCCCTCCACCCGGCGAACAACTTCTTCAACTCCACCATCGCCAATCTCGGCAGCCAGGTGACCGACCGGAACCCGACCTACACCAACACGCTCGGGTACGACTCCAACATCATCGACGCGTCGTCGGCGTTCCGTAACAACGACACCTCGGCCCGGTTCACCTTCAGCACGACGGGAGACGCCTACTGGCCGCAGGCGTTCTTCACGCAGATCGACCTCCGCCAGGCGAACGTCCAGCTGACCAAGTCCTCCCAGGTGATCGGTGGCGGGACCCCCGTGCCCGGCTCGGTCGTCCAGTACACCCTCACCGTGACCAACACGGGAGACGACAACGCCATCGGGGTGCTGCTCTTCGACCCGATCCCCGCGAACACCGTCTACGTCCCGGGGAGCATCGTCGTGGCGTCGGGACCCAACGCGGGACCCAAGACGGACGCTCCGGGGGACGACCAGGCGCAGTTCGTCGGCAACCAGGTCAGCGCGCAGCTGGGAACCGGGGCGAACGCCACGAGCGGCGGCACCCTGGGACCGGGGCAGTCCACCTCCGTGACGTTCCGGGTCACCCTCGGCCCCAACTCGCCCGGCACGACGGTGACCAACACCGCGAGCGTCAGGTTCGCCAGTGCCGACACGCCGACCCAGCAGGGAACGTCCGCCGGGAACGCCTCGACGGTGGTTCCCGTGCAGATCTCGTCGCTGGCGTTGCAGAAGACGGCGTCCCCGAGCACGGTGACGGCGCCGGGCCAGACCGTGACGTACTCGTACGTCATCACCAACACCGGTGACACCACCCTCACCGGCGTGGGGGTGACGAACACGTCGTTCTCGGGGTCGGGGACGCCGTCGGCGATCACGTGTCCGGTGACGACGCTGGCTCCGCGGGCGTCGACGACGTGTACGAGGACGTATGTGACCACGCAGGCCGACATCGACGCGGGCTCGATCGTGAACACCGCGACCGCCTCCGGTACGCCGCCGACGGGTCCGGCGGTGACGTCTGCGCCGTCGACGGCGACGGTGACGGCCGCGTCGTCTCCCAGCCTGGCGTTGCTGAAGACGGCGTCGCCGAGCACGACGACGGCGGCGGACCGGACGATCACGTACTCCTACCTGGTCGTCAACACCGGTAACACCACGTTGACGGGTGTGGGGGTGACGAATACGGCGTTCTCGGGGTCGGGGACGCCGTCGGCGATCACGTGTCCGGTGACGACGCTGGCGCCGCAGGCGTCGACGACGTGTACCAGCACGTATGTGACGACGCAGGCGGATGTGAACGCGGGTTCGATCGTGAACACGGCGACCGCCTCCGGGACGCCGCCGACGGGTCCGGCGGTGACGTCTGCGCCGTCGACGGCGACGGTCACGATCACGGCGGCTCCCAGCCTGACGCTGTTGAAGACGGCGTCGCCGAGCACGACGACGGCGGCGGGCCGGACGATCACCTACTCCTACCTGGTCACCAACACGGGTAACACGACGTTGACCGGTGTGAGTGTGGTGGACACGTCGTTCTCGGGGACGGGGACGCCGTCGGCGATCACGTGTCCGGTGACGACGCTGGCCCCGCAGGCGTCGACGACGTGTACGAGGACGTATGTGACCACGCAGGCCGACATCGACGCGGGCTCGATCGTGAACACCGCGGTCGCCTCCGGTACGCCGCCGACAGGTCCGGCGGTGACGTCGGCCGCGTCGACGGCGACGGTGACCATCACGGCGGCTCCCGGCCTGGCGTTGCTGAAGACGGCGTCGCCGAGCGTGGTGACGTCGGCGGGCCGGACGATCACGTACTCCTACCTGGTCACCAACACGGGTAACACGACGTTGACGGGTGTGGGGGTGACGAGCACGGCGTTCTCGGGGTCGGGGACGCCGTCGGCGATCACGTGTCCGGTGACGACGTTGGCGCCGCAGGCGTCGACGACGTGTACCAGCACGTATGTGACGACGCAGGCGGATGTGAACGCGGGTTCGATCGTGAACACGGCGGTGGTGTCGGGGACGCCGCCCACCGGCCCACCGGTGACGTCTGCGCCGTCGACGGCGACGGTGACCATCACGGCGACTCCCAGCCTGACCCTGTTGAAGACGGCGTCGCCGAGCACGACGACGGCGGCGGGATTGACGATCACCTACTCCTACCTGATCGTCAACACGGGTAACACGACGTTGACGGGTGTGGGGGTGACGAGCACGGCGTTCTCGGGGTCGGGGACGCCGTCGGCGATCACGTGTCCGGTGACGACGTTGGCGCCGCAGGCGTCGACGACGTGTACCAGCACGTATGTGACGACGCAGGCGGATGTGAACGCGGGTTCGATCGTGAACACGGCGGTGGCGTCGGGGACGCCGCCCACCGGCCCACCGGTGACGTCTGCGCCGTCGACGGCGACGGTCACGATCGTGGCGGCTCCCAGCCTGACGCTGTTGAAGACGGCGTTGCCGAGTTCGGTGACGGCGGCAGACCGGACGATCACCTACTCCTACCTGATCGTCAACACGGGCAACACGACGTTGACCGGTGTGAGTGTGACGAACACGTCGTTCTCCGGTTCGGGGACGCCGTCGGCGATCACGTGTCCGGTGACGACGTTGGCGCCGCAGGCCTCGACGACGTGTACGAGGACGTACGTGACCACGCAGGCCGACGCGGACGCCGGTGCGATCGTGAACACCGCGACGGCGTCGGGGACGCCGCCGACGGGTCCGGCGGTGACGTCTGCGCCGTCGACGGCGACGGTCACGATCACGCCGGCTCCCGGCCTGGCGTTGCTGAAGACGGCGTCGCCGAGCGTGGTGACGGCGGCGGGATTGACGATCACGTACTCCTACCTGGTCACCAACACCGGTAACACGACGTTGACCGGTGTGGGGGTGACGAACACGGCCTTCTCGGGGACGGGGACGCCGTCGGCGATCACGTGTCCGGTGACGACGCTGGCGCCGCAGGCGTCGACGACGTGTACCAGGACGTACGTGACGACGCAGGCGGATGTGAACGCGGGCTCGATCGTGAACACCGCGACCGCCTCCGGGACGCCGCCGACGGGTCCGGCGGTGACGTCTGCGCCGTCGACGGCGACGGTCACGATCACGGCGGCTCCCGGCCTGACGCTGTTGAAGACGGCGTCACCGACCACGACGACGGCGGCCGACCGGACGATCACCTACTCCTACCTGGTCGTCAACACGGGTAACACCACGTTGACGGGTGTGGGGGTGACGAGCACGGCGTTCTCGGGGTCGGGGACGCCGTCGGCCGTCACCTGTCCGGTGACGACGCTGGCTCCGCAGGCGTCGACGACGTGTACCAGCACGTACGTGACGACGCAGGCGGATGTGAACGCGGGCTCGATCGTGAACACGGCGGTGGCGTCGGGGACGCCGCCGGTGGGTCCGCCGGTGGCGTCCCCGCCGTCGACGGCGACGGTGACCATCCCGGCCGCTCCCAGCCTGACGCTGTTGAAGACGGCAGCACCGAGCGTGGTGACGGCGGCGGGATTGACGATCACGTACTCCTACCTGGTCGTCAACACGGGTAACACGACGTTGACGGGTGTGGGGGTGACGAGCACGGCGTTCTCGGGGTCGGGGACGCCGTCGGCGATCACGTGTCCGGTGACGACGCTGGCTCCGCAGGCGTCGACGACGTGTACCAGGACGTACGTGACGACGCAGGCGGATGTGAACGCGGGCTCGATCGTGAACACCGCGACCGCCTCCGGTATCCCGCCGACGGGTCCGCCCGTGGCCTCTGATCCGTCGACGGCGACGGTCACGATCACGGCGGCTCCCAGCCTGACGCTGTTGAAGACGGCGTCGCCGAGCGTGGTGACGGCGGTAGACCGGACGATCACCTACTCCTACCTGGTCGTCAACACCGGTAACACGACGTTGACGGGTGTGGGGGTGACGAGCACGGCCTTCTCGGGGACGGGGACGCCGTCGGCCGTCACCTGTCCGGTGACGACGCTGGCGCCGCAGGCCTCGACGACGTGTACCAGCACATACGTGACCACACAGGCGGACGTGAACGCGGGCTCGATCGTGAACACGGCGGTGGCGTCGGGGACGCCGCCCACCGGCCCACCGGTGACGTCCCCGCCGTCGACGGCGACGGTGACCATCACCGCTGCTCCCAGCCTGACGTTGCTGAAGTCGGCGTTGCCGAGCGTGGTGACGGCGGCGGGATTGACGATCACCTACTCCTATCTGGTCGTCAACACGGGCAACACGACATTGACCGCATTGAGCGTGACGGACACGTCGTTCTCTGGGTCGGGGCCACCGCCGGTGGTGACATGTCCGGTGACGACGCTGGCCCCGCAGGCGTCGACGACGTGTACCAGCACGTACGTGACGACGCAGGCGGATGTGAACGCGGGGTCGGTGGTGAACACGGCGGTGGCGTCGGGTACGCCGCCGGTGGGTCCGGCGGTCGCGTCGGCTCCGTCGACGGCGACGGTGACCATCACCGCTGCTCCCAGCCTGGCACTGCAGAAGACGGCGTCGCCGAGCACGACGACGGCGGAGGGCCGGACGATCACCTACTCCTATCTGATCGTCAACACGGGCAACACGACGTTGACGGGTGTCGGTGTGGTGGACACGTCGTTCTCGGGGACGGGGCCACCGCCGGTGATCACGTGTCCGGTGACGGCGTTGGCCCCGCAGGCGTCGACGACGTGTACCAGCACGTACGTGACGACGCAGGCGGATGTGGACGCGGGGTCGATCGTGAACACCGCGGTGGCGTCGGGGACGCCGCCCACCGGCCCGCCGGTGGCCTCTGATCCGTCGACGGCGACGGTGACCATCGTGGCGGCTCCCGGTTTGACGCTGTTGAAGACGGCGTCGCCGAGCGTGGTCACGGCGGAGGGCCGGACGATCACCTACTCCTATCTGGTCGTCAACACGGGTAACACGACGTTGACCGGTGTGAGTGTGGTGGACACGTCGTTCTCGGGGACGGGCGTGCCTCCGGTGGTCACGTGCCCGGTGACGACGCTGGCGCCGCAGGCCTCGACGACCTGCACGGGCACCTACGTGGTCACGCAGGCCGATGTGGACGCCGGTTCGATCGTGAACACCGCGACGGCGTCGGGCACTCCACCGGTGGGTCCCGCGGTGACCTCCGATCCGTCGACCGTGACGGTGATCGCCGCGCCGGATCCGGAACTGTCACTGCTGAAGACCGCCTTCCCCTCGGCGGTGGAGGCCGCGGGGCAGACGATCACTTACTCCTATCTGGTCGTCAACACGGGTAACACGACGTTGACCGGTGTGAGTGTGGTGGACACGTCGTTCTCGGGGACGGGGACACCTCCGGTGGTCACCTGTCCGGTGACGACGCTGGCGCCGCAGGCCACGACGACCTGCACGGGCACCTACGTGGCCACGCAGGCCGATGTGGACGCGGGATCCATCGTGAACACGGCGGTCGCCTCGGGCACTCCGCCGGTAGGCCCCGCGGTCGTGTCCGCCCCGTCGACGGCGACGGTCACCGGAGAGCCGGCCGCCGGCCTGTCACTGCTGAAGACGGCCTCGCCGAGCACGGTGGTGGCGGCGGGCCGGACGATCACTTACTCCTACCGGGTCGTCAACACCGGTAACGCGACGTTGACGGCTTTGAGCGTGGTGGACACGTCGTTCTCGGGGTCGGGGGCGCCTCCGGTGGTGACGTGCCCGGTGACGACGCTGGCGCCGCAGGCGTCGACGACGTGTACGAGCACGTATGTGACGACGCAGGCCGACATCGACGCGGGGACGGTCGTGAACACCGCGGTGGCGTCGGGGACGCCGCCCACCGGCCCGCCGGTGGCGTCCGACTCGTCGACGGCGACGGTGACGGCCGTCCCGGCTCCCAGCCTGGCGTTGCTGAAGACGGCGGCGCCGGCCACGGTGACGGCGGCGGACCGGACGATCACCTATTCGTACGCGGTCGTCAACACGGGCAACACGACGTTGACCGCTTTGAGCGTGACGGATACGACGTTCTCGGGGACGGGGACGCCTCCGGTGGTGACGTGTCCGGTGACGACGCTGGCGCCGCAGGCGTCGACGACCTGCACCAGCACGTATGTGACGACGCAGGCCGACATCGACGCGGGGACGGTCGTGAACACGGCGGTCGCCTCGGGCACTCCGCCCACCGGCCCGCCGGTGGCCTCCAATCCGTCGACGTCGACGGTGACCGCCGAGACGGCTCCCAGTCTGGCGTTGTTGAAGACGGCGGCGCCGAGCACGGTGGTGGCGGCGGGCCGGACGATCGTCTACTCCTACCGGGTCGTCAACACCGGTAACACGACGCTGACCGCTTTGAGCGTGGCGGACACGTCCTTCTCGGGTTCGGGGCCGCCCGCGGTGATCAGCTGCCCGGTGACGACGCTGGCGCCGCAGGCCACGACGACCTGTACCAGCACGTACACGATCACGCAGGCCGACATCGACTCGGGCTCGGTGGTGAACACGGCGGTCGCCTCGGGCACCCCGCCCACCGGCCCGCCGGTGGCGTCCGATCCGTCGACGTCGACGGTGACGATCGTGGTGGCTCCCAGTCTGGCGTTGTTGAAGACGGCGGCGCCGAGCACGGTCGCGGCGGCGGGCCGGACGATCGTCTACTCCTACCGGGTCGTCAACACCGGTAACACGACGCTGACCGGCGTGAGCGTGGTGGACACGTCGTTCTCGGGGACGGGCGCGCCCCCGGTGGTCACCTGCCCGGCGACGCCACTGGCGCCGGAGGCCACGACGACCTGCACCAGCACGTATGTGACGACACAGGCCGACATCGACGCGGGGTCGATCGTGAACACCGCGGTGGCGTCGGGGACGCCGCCCACCGGCCCGCCGGTGGCGTCGGCTTCCTCGACGACGACGGTGACGGCCGCCCCGGCTCCCAGCCTGGCGTTGCTGAAGACGGCGGCGCCGAGCGTGGTCACGGCGGCGGGCCCGACGATCACCTATTCCTATGTGGTCGTCAACGACGGCAACGTCACGTTGACGGGTGTGGGCGTGGTGGACACGTCGTTCTCGGGGGCGGGGCCACCTCCGGTGGTCACCTGCCCGGTGACGACGTTGGCCCCGCAGGCCACGACGACCTGTACCAGCACGTATACGATCACGCAGGCCGACATCGACGCGGGTTCGGTCGTGAACACGGCGGTCGCCTCGGGCACTCCGCCCACCGGCCCGCCGGTGGCCTCCAATCCGTCGACGGCGACGGTGACGGCCGCCGCGGCTCCCAGCCTGGTCCTGTTGAAGACGGCGGCACCGAACACGGTCGCGGCAGCCGGCCGGACGATCACCTATTCCTACGCGGTCGTCAACACCGGTAACACGACGTTGACGGCTTTGAGCGTCGTGGACACGTCGTTCTCGGGGTCGGGTGCGCCTCCGGTGGTGACGTGTCCGGTGACGACGCTGGCGCCGCAGACCTCGACGACCTGTACCAGTACGTACACGGTCACGCAGGCCGACATCGACGCGGGCTCGATCGTGAACACCGCGGTGGCGTCGGGGACGCCGCCGACGGGTCCGCCGGTGGCGTCCGATCCGTCGACGGCGACGGTGACGGCTGTCCCGGCTCCCAGCCTGGCGTTGCTGAAGACGGCGTCGCCGGCCACGGTCGCGGTGGCGGGCCGGACGATCACCTATTCCCATGTGGTCGTCAACACGGGCAACACGACGCTGACCGGCGTGGGCGTGGTGGACACGTCGTTCTCGGGGTCGGGGACACCTACAGTGATCACCTGCCCGGCGACGGCGCTGGCACCCCAGGCCACGACGACCTGTACCAGTACGTACACGGTCACGCAGGCCGACATCGACGCGGGCTCGATCGTGAACACCGCGGTGGCGTCGGGGACGCCGCCGACGGGTCCGCCGGTGGCGTCCGATCCGTCGACGGCGACGGTGACGGCCGAGTCGGTTCCGAGCCTGGCGTTGTTGAAGACGGCGTCGCCGAGCACGGTCGCGGTGGCGGGCCGGACGATCACCTATTCCTATGTGGTCGTCAACTCGGGCAACACGACGCTGACCGGTGTGGGGGTGACGAACACGGTGTTCTCGGGGGCGGGGGTGCCACCGGTGGTGACATGTCCGGTGACGACGTTGGCCCCGCAGGCGTCGACGACCTGTACCAGCACGTATACGATCACGCAGGCCGACATCGACGCGGGTTCGGTGGTGAACACGGCGGTCGCCTCGGGCACCCCGCCGACGGGTCCGCCGGTGGCGTCCGATCCGTCGACGGCGACGGTGACGGCTGTCCCGGCTCCCGGCCTGGCGTTGCTGAAGACGGCGTCGCCGGCCACGGTCGTGGCGGCGGGCCGGACGATCACCTATTCGTACGCGGTCGTCAACACGGGCAACACGACGTTGACGGCTTTGAGCGTGGTGGACACGTCGTTCTCGGGGTCGGGGGCGCCTCCGGTGGTGACGTGTCCGGTGACGACGCTGGCGCCGCAGGCCACGACGACCTGTACCAGCACGTACACGGTCACGCAGGCCGACATCGACGCGGGTTCGGTGGTGAACACGGCGGTCGCCTCCGGTACTCCGCCGACGGGTCCGCCGGTGGCGTCCGATCCGTCGACGGCGACGGTGACGGCTGTCCCGGCTCCCAGCCTGGCGTTGCTGAAGACGGCGGCGCCGAGCACGGTGGTGGCGGCGGGCCGGACGATCATCTACTCCTACCGGGTCGTCAACACCGGTAACACGACGCTGACCGCTTTGAGCGTGGCGGACACGTCCTTCTCGGGTTCGGGGACACCCGCGGTGATCAGCTGCCCGGTGACGACGCTGGCGCCGCAGGCCACGACGACGTGCACCAGCACGTATACGATCACGCAGGCCGACATCGACGCGGGGTCGGTGGTGAACACGGCCGTGGCGTCGGGGACGCCGCCGACGGGCCCGCCGGTGGTCTCTGGTCCGTCGACGGCGACGATCATCATTCCCCTGGTTCCCAGCCTGGCGTTGTTGAAGACGGCGGCGCCGGCCACGGTGACGGCGGCGGACCGGACGATCACTTTCTCGTACGCGGTCGTCAACACCGGTAATACGACGTTGACGGCTTTGAGCGTGGCGGATGCGTCGTTCTCGGGGACGGGTGCGCCTCCGGTGGTGACGTGTCCGGTGACGACGCTGGCGCCGCAGGCGTCGACGACGTGTACGAGCACGTATGTGACGACGCAGGCCGACATCGACGCGGGGTCGATCGTGAACACGGCGGTGGCGTCGGGGACGCCGCCGACGGGTCCGCCGGTGGCGTCTGATTCGTCGACGTCGACGGTGACGGCCGAGACGGCCCCCAGCCTGGCGCTGTTGAAGACGGCGTCGCCGAGCACGGTGACGGCGGCGGACCGGACGATCGTCTATTCGTACACGGTCGTCAACACCGGTAACACGACGTTGACGGCTTTGAGCGTGGCGGATACGTCGTTCTCGGGTTCGGGTGCGCCTCCGGTGGTGACGTGTCCGGTGACGACGCTGGCACCCCAGGCCACGACGACCTGCACCGGTACGTATGTGACGACGCAGGCCGACATCGACGCGGGGTCGATCGTGAACACGGCGGTGGCGTCGGGGACGCCGCCGACGGGTCCGCCGGTGGCGTCT
>NZ_JBIAQI010000027.1:111765-112253 GCF_042888905.1 Streptosporangium sp. NPDC002721
CGTCAACACCGGTAACACGACGTTGACGGCTTTGAGCGTGGCGGATACGTCGTTCTCGGGTTCGGGTGCGCCTCCGGTGGTGACGTGTCCGGTGACGACACTGGCACCCCAGGCCACGACGACCTGCACCGGTACGTATGTGACGACGCAGGCCGACATCGACGCCGGTTCCATCGTGAACACGGCGGTGGCGTCGGGGACGCCGCCGACGGGTCCGCCGGCGGCGTCTGATTCGTCGACGTCGACGGTGACGGCCGAGACGGCCCCCAGCCTGGCGCTGTCGAAGACGGCGACACCAAGCACGGTGACGGCGGCCGGTCAGACGGTCACCTATTTGTACATGATCATGAATACCGGTAACGCGACGTTGACGGCTTTGAGCGTGGCGGATGCGTCGTTCTCGGGTTCGGGTGCGCCTCCGGTGGTGACGTGTCCGGTGACGACGCTGGCGCCGCAGACCTCGACGACGTGTACGGGCACGTACACGG
>NZ_JBIAQI010000027.1:112352-146472 GCF_042888905.1 Streptosporangium sp. NPDC002721
ACGTCGTTCTCGGGTTCGGGTGCGCCTCCGGTGGTGACGTGTCCGGTGACGACGCTGGCGCCGCAGACCTCGACGACGTGTACGGGCACGTACACGGTCACCCAGGCCGACATCGACGCCGGGACGGTCGTGAACACCGCGACGGCCTCCGGTACTCCGCCGACGGGTCCCGCGGTGGTCTCCGATCCGTCGACGGCGACGGTCACGGCGACGACGGCCTCGTTGTTGACGCTCGTCAAGACGGTGGCTCCGTCCACGGTGTCGGTGGCGGGTCAGACGGTGACCTATTCCTATCTGGTGGCCAACACCGGGAACGTGACGTTGACGGGTGTGGGTGTGGTGGACACGTCGTTCTCGGGTTCGGGTGCGCCTCCGGTGGTGACGTGTCCGGTGACGACGCTGGCGCCGCAGACCTCGACGACGTGTACGGGCACGTACACGGTCACCCAGGCCGACATCGACGCCGGGTCGATCGTGAACACGGCGGTCGCCTCCGGCACCCCGCCGACGGGCCCGGCGATCACGTCGGCTCCTTCGACCGCGACGGTGACGGCTGCCCCGGCTCCCGGCCTGGCGCTACTGAAGACGGCCTCGCCTGACACGACGACGGCGGCAGGCCGGACGATCACCTACTCCTATCTGGTGGCCAACACCGGGAACGTGACGTTGACCGGTGTGGGTGTGGTGGACACGGCGTTCTCGGGGACGGGGACGCCTCCGGTGGTGACGTGTCCGGTGACGACGCTGGCGCCGCAGGCCTCGACCACCTGCACCAGCACGTACGTGACGACGCAGGCCGACATCGACGCGGGGTCGATCGTGAACACGGCGGTCGCGTCGGGGACGCCGCCCACCGGCCCGCCGGTGGCGTCTGATCCGTCGACGGCGACGGTGAGCGCCGAGGCGGCTCCCAGCCTGGCGTTGCTGAAGACGGCGTCGCCGGCCACGACGACGGCGGCGGACCGGACGATCATCTATTCGTACGCGATCGTCAACACCGGGAACACGACGTTGACGGGTGTGGGTGTGGCGGATACGGCGTTCTCGGGGACGGGTGCGCCTCCGGTGGTGACGTGTCCGGTGACGACGTTGGCTCCGCAGGCGTCGACGACGTGTACGAGCACGTATGTGACGACGCAGGCCGATGTGGACGCGGGCTCGATCGTGAACACGGCGGTCGCCTCCGGCACCCCGCCGACGGGCCCGGCGATCGCGTCCGATCCGTCGACGGCGACGGTGACCATCACCGCGGCTCCCAGCCTGGCGCTGCAGAAGACGGCCTCGCCGAGCACGGTGGTGGCGACGGGCCGGACGATCACTTATTCGTACGCGGTCGTCAACACCGGGAACACGACGTTGACCGCTTTGAGCGTGACGGATACGTCGTTCTCGGGGACGGGGACGCCTCCGGTGGTGACGTGTCCGGTGACGACGCTGGTCCCGCAGGCCTCGACCACCTGCACCGGTACGTATGTGACGACGCAGGCCGACATCGACGCGGGTTCGATCGTGAACACGGCGGTCGCGTCGGGGACGCCGCCCACCGGCCCGCCGGTGGCGTCCGATCCGTCGACGGCGACGGTGACGGCCGAGGCGGCTTCCAGCCTGGCGTTGCTGAAGACGGCGTCGCCGGCCACGACGACGGCGGCGGACCGGACGATCATTTACTCGTACGCGATCGTCAACACCGGGAACACGACGTTGACGGGTGTGGGTGTGACGGATACGGCGTTCTCGGGGACGGGTCCGCCCCCGGTGATCACCTGCCCGGTGACGACGCTGGCTCCGCAGGCGTCGACGACCTGCACGAGCACGTATGTGACCACGCAGGCCGATGTGGACGCCGGTGCGATCGTGAACACCGCGGTCGCCTCCGGCACCCCGCCGGCGGGTCCGGCGGTCACGTCGGCTCCGTCGACGGCGACGGTCACCATCACGGCGGCTCCCGGGCTGACGCTGCTGAAGACGGCGTCGCCGAGCTCGGCGACGGCGGCGGGTCGGACGATCACTTATTCGTACGTGGTCGTCAACACCGGTAACGCGACGTTGACGGGTGTGGGTGTGGCGGATACGGCGTTCTCGGGGTCGGGTGCGCCTCCGGTGGTGACGTGTCCGGTGGCGACGTTGGCTCCGCAGGCGTCGATGACGTGTACGAGCACGTATGTGACGACGCAGGCGGATGTGGACGCGGGTGTGATCGTGAATACGGCGGTCGCCTCCGGGACTCCGCCGACAGGTCCGGCGGTCACGTCGGCTCCGTCGACGGCGACGGTCACCATCACGGCGGCTCCCGGGCTGGCACTGCTGAAGACGGCGACTCCGTCCACGGTGTCGGTGGCGGGTCAGACGGTGACCTACTCCTATCTGGTCGTCAATAACGGCAATACGACGTTGACGGGTGTGGGTGTGGCGGATACGTCGTTCTCGGGGTCGGGTGCGCCTCCGGTGGCCACCTGCCCGGTGACGACGCTGGCTCCGCAGGCGTCGACGACCTGCACGAGCACGTATGTGACGACGCAGGCCGATGTGGACGCCGGTGCGATCGTGAACACGGCGGTCGCCTCCGGCACTCCGCCGACGGGTCCGGCGGTGGTCTCCGACGCGTCGACGGTGACGGTCACGGTGGCGGCGGCTCCCGGCCTGACGCTGTTGAAGACCGCCTTCCCATCGGCCGCGGCGGCCGCGGGTCAGACGATCACCTACTCCTATCTGGTCGTCAATAACGGTAACGCGACGTTGACGGGTTTGGGTGTGACGGATACGGCGTTCTCGGGGTCGGGTGCGCCGCCGGTGGCCACCTGTCCGGTGACGACGCTGGCTCCGCAGGCCTCGACGACGTGTACCAGCACGTACACGGTCACCCAGGCGGATGTGGACGCGGGTGTGATCGTGAACACCGCGACGGCCTCCGGCACTCCGCCGACGGGTCCGGCGGTCACGTCGGCTCCGTCGACGGCGACGGTCACCATCACGGCGGCTCCCGACCTGACGCTGTTGAAGACCGCTTCCCCATCGGCCACGGCGGCCGCGGGCCGGACGATCACTTATTCGTACGTGGTCGTCAACACCGGCAATGTGACGTTGACGGGTGTGGGTGTGGCGGATACGTCGTTCTCGGGGTCGGGTGCGCCTCCGGTGGTGACGTGTCCGGTGGCGACGTTGGCTCCGCAGGCGTCGATGACCTGCATGAGCACGTATGTGACGACGCAGGCTGACATCGACGCGGGTGTGATCGTGAATACGGCGGTTGCCTCCGGCACTCCGCCGACAGGTCCGCCGGTGGTCTCCGATCCGTCGACGGTGACGGTGACGGCTGCGGCGGTTCCCGGTCTGGCGTTGTTGAAGACGGCGTCGCCGAGCACGGTGGTGGCGGCGGGTCGGACGATCACTTATTCGTACGTGGTCGTCAACACCGGCAATGTGACGTTGACGGGTGTGGGTGTGGCGGATACGTCGTTCTCGGGGTCGGGTGCGCCTCCGGTGGTGACGTGTCCGGTGGCGACGTTGGCTCCGCAGGCGTCGATGACCTGTACGAGCACGTATGTGACGACGCAGGCTGACATCGACGCGGGTGTGATCGTGAATACGGCGGTCGCGTCGGGGACGCCGCCCACCGGCCCGCCGGTGGCGTCCGATCCGTCGACGGTGACGGTGACGGCTGCGGCGGTTCCCGGTCTGGCGTTGTTGAAGACGGCGTCGCCGAGCACGCTGACGGCGGCGGGCCGGACGATCACCTATTCGTACGCGGTCGTCAACACCGGTAACGCGACGTTGACGGGTGTGGGTGTGGCGGATACGTCGTTCTCGGGGACGGGTGCGCCGCCGGTGGCCACCTGTCCGGTGACGACGCTGGCTCCGCAGGCCTCGACGACGTGTACCAGCACGTACACGGTCACCCAGGCGGATGTCGACGCGGGGTCGATCGTGAACACGGCGGTCGCGTCGGGGACGCCGCCGGTGGGTCCGGCGGTGGTCTCCGATCCGTCGACGGCGACGGTCACCATCACGGCGGCTTCCAGCCTGGCACTCCTGAAGACGGCGTCGCCGGCCACGGTGGTGGCGGCGGGTCGGACGATCACCTATTCGTACGCGGTCGTCAACACCGGTAACGCGACGTTGACGGGGGTGGGTGTGGCGGATACGTCGTTCTCGGGGTCGGGTGCGCCTCCGGTGGTGACGTGTCCGGTGGCGACGCTGGCTCCGCAGGCCTCGACGACGTGTACGAGCACGTATGTGACGACGCAGGCTGACATCGACGCGGGTGTGATCGTGAATACGGCGGTCGCCTCCGGGACTCCGCCGACGGGTCCGGCGGTGGTCTCCGATCCGTCGACCGCGACGGTGACGGCTGTCCCGGCTCCCGGTCTGGCGTTGCTGAAAACGGCCTCGCCGAGTTCGGCGACGGCGGCGGGCACGACGATCACCTACTCGTACGCGGTCGTCAACACCGGGAACACGACGTTGACGGGTGTGGGTGTGGCGGATACGTCGTTCTCGGGGTCGGGGACACCTCCGGTGGTGACGTGTCCGGTGGCGACGCTGGCTCCGCAGGCCTCGACGACGTGTACCAGCACGTACACGGTCACCCAGGCGGATGTCGACGCGGGTGTGATCGTGAACACGGCGGTCGCGTCGGGGACGCCGCCGACGGGTCCGGCGGTGGCGTCCAATCCGTCGACGGTGACGGTCACCGGGGAACCGGCCGCAGGCCTGACGTTGCTGAAGACGGCGTCCCCGAGTTCGGTGACGGCGGCAGACCGGACGATCACCTATTCCTACCTGGTCGTCAACACCGGCAACGCGACGTTGACCGGTGTGGGTGTGGTGAATACGGCGTTCTCGGGGTCGGGTGCGCCTCCGGTGGTGACGTGTCCGGTGGCGACGTTGGCTCCGCAGGCGTCGACGACGTGCACCAGCACGTATGTGACGACGCAGGCGGATGTGGACGCGGGTGTGATCGTGAACACGGCGGTCGCGTCGGGGACGCCGCCGACGGGTCCGGCGGTGACGTCGGCTCCGTCGACGGCGACGGTGACGGCTGCCCCGGCTCCCGGCCTGGCGCTGTTGAAGACGGCGTCGCCGAGCACGGTGGCGGCGGCGGGCGCGACGATCACCTATTCCTACCTGGTCGTCAACACCGGCAACGCGACGTTGACGAGTGTGGGTGTGACGGATACGTCGTTCTCGGGGACGGGGGCGCCGCCGGTCGTCACCTGCCCGGTGACGACGCTGGCCCCGGAGGCCTCGACGACGTGTACGAGCACGTATGTGACGACGCAGGCCGACATCGACGCGGGTTCGATCGTGAACACCGCGGTCGCCTCCGGGACCCCACCGACGGGTCCGCCGGTGGCGTCTGATTCGTCGACGGCGACGGTGACGGCTGCCCCGGCTCCCGGCCTGGCACTCCTGAAGACGGCGTCCCCGAGTTCGGTGACGGCGGCGGGTCGGACGATCACCTATTCCTACCTGGTCGTCAACACCGGCAACGCGACGTTGACGGGTGTGGGTGTGACGGATACGTCGTTCTCGGGGACGGGTGCGCCGCCGGTCGTCACCTGCCCGGTGACGACGCTGGTTCCACAGGCTTCGACGACCTGCACCAGCACGTATGTCACCACCCAGGCCGATGTGGACGCCGGATCGATCGTGAACACCGCGGTCGCCTCCGGGACTCCGCCGACGGGTCCGGCGGTGGTCTCCGATCCGTCGACGGCGACGGTCACCATCACGGCGGCTCCCGACCTGACGCTGTTGAAGACCGCTTTCCCACCGGTTGTGGCGGCCGCGGGTCAGACGATCACCTATTTGTACGTGGTCGTCAACACCGGCAACGCGACGTTGACGGATGTGGGGGTGACGGATACGTCGTTCTCGGGGACGGGGGCACCTTCGGTGGCCACCTGCCCGGCGACGACGCTGGTCCCGCAGGCCACGACGACGTGTACGAGCACGTACACGGTCACCCAGGCGGATGTGGACGCGGGTGTGATCGTGAACACCGCGGTCGCCTCCGGTACTCCACCGACGGGTCCGGCGGTGACGTCGGCACCGATGGCACCGATGGGTCCGGTGGTGACGTCGGCTCCGTCGACGGCGACGGTGACCGCTGCCCCCGCTCCCGGCCTGGCGGTGTTGAAGACGGCGTCGCCGAGTTCGGTGGTGACGGCGGGCGCGACGATCACGTACTCCTACCTGGTCGTCAACACCGGTGACGCGACGTTGACGGGTGTGGGGGTGACGGATACGTCGTTCTCGGGGACGGGGGCACCTCCGGTGGCCACCTGCCCGGCGACGACGCTGACCCCGCAGGCTTCGACCACCTGCACGAGCACCTATACGGTCACCCAGGCCGACATCGACGCGGGGTCGATCGTGAACACAGCGGTCGCCTCCGGTACTCCACCGACGGGTCCGGCGGTCACGTCGGCTCCATCGACGGTGACGGTCACGGCCACCCCGGTTCCCAGTCTGGCGTTGCTGAAGACGGCGTCGCCGAGTTCGGTGGTGGCGGCGGGCGCGACGATCACCTATTCGTACGCGGTCGTCAACACCGGTAACGCGACGTTGACGGGTGTGGGTGTGGCGGATACGGCGTTCTCGGGGTCGGGGGCGCCTCCGGTGGTGACGTGTCCGGTGGCGACGCTGGCGCCGCAGACCTCGACGACCTGCACGAGCACGTATGTGACGACGCAGGCGGATGTGGACGCGGGTGTGATCGTGAACACGGCGGTCGCGTCGGGGACGCCGCCGACGGGTCCGGCGGTGGCGTCTGATCCGTCGACGGTGACGGTGACGGCTGCTCCGGTTCCCGGTCTGGCCTTGTTGAAGACGGCGTCGCCGAGTTCGGTGGTGGCGGCGGGCGCGACGATCACCTATTCGTACGCGGTCGTCAACACCGGTAACGCGACGTTGACGGGTGTGGGTGTGGCGGATACGGCGTTCTCGGGGTCGGGGGCGCCTCCGGTGGTGACGTGTCCGGTGGCGACGCTGGCTCCGCAGGCCACGACGACCTGCACGAGCACGTATGTGACGACGCAGGCGGATGTGGACGCGGGTGTGATCGTGAACACGGCGGTCGCGTCGGGGACGCCGCCGACGGGCCCGGCGGTGGCGTCGGCTGCGTCGACGGTGACGGTGACGGCCGAGGCGGCTCCCGGTCTGGCGTTGTTGAAGACGGCGTCGCCGAGCTCGGTGGTGGCGGCCGGCCGGACGATCACCTACTCCTACCTGGTCGTCAACACCGGTAACGCGACGTTGACGGGTGTTGGTGTGGCGGATACGGCGTTCTCGGGGACGGGTGCGCCTCCGGTGGTGACGTGCCCGGTGACGACGCTGGTCCCGCAGGCCACGACGACGTGTACGGGCACGTACACGGTCACCCAGGCGGATGTGGACGCCGGTTCGATCGTGAACACGGCGGTCGCCTCCGGCACCCCGCCGACGGGCCCGGCGGTGGCGTCGGCTGCGTCGACGGTGACGGTGACCGCCGATCCGGTTCCCAGCCTGGCGTTGTTGAAGACGGCGTCGCCGAGCTCGGTGGTGGCGGCCGGCCGGACGATCACGTACTCCTACCTGGTCGTCAACACCGGCAATGCGACGTTGACGGGGGTGGGTGTGGCGGATACGTCGTTCTCGGGGACGGGTGTGCCTCCGGTGGTCACCTGCCCGGTGACGACGCTGGCCCCGCAGGCCACGACGACGTGTACGAGCACGTATGTGACGACGCAGGCGGATGTGGACGCCGGTTCGATCGTGAACACGGCGGTCGCGTCGGGGACCCCGCCGGTGGGTCCGGCGGTGACGTCTGATCCGTCGACCGCGACGGTGGCGGCCGAGGCGGCTCCCGGTCTGGCGTTGTTGAAGACGGCGTCGCCCGCCACGGTGGTGGCGGCGGACCGGACGATCACTTACTCCTACCTGGTCGTCAACACCGGTAACGCGACGTTGACGGGTGTGGGTGTGGCGGATACGGCGTTCTCGGGGACGGGTGCGCCTCCGGTGGTCACCTGCCCGGTGGCGACGCTGGCCCCGGAGGCTTCGACCACCTGTACGAGCACGTATGTGACGACGCAGGCCGATGTGGACGCGGGCTCGATCGTGAACACGGCGGTCGCCTCCGGCACTCCGCCCACCGGACCACCGATCACCTCTGATCCGTCGACGGTGACGGTGACCGCCGATCCGGTTCCCAGCCTGGCGTTGTTGAAGACGGCGTCGCCGAGCTCGGTGGTGGCGGCCGGCCGGACGATCACGTACTCCTACCTGGTCGTCAACACCGGCAATGCGACGTTGACGGGTGTGGGTGTGGTGGATACGGCGTTCTCGGGGACGGGTGTGCCTCCGGTGGTCACCTGCCCGGTGACGACGCTGGCCCCGCAGGCCACGACGACGTGTACGAGCACGTATGTGACGACGCAGGCCGACATCGACGTGGGGTCGATCGTGAACACGGCGGTCGCGTCGGGGACCCCGCCGGTGGGTCCGGCGGTGGCGTCGGCTGCGTCGACCGCGACGGTGACGGCCGAGGCGGCTCCCGGTCTGGCGTTGTTGAAGACGGCCTCGCCGAGCACGGTGACGGCGGCGGGGCAGACGATCACCTATTCGTACGTGGTCGTCAACACCGGTAACGCGACATTGACGGGTGTGGGTGTGGTGGATACGGCGTTCTCGGGGACGGGTGCGCCTCCGGTGGTCACCTGCCCGGTGACGACGCTGGTCCCGCAGGCCACGACGACGTGTACGAGCACGTACACGGTCACCCAGGCGGATGTGGACGCCGGTTCGATCGTGAACACGGCGGTCGCCTCCGGCACCCCGCCGACGGGTCCGCCGGTCACCTCTCCGCCGTCGACGGTGACGGTGGCCACCGCGCCTGCTTCCGCCTTGACGCTCGCCAAGACGGCCGTCCCGTCCACCATGACGGCGGTGGGGCAGACGATCACTTACTCGTACGCGATCGTCAACGCCGGTAACGCGACGTTGACGGGTGTGGGTGTGGCGGATACGGCGTTCTCGGGCTCCGGGACGCCGCCGGTGGTGACGTGTCCGGTGACGACGCTGGCCCCGCAGGCCTCGACCACCTGCACCAGCACGTACACGGTCACCCAGGCCGACCTCAACGCCGGTTCGATCGTGAACACCGCGACGGCCTCGGGTACCACGCCGACAGGTGCGGTCATCACCTCCAACGCGTCGACCGCGACGGTCACGGCCGAGGCGGTCTTGTCGCTGACGCTCGTCAAGACGGCGTCGCCGAGCACGGTGACGGCGGCAGGACAGACGATCACCTACTCCTATCTGGTCACCAACATCGGCAACGTCGCGGTGACCGATGTCAGGGTGGCGGACACCGCTCCGCCGGGATCGGGGGTTCCCGCGGTGGTGACGTGTCCGGTGACGACGCTGGCCCCGCAGGCCTCGACGACCTGCACGGGTACCTACACGGTCACCCAGACCGACATCGACGCCGGTTCGATCGTGAACACCGCGACGGCGTTCGGCACCTCGCCGACGGGTCCGCCGGTCGCGTCCCCGCCGTCGACGGCGACGGTGACCGTCACGCCGAACCCCGGCTTGACGTTGTCGAAGACGGCGGCCCCCCGCAGGGTGTCGGCGGCGGGCCAGAGGATCACCTACTCCTACCTGGTCACCAACACCGGCAACGTCACTTTGACGGATCTCGGCCTGAGGGACACGGGCCGGGGGTCGGGAGTTCCCGCGGTGATCACGTGTCCGGTGACGACGCTGGCGCCGCAGGCTTCGACGACCTGCACGGGCATCTACGTGGTGAGGCGGGCGGACATCAACGCCGGTGTGATCGTGAACACGGCGACGGCGTCGGGTCGTTCACTGTCGGGTCCGGTCGTCACCTCCAGTGAGTCGACCGCGGCGGTCGTGGTGGCCCCGGCGGTCAGGTCGCGGGCGGACGGCGGTGCGGACCGCCAGAAAAGCGAGATCCGCAACCACTCGTCGAACTCCACCAAGATCAAGATCACCGACCGCAAGAAGAAGCACCACCACAGGCACCGCGGCGGTCACTCGAAGAGGCGCCGTTGAGTCCGCCGGACCTCACCTCGTCCGGGCGGGTGAAGGCCACCTGAACGACGGGAGGTGATCGGTCCGGGGCTCGTGACGGCGGCCCGATCACGGTGTCCGGTAGGCCGGGAGAAGGTCCATCCCGCCTGCCGGACGCGATCCCGCGACGGATGGGACCGTCGGCGTCCCGGCACCGAAATGGCCTTATCTGTCATACGAGACAGGGAAGGAGAATTCGACTCTGATGAGCGTGAATATTACCTCAAAAGGGGGTCGGTGAGGGACAATGAAGAATGCCGCCCGTCGGAGGCGGTTGTATTATCGTGGGTGATATGACATCCACTGCTCCGTGATGGTTGTGAAAAAATGGCTTCGACAGCCATTCTGTGCATTGGGTGCACGGTCTCCGTGTGAATCCAGTGCATCCGGTGGATTTCCTTGGCCTGACTCTGTGATTCCGTACCGGCCGGGGATCTGAATATCGGTATGAATCAAATGATGCTGCGGGAGTCGTTCAGTGAATATACGATTTGCATCACCTGTGGTGGTAAAAGTCCCGGTGCTGGTGATACTGGCCTCCGTGCTGGCAGCCGGATGTTCTTCGAACACGGACACCATGCACAATGCCGCGGTGGTGTCAGGGAATTCGCCGGCCGCGGAGCCGACCGAGGCGAGTGGCGGGGCGAACCCGCTGCCGACGAAGGTGGACAATGAGCCCAGCGTCCGCAAGAACATCGTTCAGACCAAGTGTGAGGCCATACCGGGCGGCTGGAGCGCCCAGGGAACGGCGAAGAACCCTGGGAAGAAGCCCGTCACCTACAAGGTCGTCGTCTACTTCACCACCACCAAGGCGACGACGCTCGACTACGCCCAGGCCCTCGTGAAGGTGCCGCCCGGCGAGATCGTCACCTGGAACGCGAAGAAGCAGTTCGCCGCGAAGCGGGAGATGCTCTGCCCCATGCCCGGGATCAGCGTCGTGTCCTGACGACGCCCACGAGTGTCCGGCGACCCCGTCAAGGCCGCCGACCCGTCCGGCGTCCGGCTTACCCGGCATCAGACGCCCGGTATCCGCCGGCCCGCCTGAGAGTCGACCCCACCTGGCATCCGACCCGCCCGGTATCCGCCGGCCCGCCTGAGAGTCGACCCCACCTGGCATCCGACCCGCCCGGTATCCGCCGGCCCGCCTGAGGATCGGCCCGTCCGGCACCCGTCGGCCCGCCCGGCACCGGTGAGCCGGAGCGCGTCCCGAAAGCGGGCCCATCGGATGCCGGGCACCCGGTCACCGCCGAGGCGAAGCCCGGACCTGAATGCGCGAACGCCCCGCCGGTCTCCGGACCGGCGGGGCGTTCCCGGGTGTTCGAGGTGCTAGCGGTACTGGACGAAGACCGGGTTCGAGTAGAACCACAGGTCTTCCCAGGGGCTCTCCTTGCCGTCGGCGAGCGGCTCGGCCTCGTCGGTGCTCGTGCCACGCACGCGGGCGTAGAAGTCGCCCTGCACGTCGCGCAGGGTGTGGCGGATGACGTACTCGCGTCCCGACCTGCGCCAGTCGCGCGGGCCGAAGCGGGCCACGACCTTCGTGGTGGGGTTGGTGTCGGCGTCGAGGTTGGCGTTCGGGCCGGTGACCTGACCGGTGATCAGGTCGACGCGCCGGACCTCGGGGTGGTCGCCGTTGGCGTTCTTGCCCTCCAGCGGCCGGAACCTGATCTCGATGTCGACGTCGGTGCGGTTGCGGCGACTCACGGTGAGGGTCTCGCCCGTGGTGGCCTGGCGGCCCTGGGTGCTCGCCGTGACGTCGAGGCTGGTGATCAGGTCACCGGTGCCGACCCAGATCCGCCCGTTGCGCAGGCCGTCCATGATGTCGGCGTAGTCCTGCCTGGCCAGCACGTGGGTCTTGCTGTACTCGCCCGGCCAGAAGTCGGAGCCGCCGCGCGTCCAGTGCACGTGCGAGTCCGAGGTCGCGGTGATCCACCAGCGCCGGCCCTCGCCGAGCAGCGAGTCCCAGAGACCGCCGACGCGCGCCGTCATCTGGTCGAAGCCGCCGTAGGTCGGGTGGTTGCCGTACCCTCCGCGCGCGCCGCCGTTGAGCGGGCCCGCCTGGTGGCCGGGAGCGCCCTCGAAGCCGACGTAGATCTCCGGCGCGGCGTTGTTGCCGTTGCGGAACTCCCGGGGGGTGTCCTGCCCGTAGACACCGAGACCGGGCGCCGACCGCGAGGCGTGGTGGGCGATGACCAGCGGCTTCTGCCGCATGCCCTTCGCGGCCTTCAGGAACTCCACCATCTTGGCCTCGGTGTCGCGGCCGGGGTCGGCGGGGAACGTGTCGTGCTTGGCGAAGCGGCTCTCCAGCTCGAACAGCTGCTGCGCCTCACCGGAGTGGTGGGGGATCATCAGCGTGTGGTGGTCCAGCGCCGGGGCGTCGAACTCCATCCCCCAGAACTGGAGGACCTCGGGCACGAGGACGCGCGAGCGCAGCAGGTCGGGGTAGGCCTGCTCAAGGTTCACCTTCGAGTGCGTCGGCCCGCCGTGGTCGGTGCACATCGCCCAGCTCAGGCCGAAGTACTTCGCCATGATCGCGTTGGTGACGATCGGGTACACCGCGTCGGCGCCCTTGCTGAACTTCGGCGGGTTCGTCGAGGTGTCGAAGTCGCCGCTGTACTCCGAGTGCACGTGGTGGTCACCGGCGCGCCACACCCGGTTGCGGGAGTCACCGCGGCTCTCGCTCGCGCGCTCGGGGTCCTGCTCCGCCCACGCCGCGTTGCCGGTCGCCAGCGGGCTCGCGGCGACCAGCGTCGCCCCGAGGCCGGCGTACTTGACCAGCCGGCGCCGTGAGATCGACGAACGCTCGGGGTCTTCGGTGTTCTGGTCCTTCACGAGGAAGCCTTTCGGTCATCTGCAGTCTGGTGCCAATCCGCGAGTCTCGAAGGCCGCTCTGAACGCAATATGAACAGAGAACGGGACAACAAAAAACAACTGCCTCAAGAGGTTATAAATCATCTTCTGGGTGTTGTCCGTTGGCCGCGTGGCACCACGACGGCCGCGGACCACGCGGGGCTCGGGCCCTCGCCGACCGCCGGGCCGAGGAGCGGAACGCCCGCGACCAGGCGCGAACGCCCGACCGGATCCCCCCGATCGCCCGCTCGGAGCCGGACATGCTCAGGGGGCGCTCGTTCAGGGTCGGGCGTGCCCAGGGTGAGGAACGGCCGCGTGCTCCCACCCTGGGCACGATGGTCGTTACACGCGGTAGTTCTTCCCCGGCGCCCTGCCGGGGATCGGCTTGGCGATGAGAGCGACGGGAACGAAGAAGCAGATCTGTGCGATCGTCAGGGTGAGCGTCCAGAGCGCCTTGTCGTCGTAGTGGGCGGACGCCCTGGCGTACAGCTCGTCGGAGACGCGCTCACCGAACGGGTTCGGGACGAGAACGGCCTCCACGAGCTCCAGCGCGACCCGTTCGGCGTCGGTGAAGCAGGGGGCGTCGTGCCACGACGCCACGGCGGTGACGCGCTCCTCCGTTTCCCCGGCCTCGCGGAGAACGCCGGTCTGCCGGACGGTGTGGTAGGTGCTGCCGACGATCTGCCCGGCGCGAAGCTGCACCAGGCCGACGGTGGTACGCGGGATCGAACCGTTCAGGACGGCCGTGGACATGGCCCCGGCGATCGTCGCCACCTCGGGGAAGAAGTGGGCGGGGTCGGGCAGGCGCGACCGGAGGTCGTCCTGCTCGGCCGTCGTGGGTGTGGACGTCACGAGGTCTTCCTTTCTCGATGTCAGCGCTGTCCCCCGGGCTCGCGGCCCGGCGGGGCGGGCCTCCGTCACGAAGTGGCCGGCCGCGGGGGACGGTCACACGTTCCGGCTCGGGTGCTCGGCGGCGACCCGCGTACCGGCCGGGGTCGCCGAGCCTCCTCGCGTGCTGGAGGGTGTCTCAGGAGTCCGACGACGCGACCGCCGGGAATGTGAGGCGACCGCCGGCCTCACACTCCGGGGCGCTGCCCTCGTCGGACGGATGAGGGCAGCCGCGATCGAGGGAGCCGACGACACCATGACCACCCCATCCGAGCCGTCCGAAGCAGGGGACGGCCGGCTCGATCCGGGCCTGAGCGCGATCGTCAGCGAGCGGCGCCAGCTGATCAACCTCGCCTACCGGCTCCTCGGCTCCCTGGCCGACGCCGAGGACGTCGTGCAGGAGACCCACACCCGCTGGTACGCCATGTCCCGGCAGCGGCGGGAGGCCGTCGAGTCCCCAGGGGGCTGGCTGACGACGGTCGCCAGCCGCATCTGCCTGGACCTGCTCGGCTCGGCACGGGCCCGGCGCGAGCGCTACGTGGACGAATGGATTCCCGAGCCGCTGCCCGATCGTACGGAGTGGGTCGGCGGGCGGCCGGGCGGCACCGCGGCCGAACCGTCCGACCCGGCCGACCGGGTCACCCTCGACGAGTCGATCAACATGGCCTTCCTCGTCGTGCTCGAATCGATGACCCCGGCCGAGCGCGTCGCGTTCGTCCTGCACGACGTCTTCCGCTACACCTTCACCGAAGTGGCCGAGATCGTCGGCCGTACCCCGGCGGCCTGTCGCCAGCTGGCCTCCTCGGCCCGCCGCCGCATCCGCGCCTCGCGGGCTCCCGCGACTCCCACGGCCCAGCAGGCCGGCATCGTCAGGGACTTCAAGCTGGACTGGGAGGCCAGGGACATCGACGCCCTCATCGGCCTGCTCGCCCCCGATGCCACGGCGGCCACCGACAGCGGAGGCCTGGTCAACGCCGTGTTCCGCCCGGTCGAGGGCCGCGAGCGGATCGCGCGCTACGCCGTCGACATCGTCGACAGGGTGCCCAGCATGGCGATCCTGGAGCGTACGGTCAACGGCCAGCCCGGCCTGGTGGCCCAGCAGGACGGCGTGACCGTGACGATGATGGCGTTCGACATCGCGGGCGACCGGATCACGCGCATCTGGGCGGTACGCAACCCCGAGAAGCTCCGGCCCTGGACCGTGGGGCGACAGCGCTAGGACCGGCCACGGCCGTCGAAGCAGCCCAACCGCCACGGCACGCGCGCGACGCGCTCGGCCGGGGTCACCGACCCGGCCACGACGAGGAACGCCGGATCGATCGGCCCGCCGGCCGTCGTCGCCGCCCTCACCCGTCCCGCAGCAGCCAAGGAGCCCCCATGTTCTTACGTGTCGCGATCATCCTGCAGACCCTCGCCCTCTTCGCCGCGCCGGTCACCGCCGGACTGCTGCTGTCCTCGCCCGGCGGACGAACGCTGCACAGCGTCTCGGCGTACGGGGTGTTCACCGTGGCGGTAGCGCACCTGATCATCGCGATCCTGGTATGGCGTCCGGGCGGCGGCTCGCCCAGACCCATCCTGTACTCCTGTACGCGGCCGGTTTCCTGGGACTCGTACTGGCGCAGGTAGCACTGGGCATCGCGGGGGTGAAGACCCTGCACGTCCCGTTGGGCGTGTTGCTGTTCGGCTTGAGCGTCCTCCAGCTCAGCCAGGTCCCGGCCGGCCGCCGCCCGGCCGCGCGAAGCGGGGAACGGGCTCTTACGTGAGCCTGTAAACATTGTAAATATCTTCCGTTTACAAATATCCGCGCCGATGTTGACGAAGATCTGTTCCGGCGTCACCGCATATTTCGCCTCATTGTTAGGCCGTGGCAGACTCCTGCCGCGAGAGGTAACCCCCCGGACAAAGGCAGAGTCCATGGTCAAACGCGCCCTCGCAACCGTCGCCCTCTCCCTCGTCGCATTGCTCGGATTAACGCCGCCCGCCCACGCGGTGACACTGGAGCAAAAGCTCGCCGCACTTTCGAGTTTCAGCCAGCCCACGGCGGCCAGTGCCGCCGGCTGGCTGTCCGCCTGGCAGAACCAGGGGGCCTGGGGGGACTACGGCTTCGACTGGTCGACCGACCTGTGTTCGAGCAGCCCCGACCAGCCACTCGGCTTCGACTTCAGGAATTCGTGCCGGCGTCACGACTTCGGCTACCGCAACTACAAGGCGGTGAGCCGGTTCCCGGCGAACAAGCCACGCATCGACGACGCGTTCTACTTCGACATGAAGCAGGTCTGCGCGGGATATTCCGCCATCCCCAGGGGCACCTGCAACAGCCTCGCCTGGACCTACTACCAGGCGGTCAAGGAATTCGGCACCCTCAACGTCACCGGGGCGCAGATCGAGCGGATCCGCCAGGCCGCGGAAGCGGAACAGGCCGCCCAGAACGCGCAGGGCTGACCCTGCCCGCTCCCCGCCGCGGACGCGGGATCGTCTCCCCTCGCTGATCCGTGCCGGGCCGGCCCCATACCGGCCCGGCACCGCGGCGACGGTCCCGGTGGCCCCGTACCGGACGGTCCCGGTGGCTCCGTCTGCCGCGCCCGGTCTCGTACCGGACGGCGGCCTGTCGTGCCTGGTCGCGACGGCCGTCACCGGCGTGGTCCGCTTCCAACGGATCTCACCCAGATCTCACCCAGATCTCACCCAGATCTCACTCAGGCCCTCGCGCCGAAGTGCGCGGCGTGCTCGGCGACCCACTCCGTGAACGAACGCGGCTCGCGACCGGTGATCTCACGCACCGCGGGCGAGATGGAGACGGACTCGGGGGGCGGGTCGCGCTGCCAGGAGGTGAGCAGCTCGATGAGCTCCTCGCCGTGTCCCGCCTGCCGCCAGCTCTCGCGCGCCTGTTCCTCGGTGAGCTCGACGAGGCGGAGCGGGCGGCCCGTCACCTCCGCGATCACGGCCAGACGCCGTCGCCGGCTGAGCGTCTGGGGACCGGTGAGCACGTACGTCCTCCCCGCGTGGCCGCCGCGCACGAGCACCGCCGCCGCCACGGCGCCGACGTCCGCCTCGTCCACGATCCCGCCGGGAACGTCGGCGAACGGCTCGCGCACCTCGCCCTCCGCCCTGATGGCCGGTGCCCAGGTCAGCGTGTTGCCCATGAAGTCGACCGGCTGCAGCCGGGTCCACTCGACGCCGCTCGCCGCGAAGGCCTCCTCGACCGGGCCCACCTGGCCGTTCCACAGCAGCGCGACCCGCCGTACCCCCGCCCTCTCCGCCAGCCGGGCCAGCTCAGGCCCGGTCCGGAGCGTGTCGTAGTCGTCACCGCCCGCGGTCAGCAGGTGCGCGCCCTCGACCCCCTCGAAGGCGGGTCCCAGTGTGCCGGGATCGGTGAGATCGCCCCGTACCACCTCCACCGGCCCCGGCAGGTCGGCCCCGCCCGGATTCCTGGTCAGCGCGCGTACGCGCCGGCCCGCGCGGAGCAGGTGGTCGACCACGTGCCGGCCGACCTTGCCCGTCGCCCCGGTCACCAGAAACGTCATCGGCGTGCCTTTCTCTGGGGGAGACGCCGACGCTACGTCCACTCCCGTCCCCGGCGCATCGGGCCGTGGACCTAGGACTTCCGGGCCCGCCCGATCTTCGGAGGGGAGCGGCCGTCGCGGAGCGCGGCAGGGCATCCCTTATGATGGGGCCGCGAGTGTCAGGGCAAAAGGGAGATCAGACGTGATAGGTGACGACGACATCTCCGGGTGATACCGGAAGGAACCGGCCACCGGCCGGCGCGTAGGAGCGCTGTCGCCGTGGCCATCTCGTCGTTTCACCGATTCCTGTTCCCCGGCTGGGCGGCTTCGGCGCGCCCGCGTCCCACACGAGGTCTTCTCGCATGTCCGATGCGTTCATCATCTGCTCGAACCTTTCCTTCTCCTGGCCCGACGACACCCCGGTCTTCCAGGATCTCTCCTTCACCGTGGGCGGCGGCCGTACCGGCCTCGTCGCCCCGAACGGCGCCGGCAAGAGCACCCTGCTCAAGCTGATCGCCGGCGAGTACCGGCCCGGCGGCGGGACCGTGTCCGTCCAGGGCGTGCTCGGCTACCTCCCGCAGAGCCTGCCGCTGGCCGCGGACCTGACCGTGGCCGAGGTCCTGGAGATCGCCCCGGTGATCAGGGCTCTGGACGCCATCGAGTCCGGGGACGCCGGTGAGGAGCACTTCACCACGATCGGCAACGACTGGGACATCGAGGAGCGCACCCGTGCCCAGCTGGACCGGCTCGGCCTCGGGGATCTCTCCTTCACCCGGAGCCTGCGGACCCTCAGCGGCGGCCAGGTCATCTCCCTCGGCCTGGCGGCGCAGCTGCTGAAGCGGCCCGACGTCCTGCTGCTCGACGAGCCGACCAACAACCTCGACCTGGACGCGCGCCGCAAGCTCTACGGCGTGCTGGAGGACTGGAACGGCTGCCTGCTGCTGGTCAGCCACGACCGGGAGCTGCTGGACCGGATGGACCGCATCGCCGAGCTCGACCGGGGCGAGATCCGCTCCTACGGCGGGAACTTCACCGACTACGAGGAGTCCGTGCGCGCCGCGCGGGAGGTCGCGGAGAAGAACGTCCGCAACGCCGAGCAGGAGGTCAAGCGGGAGAGGCGGGAGATGCAGCAGGCCCGCGAGCGCGCGGCCCGCCGGGCCAGCAACGCCGCCCGCAACCTCAAGGACGCCGGGCTGCCGAAGATCTTCGCGGGGACGATGAAACGCGACGCCCAGGAGTCGGCGGGCAGGGCGAACGAGATGCACGCCGCGCGGGTCAACGACGCCAAGGCCCGGCTCGACGAGGCGGGCCGGGCCCTGCGCGACGAGCAGAAGATCACGCTGGAACTGCCCGGTACCAACGTCCCGGCCGGACGCACGGTCTTCCTCGGCGAGCGGATGCAGGTCCACTACGGCGACCGGGCCCTGTTCGCGGGGGAGGGGGCCGACCTGACGATCCGGGGACCCGAGCGGATCGCGCTGACCGGCCCCAACGGCGCCGGGAAGTCCACCCTGCTGCGCCTGGTCAACGGCGACCTGGAGGCGGAGGGCGGCCAGGCCAGGCGGGCCGACGGCCGGGTGGCCTACCTGTCCCAGCGGCTGGACCTGCTCGACCTCGACCGGACCGTGGCGGAGAACATGGCCGGCTTCGCCCCGGGGATGCCGCAGGCCGAGCGGATGAACCTGCTCGCCCGCTTCCTGTTCCGGGGCTCCCGCGTTCACCTGCCGGTCGGAGCGCTGTCGGGCGGCGAGCGGCTGCGCGCCACCCTGGCCTGCGTGCTGTACGCGGAACCGGCGCCCCAGCTGCTGTTGCTGGACGAGCCCACCAACAACCTCGACCTGGTCAGCGTCGGCCAGCTGGAGAGCGCGCTCGGCGCCTACGAGGGCGCGTTCGTGGTGGTCAGCCACGACGAACGCTTCCTCACGGAGATCGGGATCGACCGCTGGCTGCGGCTCTCCGAGGGCCGGCTGCTGGAGACGGGAGCGCCGGAGGCGGCCGGGACGTCCGCGGACGGCTCCGGGCGCGGGCCGGCCTCGTCGTGACCGTGTGAACGGGCCGGCTCCCGCCCGGCTCCGCGCCTTGAACGCGGGCGGTGCCTGTGGGGCCGAGCCCGACCGCCCCGGTCACTCCCGGCTGAACGCCGACGGCGTCTGTGGGGCCGAGCCCGACCGCCTTGGTCACATCCGGCTGAACGCCGACGGCGCCTGTGCGGCCGAGCCCGACCGCCTTGGTCACATCCGGCTGAACGCCGACGGCGCCTGTGCGGCCGAGCCCGGGTCGGGGGTCACCCCTGACCCGGGCTCCGGCGCCGAAGCGTGCGCGGGGAATCGGCGATCAACCGCGATCGGGGTCGCTGTGCCACTTCTCGAACCGGGGAGCGGGCGAACGCATGGATTCCTCGAACCGCTTCGCCCTGTTCACGCAGTCGGGACAGATGGGTTCCCCGACCGACCTGGCCGTCGCCTCGGGCGTCGGCTCGCGGAAGGTGGCCAGCACCGTCATGCCGGGAGGAAGCCCGGTCTCGGGGTCGATCGTGACCTTCATGACGCTCGCGGGGACGAAGGCGAAGGTGCGCTTGCATACGTAGCATGTGCCGATTGTCGTGATCTGCTCATCTGCCATGTGGAGTCTTCCCTCCTCCCCCGCACCGTACATCCTGGCCGGTTTCCGGCCGGCCCGGCCGTCAGCGCCGGGCGTCGGCCAGCTTGGCGCTGAGCGTCGCGGCGTCGATGGGCACTCCCGGAGACTCCCAGAAGCTCTCCAGCCCCCCGGCGTAGATGAGGCCGTACGCGGGGGTGTCCGGCTGGAAACGCCATCCGTCGGCGAGTGCCCCCGCGTCGACGGCGTCGTAGCCGATCCGGTCGAGGAAGGAGGTCGTCTCCTCCTTCGCGGCGGCGTCGTCGCCCGCGATCGCCAGGGCGCTGCGGTCCGCCGCGCCGGAGGGCCGGGGCAGCGCCCGCAGGTGCTCGAAGTAGATGTTGTTGAAGACCTTGACGACCCTGGACGTCGCCAGGTGCCGCTGCAGCAGCTCGCTGGACGTGGTGGACCCGGCGTCGAGCTCGGGGAGGTTCCCGTCCCGCTGGGGATAGTAGTTGTTGGTGTCGAGGACGACCTTGCCGGCGAGCGGCTCGACCGGAACGTCGAGATAGGCCCGCAGCGGGATGCTGACGATCACCAGGTCGCCGGCCGCGGCGGCCTCGGCGGAGGTCCCGGCGGAGGCCTTCGGCCCGAGCTCGTCGACCAGTTCCTTCAGGGTCTGGGGGCCGCGCGAGTTGCTCAGCACCACGTCGTAGCCCGCCGCGACGGCGAGCCGGGCGACCGTGCCGCCGATGTTCCCGCTGCCGATGAATCCAACAGTTGTCATGACAGCCCCTAACCTCCGCGCCGCGCCCGGCATTCCCCACCGTTCTTGTGGGCAGTGTGGGCAGCGTGGGCGGCGGCATGAGCGGCGGACGTCGCCGGGCCGTGCCAGGGTCAGGCGGGAAGCCGGGGGTCGTGATCGGGGCGCGCGGCGCGCATGACGCGGGCCCACCACAGGAGCGTGGCCGAGACGACGCAGGCGGCGGTGAACCAGAGCGGTGACACGGCCTGCTCCAGCCCGGAGCCGAAGGACACGCTCGGGCCCACGCCGAGGAACGCGTCCCAGCCCCAGAACCGGCCGGGAGAGGAGAAGGCGCGGAACAGGGTGACGGCGCTCATTCCCACGACGGCCGCGAGCCCGGCCACGGCGGTCAGGAGCAGGGCGGCCACGGCCACCCGGAAGGTGCGCCGGGTCCCCCGCTCAGCCGCGATCAGCACCAGGACGACCACGCCGCCGGCTCCGGTGGCGGCCTCGAAGGCCCACCAGAGCGCCGGCAGGACGTCCCCCGCCGGGTGGGCCGGCCGCCACATCGGTGGTACGTGCGGCGTGATCCACAGCAGGTGGCCGGAGGCCAGATTGACCAGAGCGGGGATGATCAGGACCACGCACGCGGCGATCCGGGCCGCCACGGTCAGCCAGGCCGTCGCGGCGAGCGCGTGCGGTCGGGCGGGCAGCGGCAGCGGCAGCGGGCGGGGCGGGGCCGGTCGGCTGTCCGGGTCGGCGAGATCGTGGGCGGACCGGGCCATCCAGATCAGCGTCAGGACACCGACGGACAGGGAGACCGCCTCGAAGTAGACGTTCCCGAGGCCGGGAACGAACCGCAGGGGGACGCCCGCGAGGATGAGCACGATCGGCGCGACCAGGGAGGCGATGCCGTACCCGACGGTCGCGCGCCGCCAGCGGCCGTCCCGGCGCTGGGCCACGAGTACCAGGACCGCCCAGATCAGCTCCGTCAGGCCGATGAGGCCGCCCGACTCGGCCAGCCGCTCGGCGGCGCGCCAGCCGAGCGCGTCGGACACCTCGGCCGCGATCGTGAGCATGTTGGCCGTCACGCCCGCGACCAGCACGAGCCCCGCGGCCGGGCCCAGGGCCGGCTTCAGCACCGGGTGGAAGGCCACGACGACCGCGACCAGCACGAGCAGGTCGAGCACCGCGGCCCACCAGGGCCAGGACGGCGCGACGGCGTACGCCAGCCAGCACACCACCTGCGCGTACAGCACCACCCGCAGCAGCCGTACGCCCCGGTCCGCCGGGGGCCGCGGTCCCGCCACCGGGCCCCGCAGGCTCTGCCAGAGCGCCCAGGCCCACAGGCCGCCGGCCGCGAGCAGGACGAGGACCTTCGGCCACGTGGCAGGGGACCCCTCGTGTTGCCCGATGAGGAGCCTCGCCGCCGTGACCGGGCCTTCCTCGTCCTGTTCGAAGAGGAGCGTCAGCCGCCACAGGAACGCGGTATCGCCGCTGACCAGCGCGGAAACGGCGGCGACCGCGACCGTCACCACGTATACGCCCGCGACGAGCACGGCGGGAACGCCCAACCGGTAGTGACGCACGGCACCGTTCCAGGATTGGAGAGGGATCCGAGGGGGATTCGGGAGGGATCCGAGGGGGATTCGGGAGGGATCCGAGGGGGATTCGAGCGCCCCACCCTAACGAGCCACGCCCAAGAAGTCGATCATCAATGACCGTCCTTCGCGGCCACCGTGCGTGCCGCAGGATCGACGTGGGTGATCTCGGGTGCGCGCGGGCACGTACGTACCTCGTCAAGGTGAAAGCCGACCGGGGAGCGGAACGATGAGCGACCGGGTGACCATGACCGCGGCGTACGTCACGCGGCCCGGCCCCGCGGACGAGATACGGATCGGCCGGTTCTCCGTGCCCGACCCCGGCCCGTCGGAGGTCCTGGTGAGGGTACGGGCCCTCGCCGTCAACCATGTCGACACCTTCATCCGCTCCGGCGCCTACCGGACGCGCCTGCCGTACCCGTTCGTCGTCGGCCGCGACCTGGTGGGGACCGTGGTCACGGCGGCGCTCGCCGAGTTCGCCCCCGGCGGGGTGGACGTGTTCTGGGACAACACCGGCCGGCACGACCTGGAGCGGACCGTCCCCCTGCTCGCCCGCGGTGGCCGGATGATCATCATGGCCGGTCTCGACGCCGCCCCCGTGCTGCCGGTCGGGGCGGCTCTACACGCGCGACGCCAGCCTCCGGGGCTTCGCGATCAGCAACGCCACCGTGGCCGAGCTGGCCGCGGCGGCCACGACGATCAACCACCTCCTGGCCCGCGGCACCCTGGTCTCCCGGATCGGGGCGCGGCTGCCGCTCACCGAGGCCGCCCGCGCCCACCGCCTCCAGGAGGGCGCCGAGCCCGGCCGCCCCCGGGGGCGCATCGTCGTCCTCCCGTGACAGGGCCGACGGGTGAGCGAGCGACGGCCGACGGCTCGCCCGCGCTGCCGGGTGTTCGCCCTCGGCCGCCGCTCCACCGAGCACGCGACGATCGTGACCTGCCGAGGGCGAGCCTGTTCCCCGGGCGATCCAACAACAAGATCACGCCGAGGGCGCAGCCCGGCGCGCCTCAGGTTTCCGTGACGCCCGATCGGGGGTCACCGTCGCTACCCGTGTGCCGCCAGTCCGTACATCGCCGTGGAGAGCAGTCGTTCGATCAGATCGGACGGCCCGCCCGGCTGCTGTGCCGCCCAGGCCAGGCCGAGGGTGAGCGCGATCACTTCGTAGACCGTGACGTCGGCGCGCACCTGCCCGGCCTCCTGCGCGCGTTCCAGCAGCCGCGCGCCGGAGGACCGCATGGCGGCGCAGGACAGGTGCAGTTCGGAGCTCTCGTCGTCCAGTGCCGCCATGATCGACTGAGGTAGTCCCTGGTAGGTGCGCGTCCCGGCGGCCAGCTCGTTCAGCCAGGTGAGCAGCGCGTCGTGCGGCGCGTGCGCGGGGGAGTCGAGCAGCTGCTCGGCGCGCTCGCGCAGCGTCTCGAAGTTGCTGTCGAGGATGGCCTCCAGGAGGGCCTCGCGCGTGGGGAAGTGCCGGTAGAGCGTGCCGATCCCGACCTCCGCCCGCCGGGCGACGTCGCGCAGGGAGGCGTCGGTCCCTTCGGCGGCGAACGCGTCGCGGGCCGCGGCCAGCAGGCGCTCGCGGTTACGCAGTACCTCTGCCCGGGATGTGCCGGCCACGTGTGTCTCCTCGGTTTGGCCGACGGAGCAGTGCTCCGTACTGTGTGGAGGGCAGGTGCGGAGCAGTGCTCCGGCCTGCTGATCAGCATACTCATGGAGCACACATGACCACGACAGATCGGACGACCCTCGTCACGGGGGCGACCGGGCAGCAGGGCGGCGCCACCGCCCGGCACCTGCTCGCCGGCGGCCGGCACGTACGGGCGCTGGAACTGGCCGGCGACGAGCCGGCGCCGCACCACATCGCCTCGGCGATCGGCCGGGCGACCGGGCACGACGTGGCCGTACCGGTTCCGGCTCGCCCCGGGCCGGGAGGGACGACGTCGTTCCACGGCTGGCAGGCCGACATCCCCGCGCTGCGGACGTTGCACCCGGGGCTGCTGAACTTCGCCACCTGGCTGTCGAAAGAGGGGAAAGCGCTGCTGGAGAAGCACCTCCGGCACGCCGACGACCGCTGACGAGCCGGCCGCCTGGCCGGGCGTACGACACGATCGATCACATACGAGAAAGGAGTCACCGGCACGCGCGCTGTCGTCACCGCTCGCCCCGGGTCGGACGATGAGGTGGAACTGGTGGACCTGCCCGATCCGCGGCCCGCGGCGGGGCAGATCCGCATCAGGACGGCCGGAGCCGCGGTCAACGCGGCCGACCTTCACATCATCGACGCCTCGCGCGACGAGACAGGGGCGGGCGGCCACGCGCCGCGCGGCGGCCTGGGGCTGGACGTGGCCGGGGTCGTCGACATGGTGGGGCCCGGCGTCCGCGACCTCGCCGTCGGCACGCCGGTCGCGGCGCTCCACTTCCCGAACGCCCCGCACGCCACCGCGGGAACGGCCGCGGAGTACGTGATCGTCCCGGTCGCCGACGCGGCCCCGGTCCCGGACGGGGTCGAGCTGCTGGACGCGGCCACCGTACCGCTCAACTCGCTGACCGCCGCGCAACTGCTCGCCCTGCTCGGCCCCTCCCGGGGCCGGAGGCTGCTGGTCACCGGTGCCGCGGGCGGGGTCGGCGGGTACGCGGTGGCTCTGGCCGCACGCGACGGCTGGAAGGTCACCGCACTCGCCCGCGCGACGGACGAGGGCTTCCTGACCAGGGCCGGAGCGGTGGGGACGCGCACGACCCTCGACGGGGCGGGCGACTTTGACGCGGTGCTGGACACCGCCCTGCTGAACGAGGCGGCCCTGCGGCCGGTCCGCGACCACGGAACCTACGTGGGGGTCTTCCCCGGCCTCGAACCCGCCTCCGAACGCGGCATCACCGTCACCTCCGCGGTGGCCGTCCCCGACGGCGCCCTCCTGCGGGAGATGCTCGCGCTGACCGCGCGGGGAGTCCTGGAACCGCGCCGGGCCGGCACGGTGCCCCTGGAGGAGGCCGCGCACGCGTACCGCGCCTTCCGCGACGGCGCGCACCGCGGCCGATGGGTGCTCACGACCTGAGCACGGCCACCCGTCCCGTCAGGCGGGTCACCACCTCGTGAGTCATTTGTCCGCGGCGTCACGGACCCCGGGTTCGAGATGACCGCTCCGGCCCGGAAAGGAGACGACCTCCTCACCGTCGACCCTGCCCGGGGGCGGCACGCCGACCGGCCGCCGCCCGAGGAGGGCGGCCGCGCCGGGTCGCGGGCGGGCCATCGCCTTCCTCGACCTCCGCCGGGCATTCGTCGCCGGGCGCGTGCCGCGCCGCGTGAGGCATGGCGCGCGTCCGGCGGATCACCCCAGAAGCAAGACCTTAGGGGTGTTCCGGGTATCACGGCCACGGTTATCGTCGGATGCGTCAATCCCCTACGCGCACCTTTTCCACGGGGATCACAAGAAGCGATGCGCTCGCCTATTCTCCGTGCTCGGGAAAGGAAAGACAATGCTGAGCGCTATCGAGATCGTGGTCAGCCTTTTTCCAGGTCAAGGCGCCTACATGCCGAACGCCCTGCGGCGGCTCGAAGCCCATGGAAATGGCGCTGCCGAAGCAATCGAAATCATTGACGACGTGGCCAGGGGAATACTTGGAAAAGGACTGGACCGTGCTTTGTCCGGTGATTCCCTGGAGCGGTTGCTGGATGAGGCGCCGGACGTCCTGCAGCTGGCCGTGTTCGCCGCGTCCACCGCGGCCTGTCGAGCGCTCACCGAGGAGGGAGCGCGGTTCAGCGTGCTCGTCGGGCACAGTCTCGGCGAGGTCGCGGCGCTGGTCGCCGGCGGCGCACTGGACGTCGCCGAGGGCACCGAGATCCTCTGCCACCGCGTCATCGCGCTGCGCGAGCACGACAGCAGCGGCGGCGGGCTGCTGGCGCTGGGCTGCGCCCCGGCGCGGGCCCAGCAGATCCTGGACCTGCTGCCGACCTCCGGGGCCGTGATCGCGGCGGACAACGGGCCGGAGCAGACGGTGGTGTCGGGACCGGCCGACGCGTTGCGGCGCACGTCCGCGATCGCCGACGCCGTGGGCCTGTCCGCCACCGCGCTGCGCGCGCCGCATCCGTTCCACAGCCCGCTGCTCGCCGCCGCCGGGCAGGAACTGGGCCGCAGGCTCACCGGGTACGGGCGGCGCGGGCTGGGCGTGCCCGTCTTCTCGCCCATCATGGGCCGTTACTGCGCCAGGTCGCCGCCAACCTGGCCGCCGCCGGACGAGACGGCCTGCGCATCGCGTACGAGGCGTGCGACTGCGTCCGGCGGGAGCAGGTGGACGCCCTGTTCGCCCGCCTCCCGGCCCCGGCCGTGGTGGTGCACAACGCGGGCATCGACCTGCCGACCAGGCTCGACAGGAAGACCCCCGAGGAGGTCGTGCGCACCGTCGAGGTGAAGGTGACGGGTTTCGAGTCCCTGACCGGTGCGGTGCTCGCCACCCCGGAGCGGCGGGCGGCGCTCAAGGTCTTCTGCAACGTGGGATCGCTGGCCGGGCGCATGGGAGGCATGATCGGCCAGATCGATTACGCGGCGGGCAACGAGGCGCTGTCGAGGCTGGGCTTCTGGGCGCGCAACACGCACGGGCTGCCGGCGCGGACGCTCTGCTGGCCGACGTGGGAACGCCTGGGGGTGATCGCCAACTACGACGCGGCGGTCCGGTACGTGTCCGCCCTCGACCCCGCCGAGGGCGTGCGCCGCTGGATCGACGAGCTGTGCTCCGGCGGCACCGACGAGGTCATGTTCATCGGCCAGGTGGGCGGCGCGCTGGTGCCCGCGCAGCTGCGCGGCTTCCGGCTGTTCACCGGCCACCCCGACCTGTCCCGGCTGCACGGCCTGGCCCACTTCCTCGGCACCGTCGAGGAGTTCCGGCCCTTCCGCTCACTGCGCGGCTGATCGTCCACCGGCCCGGTTCCCACCCCTGCCTGGCCGACTTCACGGTGGACGGCCGACCGGCGCTGCCGGTGTCGGTGCTGGTGGAGCAGGCGTGCTCGGTCGCCGACTGGGTGGTGCCGCCCGGCTGGCCGCTGCAGCACCTGGCCTCGATACGTGACATACGGGTGCACCCGTCGGCGCTGGTCCTGGACGGCGGCCGGTTCGGCACGTCGGCGGTGGGCGAGACAGGGCCGGTCCTGGACGGTGGCCGGTTCACGACGTCGGCGGTGGGCGAGACGACGGAGGAGGGCTGGACGGTCCACGTCACGATCACCGCCGCCGACGGCGCGGTCGCCGGTTCGATGCGCCTGCTCTACCGGCCGGAACCCCCGCGCTCCCTCCCCTGACCCCCGCTCCACCCGCCACCTCGTCCCCTGTCTTGCCCCTCGCCCCGCCCGCCACCTCGTCCCCTACCTCGCCTCCCGCACCGCCCGCCGTCAGGGCGCACGGGGGCGGCCGCCTGGCCTGGTCGGGGCTCGTCCTCGGGACGGCGAGCGACCCCCTGCCCGTCGTGACGGCCGCCGACCTGTGGACGACCCTCTTCCCACCCGCCCACGGCATCGCGCCCGCCGCCCTGGAGACCGCCGTCCGCGCGGCAGGACCGGTGACCGGCGACCTCCTCACCATCGACCGGATCGTGCCCCGCCCGGGGGCGCGGCACGTGGACCGGCTGCTCCCGGTGGAAGGCGGCTGGGCCGGGTCGCGGGCGGGAGAGCCCGTGCTGTTCGTCGCACGGGTGGAACAGGGAAGTTGACGGCCTGTGACGTACCGCCGGGGAAACTGTCGGTGGAGCTCTGTAGGGTCCGAGGCCACCGTGCGAAAGGATCATCATGGCGACGACGACGTCACGCGACGGCACGCCGATCGGGTTCGAACAGACCGGGACGGGGCCGACGCTCGTGCTCGTCGACGCGGCGGGCGGGTTCCGCGAGTTCGGCCCCATGAGGTCACTCGCCGAACACCTTTCCGACAGGTTCACGGTCGTGACCTACGACAGGCGCGGACGCGGCGAGAGCGGAGACACGCGACCGTACGCGGTGGAAAGGGAGGTGGAGGACCTCGCGGCCGTGATCGAGGGAGCCGTAGGGCCGGCGTTCGTCCACGGGTTCTCCTCCGGCGCGGCCCTCGCCCTGCTCGGAGCGGTGGCCGGGCTGCCGATCTCGATGCTCTCGCTCCTTGAGCCACCGATCGCCTTCGACGGGCCGTCGCGGGAAGGCGACCTCGCGGCCGAGATCGACGCGCTGGTCACCGCCGGTCGCCGGGGCGACGCGGTCGAGCACTTCCACACGAGCATTGGCGTTCCCCCCGAGATGACCGCGGGGATGCGGCAGGCTCCTTTCTTCCCGACGCTGGAGGGCATCGCGCACACCCTCGCCTACGACAGCCGCATGACCGAGGCCGTCTCTCCCGCCACACTCCGATCCGTCGTCGTGCCGACCCTGGTGGTCAACAGCGAATCCAGCGACGAACGCCTGCGCGGCTGGGCGCGGGGGACGGCGGCGGCTCTTCCCCAAGGTCGTCACCTGCCCCTGAAGGGCGGGTGGCACGGCGTCCCCGACGACGTGCTGGCCCCCGCGCTGGCCGAGTTCTTCCTCCGCGGAGCCGCCTGAGAGACGTGCGGGCACCCTGGGGAAGCCGTCCTCCGCGAAGTGCGGCGGGTGCGGGGTTGAGGTTCGTGCCCTCGGCACGTCGTACGAGAAAGCCTCCTCACCTTCGCCAGGCACCCAGGCAACGCGCCATGAACCGGAAGGGGATGGCCTGTCCCTCGGTCTGGTCGACGGTGCCGGCCAGGTGCAGGTCGAGCTCCGGACAGTGGAAGAGCCAGGTCCCGGTGACTCCCGAGTGGCCGACGAGCGTGACAGGGCGATGCCCCGGTGACATGAGCCGGCCGACCTTGAAGAACATGGTGCCCAGCCCGTACCTGAGGACGGGGATGTTGCGCAGCCGGTTGCGCCGCTCGGTGAGCGGTTCCAGCGAGCGGGCGTCGGCGAGAAGTTCGCCGCCGAGCAGCGCCCGCTGGAAGGCGAGGAGATCGCCGGTGGTGCTGAACAGGTCGTTGGAGGACTCGATCATCGAGGGCAGCTCCACGCGGCGCCGCTTCGCGTGGAGCGGCGAGGGCGCCGGGGCCGCTGGATCCGGCGGGCGATGTCCTGGAAGCCAGGTACGCGTGAGGCCGAGCGGGCCGAGGATCCGTTCGGCCAGCAGATCGGCGAACGACCGGCCGGTCACCGTCTCCAGGATGCGGATGAGCAGCTGGAAGCCGGTGTCGGAGTAGCGGGCCTTCTGCCGGGCGGCGGTGAGGTCCTGCGGCTCGAAGTGCGGGCGCTGCTCGCGTGTGATCCGCATCGTGTCCTCGAAGGTCCAGGCCAGATCCTGACCGGTGGCGAGGCGCTCGTACAGGCTGGGACCCTCGCCGCGTGCCTCGAAGTAATCCGGCAACCCGGATGTGTGACTCGCGAGGTGGCGCACCGTGATCGCGGACGTCCGGTCGATCCCCCCGAGGACGTGGAGCCCGGTGATCGTCTCCGCCGGCAGACAACCGCTGATCGGCGCGGCCAGTTCGAGCTCGCCGCGCTCGTGCGCCTGCAGCACCAGCGTGATGATGAAACGCTTGGTGACGCTCGCGATGAAGAACGGGGTCTCGGGACGCAGCGGATGATCGTCGGCACCGGCGGGCCCGGAGGCGGCGGACCAGCGCCGCTTCCCGTCGCCGCTCGTGACGGCGAGGTTGGCGTGGTGCACGCCGCGTTGCGAGACGAGGCTCTCCAGCAGGCCCGTCAGCCGCGCGTCGACGTCGTCGGGAACGTGATTGTCATGGGCGGTGGTCGTGGCGAGCGGCGATGTCACGTGAGTGTTCCCTGTCTCCGTTTCCCCGACGTGCCCCTCGGCGCCATGCCTTCCGCCGGCCGAGGCGGTCAACCGGCATCCATGACCATGAACACGTCTCAGGGGGCCTGCTGATATATCTAATAGACATGTCTATGAGAGTCAATGGCCTAGACTCGATCAATGGCCCATGTGATCCTCGGTCTGCTCATGATCGCCCCGCAGACCTTCTACGACCTGATCAAAGGATTCGAGGCCGGCGTCGCGCTCTTCTACAGCGCCAGCTCCGGCAGCATCAAACGCGCGCTGGACACCCTGCTCGCGCGGGGGCTCATCGAGGTCGCCAGCGTCGAGGCCGGAGGCCGGGGCCGGAAGGTGTACCGCCTGACCGACGCCGGTCGCCAGGAGTTCCGCGCTTGGATGACAGGTGACCTGGCCGGGCTCGATCTGGAGACCGCGGCGCTGTCCAGGCTCTACTTCCTCGGCCTGCTGGAACCGGCCGAACGCCTACCGGTGCTCCGTCGCATCATGGCGCGCGTCGAGACCGACCTCGCGGCGCTCTCGGCCCTCGACAGGCGGCTCGACACCCTGAACATTCCCGAGGAGCACCGCGACCTCGCCACCCACCAGCGCGCGACGCTCGCCTACGGCATCGCCTCACACCGCTTCACGCTCGACTGGTTCCGCGACCACATCGACCGGCACGAGACACCGGGCCACTGACACCGCGCGGACGCGGCCCCGAACCACCGGCACGCCCGCCCGAAGGGCGGCCACAATGGGAGTTCGGCGAGAGCCAGGCCCCGGGACACTCTCCGCAAACTACGCGTGATCAGCCTGCTCGACCACTTCGGCGACGCGATCGTCCACTCCGATGAGCACGGCACGCCCGAGCCGGACGCCGGCATCTTCCCGGCAGGACGCACGGCCCTTGGGACTGCCGGCCCACCGGGTCGCGTACGTCGACGGCAACTACGAGACCGACGCTCTCGGCGCTCGCGAAGCGGGCCTTCGCTCGTACCGGCCTGACAGGCGGCCACTCAGTGATCCCGAACCCGACGGTCCGCGAAGCTCGTACGGACCAGAGAGCAAGCAAGACCCGAAGGGCCGGCCCCACGCTGTCAGCCGGGGAAGTGCGTCGAGCACGGCAGGTGGGGCGGCTGAGCCGGGTGTCCGGTCGGCCAGGGGGTGACCGTGGTCGATCCCTCGTCACCTGTCCAATGGCACGCCAACGGCACGAGCGGCAGGATGATGTGGACTCTCGATTTTTCGATGATCGGAGGAGGGAGCCAGTTTGGAAGATCTCGGCACACGGCTCTCCAACCTGCTGCGTTCCAGGTCAGGGGGCGGTCTCGCCATGTCCGCGAGTCCCGTTTCTCCCCCCCTGGCGACCTTCCCGATGGGCACGCGACGGGCGCGGCCTGAAAATTCCGTGCGGACGGCCACACCCCTCTCACCGGATCTTTCCGTCGCCGTCGTCTCACCCTCCGGAAGGCGTGCCGGTGGTGTCGGGCGTCGAGGTGGACGGGCGACATGCCGGCTCCGAGCTCGGCGCCAGCAGCCCCAGCCCCAGCCCGATGATCCACCACAGGTTGGGATCGGGCAGGAGAAGCGGCACCACCGTGGCCATGACCACGCCCGCCGCAAGCACCCCGTACCGGTACGGACCGCTGCGAACATCCGCCCGTTATCCGGATCCGCCCGCCGCCCTCACTCCCAAAAGTGGAGGAAGGGAATCGGGCCGGTGCGATCAGGGCGGCGGCGTGGTGGGCCGTTCGACGCCGGGCCGGCCGAGACGCGCGCGGAGCAGGTCTGTGACCGAGGGGCCGCCCGAGAGGCACCAAACGGCGATCACGGGATCGCAGATGGCGCACCCCAGGGAGGAGTGGTCCGCGAAGGGAATGATCGGGTTGCCGTGCAGGTGGTGCAACAGATCCCAGCCGGTGTGCAGCAGCCACCCGACGCCGACGAATGTCCACGACTCCAGGCCGCGGTAGGCGCAGTAGGTCATGACGGCCGTGAAGGCGAGTTCCCACGGGCCGAAACCCCCGCCGCTGAGGTAGGCGGCCCCGGCTCCGGCCACCATGATCGCGTTGAACCTGCGCCGGTGCGGTTCGCGGATCAGGGACATCAGGCACACGTACACGATCCCGATCATGATCGGTGCGGCGACGCTCATCGTCGGTGTCCGTCCCGGTGACGGCCGCCCGGTGCGGCGGAGGCACCCGCGGTGCCGTCCGCGTCGAGGAACCCGAAGGCTGTGATGGCATCGAGTCGGGCGATCACGAAGGTGTCCGTTTCGTTGAGAAGTGTCGGGACGTGGTCGAGGCTAACCAGCGGGTCCCCCGGCTCCCAGTGGCAGGAGTGACAACTTCCAACGGATTCTCGCCAAGGGGCTTCAGCGTCCCGTAGACCAGCGAAGAGCAGTTGGAAGCCGCTGGCGAGAATCCGGTGCAGAGGTACATTCTTGCCATGCACACCGTCGTCGTCCTCGTGCTGGATCAGGTGATCCCCTTCGACCTGTCCACCCCCATCGAGGTGTTCACCCGCACCCGGCTGCCCGACGGCCGCCCCGGTTACCGGGTGCGGGTCTGCGCCGAACGGCCCGACGTGGACGCCGGTCTCTTCACCCTGCGCGCCCCGTGGGGGCTGGAGGCGCTCGCGGACGCGGACACGGTCATCGTGCCCGGCACCGCCGACCCCGCCGGGCCCCTGCCGCCGGCCGTCCGCGACGCGCTCCGTGGCGCCGCCGCCGACGGCGTCCGGATCGCCTCCATCTGCTCCGGCACCTTCATCCTCGCCGCCGCCGGACTGCTCGGCGGGCTGCGCGCCACCACCCACTGGGTGGCCGCCCCCCGACTCGCCACCGCCTACCCGGACATCGACGTCGACCCGAACGTGCTCTACGTCGACAACGGGCAGATCCTCACCTCGGCCGGCGCCGCGGCGGGACTGGACCTGTGCCTGCACATGATCCGCCGGGACTACGGCTCCGCGGTCGCCGCCGACGCAGCCAGACTGTCCGTCATGCCGCTGGAACGCGAGGGCGGCCAGGCCCAGTTCATCGTGCGGCGATACCCGCCCACCCCCCACGGCTCGGCCGTCGAACCTCTCCTGAACTGGATCGAGGACAACCTCGCCCGCGATCTCACCCTGGCGGACATCGCCGGCCAAGCCGGCACGAGCACCCGCACCCTGATACGGCGCTTCCGCGAGCAGACCGGCACCACACCATTGCAGTGGCTCCACCGGGCCCGTGTCCGCCGGGCCCAGCACCTGCTGGAGACCACCGGCCATTCCATGGAACGCATCGCCGCCCAGGCGGGCTTCGGCTCACCCACCGCCTTCCGCGACCGGTTCAAACGCGTCGTCGGCGTCAGCCCCCACACCTACCGGAGCAGTTTCGGTTAGAGCCGGGCCGTCTGCCTTGACGCTGCCCTCAGCTGGGAAAACGGGGGTGCGGGTTAAAGTGGATCAAGTGCCTGTGGCGTCTCTGGTTTCCCGCCTGTTCCGGCACGCGTCCGGCATGAAGTCTCGACGTCAAGACACCGCTGACACGGCGGTTGGGCTGGGGTGAGCGCAGACGCTTACGTAGACTCAGGGGTATGACTGCCGGGCACGCGCACGAGCAGCTCCACCATCTGGTCGATCGGCTTTCTCCGGACCAGGCACGTCGTCTGCTGCGTCTGGTGAAGACGGATCCGGAGTTGGCCGAGACCGTGGACGAGGAGACCGATGGGCCGGTTCGGCGTCGACGGTTGTCGATCGCGGGGATCGGTGCCTCCGGTGAAGGGGATCTGTCGGAACGGGTCGAAGATCTGCTGGCGGAGCGGTTCAATCGGTCAACGTGACCTCCACGCTCCTGGACACCGGCCCCCTGATCGGCCGGCGTGCCGGAGAGCCGTCAGGAGGATGCCGAAGAGGTCGCACGAGACCATGCGCCGGGTGGCGGCCAATGTCGACATGCTGGTGGACCGGCTTTCGTCCGCGAAGTACGCGTTCGCCTTCCCCGAGGCGGTCCGGAACTTGTCAAGCTCGATGAGACACAGTCGCTCTAGATGTTCTGTGCCTGCTTCTCTCGTTTGTCTGGGTCGTTGATCCACGCCTTGACGGGG
>NZ_JBIAQI010000028.1:0-123104 GCF_042888905.1 Streptosporangium sp. NPDC002721
AAGCAACTACGGCCCGCACCCCCACGGACAGAACGCGTACAGCGGAGGTGGGCGGGTGTTCCGGACGGCTTGAAAAGAGCCCGCAACCACCACGCCCGAGCAGGCCGGAGGCCTGAAACACCAGACAGCAACTGAGACGGCCGGCCGGAACACCCGCCCACCGCAGCGAGCACCAAGAACAAGGACACCCGCCCGCAGCGAGCACCAAGAACAAGGACACACGCCCACCGCAGCGAGCACCAAGAACAACCACACCGAAAAAGGAAACGCCCCGCCGGGAGAAAGCTAGACGAGCTTCCAGTCGTGGCGGTCCAGGAAGGCGCGCTCGCCGGTGGCGTACTCGGTGAAGGCCTCCTGGACCGCGCCCAGGTCCGGGACGTGCGTGCGGAACATCCGGTTCCTGACGCTGTCCTTGTACTCCAGCTCGTAGCCCGAGACCTCCGGGGAGCTCTGGACGAAGTGCTCGCCGAAGACGACCAGGGCCGTGAAAGGGTTCTGCGGTGACATGGTGGCGAGCGCGTCGGAGATGAGCCGGAGGTCGGGGCCGACCACGATCATCCCGTCGCCCGTCCGCATCTCCATGGTCGGGTAGACGCCTCGCGGGGACAGGTTGTGCACCAGGCCGCGCTGCGGGTCGTAGCAGACCAGCCCGCACTCGGCGGCCAGGGCGAAGACCTCGGCCGACACCTCGTCGGCCTGTTCCGGGTCCATGCCGACCAGGAGGTGGTCCGGGGAGAGCCACCGGGCCCCCGGCAGCCGGTCGGCGAACGCCGTCACCCCGGGGTACGCCTCGGCGTCCTCCCGCTCTCCCCGCTCTCCGGGACGAAGATCCCGCTCTCCGGAGTCGGGATCCGCAAGGGAAGCCGTCCGGTCCCCGGGGTGAGGTTCGGCGCGATGAGGCTCCCCGTGGCGGAGGGACTGGAAGACGGTCTCCGCGTGTTCCCTGGTGATCGGTTTGGGCTCGTGCCAGACGGCCAGTTCGAAACTCACGGTCCCATTGTCCTCCGGGTGCCTTTCCCGGTGGAAAAGGGCCGGACCGATCGGATGATCGGCCCGGAGGACGCGCCGCGGCCGGGGCGTTCACGAGACGCCAAAAGGGTCAGCCCCTGTGTGACCCCAGAGATGAGCCCGCCGTGCCCGCTCATCCTCGTACGGATCGTGAAGCCTCAAACGACCACGTGATCTCCTGCCATCCGGACGCTACGGAGCCCCTGCATATTTTCCGCATATGCCGAAAAAGTTTCACGGACAGCCGGTGATCGAGGATCCGAGGAGCCCGGCCAGTTCGTCCGCCTTCGCCCTGTCCCCGATGACGGTGAAGAGCTCGTGGGCCTCGCGCCAGCACCTGACGGCCTTCTCCCTGTGGCCGGCCGCCGCGTGGGCGAGGCCGAGGCTGCGGAGCGCGCCTCCCAGGTACGTCGTCCAGCTGCGGGTCCGCCACAGCGCCACGGACTCCGTCAGGCGCTCGACCGAGCGCGCGTGGTCGCCGCCGGCGCGGTCGAGGTCGCCCAGGATCCACAGGGCGTCGGCCAGGTGGTGGGTGAGGTTGTAGCGGCGGCTGAGCTCCTCCACGGTGACGGCTGTGGGCCGCGCCCGCTCGTCGCCCTCGCCGCTGTAGAGCTTCGCCAGCGCGAGCAGGGTCATCGCCTCGGACGCCGGGTCCCGCGCGACCCTGGACATGACGAGGGAGCGGTTGAGGCAGTGTTCCGCGGGTTCGGGCTGGCCGGTCTCGACGTACGCGAGGCCGAGGAACTGCAGGGACGTCGCCTCGAAGCGCGGGTTCCCCAGGGTCTCCGCCACCCTCAGCGCGCTCACCAGGTGCGGGATCGCCGAGAGCACCTCCCGCTGGCCGTGCGTGATGCCGAGCGCCAGGTGGGCGCGCGCCCGGCCGCCGAGATGGCCGGTCTCCTCCGCGAGGCGCAGCGCCGTCTCCGCCGACTCCACGGCCTGTTCGACGAACCCCTGCGCGGCCAGGCCCCAGGCGCACATCACGTGGGCGTCCGACAGCCCGCGCAACTCGCCGGCCTCGGTGAACATCTCCGCCAGCCGGACGGCGTTGGTGTGCAGCGCCACCATGGCGCCGCCCTCGTGCTCGACCCCGGTCCAGGTGGTCACGTCGAGCAGCCCGCGCAGCATGACGGCCTCGCCGAGCAGGTTCCCCGCCGTACGGCAGGCCAGCATGGCCCGCTCGTTGAGGCGTCGGCACTCGGAGAAGAACCCGTGGGAGTCGAAGTAGCGTTCGAGGCATCCGGCCAGGTCCCAGGCGAAGTCGTCGAGCCCCAGGGCGCAGGCCTGCTCGATGAGCCCGGCCAGCGCGGTCCGTTCGGCGTTGAACCAGGACAGGGGATCGCGCAGGAGGGGCTCGGCGATGTCGCCGGGCAGCGACCGGCGCGGCGCCGGGCCGTGGAGCACGGCGTAGCAGGCGCCGTGGACGTGCTCCATGGCCTGCTCGGCCAGCCAGAGCCACGCGCCGAACGCCCGGGTCGTCGAGAGCAGGAGCTCGGCCGGTTCCTCCTCGGCCTCCGCGCGCTCGCGGGCGTACAGCCGGACGAGGTCGTGGAAGCGGTAGCGGGCCTGCCCGGTGGAGTCGACCCCGGAGATGGTGGCGAGCTGCGCGTCCACCAGCGACTCCAGGTGTGCCTCCCCCTCCTCGTGCGGGCAGTCGAGCAGCGTGGCGGGGACCCAGCTCGCGAAGCCGGTGACGTCGAGCAGGCCGAGCAGCCGGAAGGCGCGTCGCGTGCTCGCCGGGAGGCCGACGTAGCTCAGGGCCAGGCTCGCCCTGACCGCGCGGTCGCCGACGACCAGCTGGTCCAGGCGCCCGCGCTCGTCGGCGAGCCGCTCGACGAGCCAGGCGACGCTCCGCTGGGGGCGGGCGGCCAGCCGCGCTCCCGCGACGCGCACGGCGAGCGGGATGCGGTCGCACAGCCAGACGAGCTCGGTGGCGGCGGGGAGCTGCGCGGCGACGCGCTCGTGCCCGATCAGCCGGGAGAGCAGTTCCACGGCCTCCTGGGTGCTCAGGACGTCCAGCTCGACCGGTCGCACGCCCTCCAGGCCGGAGAGCCTCGCGCGGCTGGTGACGATCACGGCGCAGCCGGAGGCGCCCGGGAGCAGGGGGCGCACCTGCTGCTCCGACGCCGCGTTGTCGAGGACGATCAGGACGTTCGCGCGGGCCAGGCGGCTGCGGTACAGCGCGGCACGGGCCTCGACCGACTCCGGGATGCTCGAACCGGGCACGCCCAGCGCGACGAGGAACCGGCCGAGCACGTGGCCGGGATCCGCCTGCTCCTCCTCGTGCGCGCCGTGCAGGTCGACGTAGAGCTGCCCTCCGGGAAACCTGTCGGCCAGCCGGTGCGCCACGTGCACCGCCAGCGCCGTCTTGCCGATGCCGCCCATCCCCGTGATGACCGAGACGGTGGTCGCGGAGCGATCGTCCAGCCGGGCGACGAGCTCCCTGACGTGCCGCTCGCGTCCCGCGAAGTCGGCGATGCTCATCGGCAGCTCCGCGGGGGGCTCGCGCGGCCCGGCCGGCCCCGGGCCGGTCTCCTGCCGCTCGTCCCGGTGCTCCGGCCCGTCCCGCTCGTCCCGCCCGTCCTTCGCGCTCCCGATCGCGACCTGCCCGGGGTCCGTCCACTCCCCGGTCAGGATCAGCCGGTGGAGGTCGCGCAGCCGTTCCCCGGGCTCGACGCCCAGCTCCTCGTTCAGCAGGCGGCGGATGTCGGCGTACACCGTCAGCGCCTCGGAACCCCGGCCGGAGCGGGCGAGCGCCGCCATGAGATGCGCCCGCAGGCGCTCGCGGAGGGGGTGCGCGTTCACGTGGCCGGTGAGCTCGGCGACGAGTTCGGGCTGGAACCTCACCGAGAGGTCGGCCTCGACGCGGTCCTCCAGGGTGGCGAGCCGCAGCTCCTCCAGGCGCGCGGCCTCGCCCGACAGGTCCTCGACGAACCGCAGGTCGCCGTACGCGGGGCCGCGCCACAGCAGCAGGGCCTGGTGCAGGAAGTCGGCGGCCTCGTGGTGGTCACCGTGCAGCAGCGCGTCGCGGCCGTTCTTGGCCAGGGACTGGAACCGGTGGACGTCCAGCTCGCCGGGGTGCACGACCAGCAGGTAGCCGCCGTGACGGCGCAGGAGCCGGTCGTGGCCCAGGAGCCGGCGCAGGCGGGAGGCGTACAGGCGCAGGTTGTTGTCGGCCGTCTTCGGCGGGTGCTCGCTCCAGAGCGCGTCCACGAGCAGGTCGTCGGCCACGGAGCCGTTGGCGTGGTGGAGCAGCATCGCGAGCAGGGCCCGCTGTTTGCGTCCGCCCAGGGGAAGCGGCTGGTGGTCGGCCCTCACTTCGACCGGCCCCAGGACGGAGAAGTTCATACCACTCCCCTGGAAGGCTTCGCCGGGGCCAAGTGTGCCCGACCTCCCCCCGACCGTCAATGATCACCAAGAGCTCCCAGGCAGGGGGGCCGGCCGGTTCCCGCGAAGGTCCCGCGGGGCCGGTGTCAGGCGGGCGGCCGGTCGCCGACGGCGACCTTCGACAGCTCCACGGTGCAGAACGCGCAGCGCTTGGCGTCGATCGGGATGTCGCTCAGGCACTCCGGGCATTCCTTCTCGGCCGCCTTCTTGTCCCTGTCGAAGAAGCCGATCAGCCGGGTCATGGGCATCACGACCAGCCAGTAGATGACCGCCGCGATGATCAGGAAGCTCAGCAGGTGGTTGATGAAGTCGCCGTACATGAACTTGGAGCCGTTGATCGTGAACACGTACTGCGAGAAGTCCGGTTCCCTGCCGCCCGTGATCGCTCCGATCAGCGGCGTGATGAGGTCCTTGACCAGTGCCTGCACCAGCCCGCTGAAGGTCGCCCCGATCACGACGGCCACGGCGAGCTCGACGAGGTTGCCCCTCAGCAGGAACTTCTTGAATCCGCCCATCGCCCATGTCCTCCACTTGTGAGGAGGGTCGGACTACCCCCCTGTCGGCGGCCAAACTCCCGTCTTCGCCGGGGTTCCGTCGAGGAGGGAGTGTGTCGGAACGTCGCTGCGCGGAAGCGTACGGGCTGTACGGAACGGTGGACGTGAAAGGCTAATATTCGGCGCAGTTCGCGAGCGAGGTGGCCGGATGGACTTTCGTGTGCTGGGCCCTGTCGAGGCGTTCGCCGACGGCGGGGCGGCACTGGACATCGGCCCCCACCAGCAGCGGCTGGTGCTGGCCATGTGCGTCGTCGCCGCCCCGCGGCCGGTCGGCCCGAGCCGGATGATCGACGCGCTCTGGGAGGGCGACCCCCCTCCGGGCGCGCTCAACACCGTGCAGGCGTACGTCTCCAAGCTGCGCCGCGTCTTCGAGCCGGGCAGGGCGAGGAACGTGCCACCGGCGGTCCTGGTCAGCAGGCCGGGAGGCTACGCGCTGGACGTCCCCGGCGGCGCGGTCGACCTGGGCCGGGCGCGGGGGCACGCGGCCGCGGGCAGGAGCCTGGGGGCCGGGGGCGACCACGAGGGGGCGGCCGGGCGGCTGCGGCTGGCGCTGGGGGAGTGGCGCGGGGAGCCGCTGGCGGACCTCTCCGGCACATCCTGGGCGGTGGAGGAGAGCGCGCACCTGGCCGAGCTGCGGCTCACGATCGAGGAGGATCTGGCCGAGGCGGAACTCGCGCTCGGCCGGGGGGCGGCGCTGACGGGCGGGCTCGTCCATCTGGTCGGCGCCCACCCGTTCAGGGAGCGGCTGCGGGTGCTCGCCGCCCACGCGCTCTACCAGGCGGGACGGCAGGCCGACGCGCTCGGCGTGCTCGCCGAGGGACGCCGGCTGCTGATGGAGGACATGGGCCTGGACCCCGACCCCCGGTCCAGGGAGATGGAACGGCGCATCCTCGGCCAGGACGCCGCGCTGACGCCCCGCGTCGTGGTGGAGGCCGGGCCGGCGGGGAAGGGCGCCGGGCTGGTCGGCAGGGACGCCGAGGCGGAGGTGCTGGAGCGGGCGGTCGCCGGTGACGGGCACCGGACGGTGCTGCTCGCCGGGGAGCCCGGCATCGGCAAGACCAGCCTCGCCGAGCGGGCCGCCGAGGCCGCGCGGGCGCGGGGCAGGCGGGTGGTGTGGGGCCGCTGCTGGGACGGCACCGGCGCGCCGCCCTTCTGGCCCTGGACGCAGGCCGTACGGGACCTGGTCGGCAGGGACGGCGAGCTGGCGCGGCTGGCCGGGGCCGGAGGCGGCCCCGGAACCGGGCAGGCCGGGCAGGCCGGGCAGTTCGCGTTGTACGAGGCGTTCGCCCGGCTGCTGAACGAGCACGGCCGGGTCCTGGTGGTCCTCGACGACCTGCAGTGGGCGGACCCCTCGTCGCTGCGGCTGCTGGAGTTCCTGGCCTCCACCCGGCTCTGTCCCGAGCTGACCGTCGTGGCCACGTACCGCGACACCGACGTGCGCCCCGGCGAGCCGCTGGAGCACGCCCTCGGCGCGCTGCTGCGGTTGCCGCACGTGCGCAGGCTCCTGCTGCGCGGCCTGGCGGAGGAGGAGATCCGCGAGTACCTGGGACGGGCGGGCGCCGACCCCGCCCTCGCCGCGGAGATGGGCAGGCTGACCGCGGGCAACCCGTTCTTCCTGGGGGAGGTGCTGCAGCTGGGGGAGACCCCCGAGGCGCTGTCGGACGTCGTGCGCGGCCGGATGGCCGGTCTGCCGCCCGGCACCGAGGAGGTGCTGACCGTCGCGGCGCTGCTCGGCAGGGAGGCGGCGACCGACGTGCTGACGCGCGTGGCGGAGCTGCCCGGGGAGCGGGTCCTCGACATCGTCGACGCCGCCGTGGGGGCCCGGCTGCTGGTCGAGGGCGACGGGCCGAGCTGCCGCTTCGTCCACGACATCGTCCGCGACGCGCTGCGCGAGTCGCTGCCGCCGCTGCGCCGCAGGAGGCTGCACGCGCGGATCGCCGAGGTGCTGGAGGAGCGGAGCGGGACGCGCCTGACCGAGATCGCCCACCACTACCGCGAGGGCCTGCTGGATCCCCGGACGGCGGGCAGGGCCATCGGCTACACCCGGCGCGCGGCGGCCCAGGCGACCGCGCAGTTCGCCCACGAGGACGCGGTGGAGAACCTGGAACGGGCGATCGCGATGACCGGCCGGCTGGCGGAGCCCGACGACGCTCTCCGCTGCGACCTCCTGCTCGACCTGGCCGAGGCGCAGGCCGCGGCGGGGATGAGCGCCTCGGCCCACGCCTCGCTGGAGGCCACCGCGGAGATCGCCGAACGGCTCGGCGACGACAACCGCCTGGCCAGGGCGGCCCTGGGGTTCTCCGACCCGATCCACCTGGCCATGTACGAGGAGATGACCGGCATCGACCGGCTGGCCGAGCGCATCGACCGGGTCCTCGCCTCGGACCTGGCCGGCGACTCGCCGTGGCGGGCCCGGCTGCTCGCCGCCGCCGCGCTGACCGGCTCCACCACGCGGCCCGTCGGGCGGAGCGTGGAGATGGCGGGGGAGGCGGTGCGGCTGGCCCGCCTCGCCGGTGACGACCTGACCCTGTCCAGGACGCTGATCGCCCTGGAGATCCTGCTGCGTTCGGGCCACGACCACGAGCGCCACGGCGCGGTCGTCGGCGAGATCGTGGAGATCGGCCGCCGCACCGGCGACCTGGCCGTCGAGTGGATCGGCAGGGAGAACGAGTACGTCGAGCTGACCGCCCGGGGGGACGCGGGGCGGGCCGGGGAGCTGCTGGCCTGGCTGCGGGAGACCGCGGAGCGGCTCAGGCTTCCCTCGATGGTGAGCCTGGCCGCCTGGCAGACCGCGGTCCGGGCCTACCTGTCCGGGCGCTTCGCCGACGCGCTCGCCGCGGCCGACGTGTCCGGCGCGGCCCACCCCGAGGGGGCGCTGGGCCGGGACGACGCGTCGCTGCGGCGGGAGGTGTTCCGCTTCCTGTCCCTGCGGGCGGCGGGCCGGCCTCAGGAGACGGACGAGGCGCTAGGACTGGCCGACGAGATGCTGGCCCGCCGTCCCGGCCAGAAGCCCTGGCACATCCTGCGCTGCCTGGCCCTGATCGACCTGGGCAGGACGGCCGAGGCGCGCGACGTCTTCGCCGGCCTCGCCCGCGACGGCTTCGCGGCGATAGACCCGGAGCTGGCGTACCGGTTCGTCCCGGACGCCGTCAGCGAGATCTGCGCGGCGCTCGGCGACCGGGCGGCGGGGAGGGTCCTGTACGCCAGGCTCGCCCCGCACGCGGGCCGGTTGCTGGGCTGGTCGCCGGCCGACCTGTGCCTGGCCAGGCTGGCGCTGCTCGACGGTGACGGGGACCGGGCGAGGGCCCACCTGCGGGCGGCCGAGGCGTTCACCGCCGGGGCGGGGCTGCGCGTCCACGAGCCCGCGCTCCGCGCGCTGGCCGGGACGCTCCGCCCGCCGGGGGCGTGATCGGCGGTGACGCCCCGGAACCCGCCCGCCGGGGGCGTGGTCGGCGGTGAGGCCCCGGAACCCGTGCGCCGGCCGAGACACTCCGCCCGCCGGGGGCGTGATCGGCGGTGAGGCCCCGGAACCCGCCCTCCGGAGGCGTGATCGGCGGCGGCGCCCCCAAGCCGGTACCGACCGGCACGTTTCGCATGCGCCGGGAGGGTTAGGTGGTAAAGGGCCGACGTGCCGTCGCCGGGGTCTGAGATGAGCGTCACAGGAGGGGAAACACGCGCATGGCCACGCGAACACCGGGCATACTCCTGCACCGCTGAAAGGCGGTGCGTTGACATGCTTTCCCCATCGACCGCGTTCGCCCAGACTTCCGGGAGAAGTTCGCAGTACGGCGTCGTGCCGTGTTCTCTCCCCCGCCTCAAGGCGGGGATCTCCACGTTCAAGAGGGACTGATGATCGAGATCTGGCCGGGTGACCCCTATCCCCTCGGGGCCACCTACGACGGCGCGGGAACCAACTTCGCGCTCTTCACCGAGGCCGCGGAACGCGTCGAGCTGTGCCTGTTCGACGAGGAGAACAAGGAGACCAGAGTCACCCTCACCGAGTGCGAGGGCTTCGTCTGGCACGGATACCTGCCGGGCGTCGGCCCCGGGCAGCGGTACGGCTACCGCGTCCACGGCCCGTACGACCCGCCGAGAGGGCACCGGTGCAATCCGGCCAAGCTCCTGCTCGACCCGTACGCCAAGGCGGTCGAGGGGGACGTGAACTGGGACGAGGCGGTGTACGGCTACCGCTTCGGCCACCCCGACAGCCGTAACGACGCCGACTCGGCCCCGTTCATGCCGCGCTCGATCGTGATCAACCCCTTCTTCGGGTGGGGGCACGACCGGCCGCCGAGCACGCCGTACCACGACACGGTGATCTACGAGGCGCACGTCAAGGGCCTGACGATCAACCACCCGAAGATCCCCGAGCGGATCCGCGGCACGTACGCCGCGATCGGTCACCCGGAGATCGTCGATCACCTGACCGCCCTCGGGGTGACGGCGATCGAGCTCATGCCGGTGCACCAGTTCGTCACCGACCACGTCCTCTCCGAGCGGGGGCTGACGAACTACTGGGGCTACAACAGCATCGGGTTCTTCGCGCCGCACAACGCCTACTCCAGCACGGGGCAGCGCGGCGGGCAGGTGCTGGAGTTCAAGGCCATGGTCAAGGCCCTGCACGAGGCGAACATCGAGGTCATCCTCGACGTGGTCTACAACCACACGGCCGAGGGCAACCACCTGGGCCCGACGCTGAGCATGCGCGGCATCGACAACGCCGACTACTACCGCCTGGTCGACGACGACAAGCGCTACTACATGGACACCACGGGCACCGGCAACAGCCTGTTCATGCGCTCCCCGCACGTGCTGCAGATGATCATGGACTCGCTCCGCTACTGGGTCATCGAGATGCACGTCGACGGCTTCAGGTTCGACCTGGCCTCGACGCTGGCGCGCGAGCTGCACGAGGTCGACCGGCTGAGCGCCTTCTTCGACCTGGTCCAGCAGGACCCGGTGCTGTCGCAGGTCAAGTTGATCGCCGAGCCGTGGGACGTCGGCCCCGGCGGCTACCAGGTGGGAAACTTCCCCGCCAGGTGGACCGAGTGGAACGGCATGTACCGCGACACGATCCGCGACCTGTGGCGGGGCGAGCCCGCCTCGCTGCCCGAGTTCGCGTCCCGGCTGACCGGCTCCAGCGACCTCTACCAGGACGACAGCCGCCGCCCGGCCGCTTCCATCAACTTCGTCACCTGCCACGACGGCTTCAGCCTGCAGGACCTCGTCTCGTACAACCACAAGCACAACGAGGCCAACGGCGAGGACAACCGCGACGGCGCCGACGACAACCGTTCCTGGAACTGCGGTGAGGAGGGGCCCGCCTCGCTCGCGATCGAGTCCCTGCGCGAGCAGCAGAAACGCAACTTCCTGACCACGCTGTTCCTGTCGCAGGGCGTTCCGATGATCTCCCACGGCGACGAGTTGGGCCGCACCCAGCGGGGCAACAACAACGTGTACTGCCAGGACAACGAGCTGAGCTGGGTCGACTGGTCCGACATCAGGGAGAACTGGCTGCTGCTGGAGTTCACCCGGCGGCTGGCCAAGCTCCGCGCCGACCACCCGGTCTTCCGGCGGAGGCGGTTCTTCTACGGGCGGCCGGTGCGAGGCTCGGAGGACAACCTCAGCGACATCGCCTGGCTCACTCCGAGGGGGGAGAAGATGACCGACGCCGACTGGAACGTGGGGTACGCCAAATCGCTGGCCGTCTTCCTGAACGGCGAGGCCATCACCGAGCCCGACCGCCGGGGCCGCCAGATCGTCGACGACTCGTTCCTGCTGCTGTTCAACGCCCACCACGACGTCATCAAGTTCACCCTTCCGAAGGACTACGGCGAGATGTGGCTGACGGAGATCGACACCGCGATGCCGATCACGGTCGACACCCGGGTCTGCCGGGCCGGAGAGAGCGTGCCGGTGGTCGGCCGCTCGGTGAGGGTGCTGCGCCGTGTCTGAGCCCGTGACCCAGCCCGTCCCCGAGCCCACGCCCGAGGTCGTCCCCGGGCCCGCCCCGCTGGAGCCCGCGCCCGGGATCGTCCCCCCGGAGTCGGTGCCCGAGCCGGAGCCGGTACCCGGCCCCGGCATGCCGCCGGACCCGCTGCCCGACACCCCGCCCGCCGTCCCGCCGCAGGTCGCCCACGACGAGATCCTGCCGGAGTCCGTCCCCGGGACCAGGACCGGCGAGGACGTCCCCGACCTGGCGGAGCTCCCCGAGGAGACGCCCGCGCCCCCGCCGCCGCCGGGCTCCTACGGGGTGCCGCTGTCGACCTACCGGCTCCAGCTCACCCCCGACTTCGGGTTCGGGAAGGTGGCCGAGCTCGCCCCCTATCTGCGGGACCTGGGGGTGAGCCACGTCTACCTGTCGCCGATCCTGCAGGCCGTGCCGGAGTCGCGGCACGGCTACGACGTGACCGACCACTCGCGCGTCCGCGAGGAGTTCGGCGGCGTCGAGGGGCTGCGGGAGCTGTCGGCGACGCTGGCCCAGCACGGGATCGGCATCGTCGTCGACATCGTGCCCAACCACATGACGATCCCGGTGCCCGAGTCGGGCAACGCCCAGCTGTGGTCGGTGCTCAAGGACGGGCCGGAGTCGCCGTACGCGTCCTGGTTCGACATCGACTGGTCCGTCGAGGACGGTGAGAGCGGCGGCGGCAGGGTGAACATGCCGGTGCTCGGCGACTCGGGTGAGGCGGTGGCCGACGGCGACGTGCTGCGCTACCACGACCACGAGTTCCCGCTGCCCGACACGCACTACCGGCTCGTCGACTGGCGGCGCGGGCCCGGCTACCGGCGGTTCTTCGACGTGTCCTCGCTGATCGGGGTGCGGGTGGAGGACCCCGGGGTGTTCGACGCCACGCACGCCGTCATCCTCTCGCTCGTCGAGGAGGGGGTGATCCAGGGGCTGCGGGTGGACCACCCCGACGGGCTCGCCGAGCCGCGCGGCTACCTGGCGCGGCTGCGCGAGCGCTCGGGCGTGTGGACCGTGGCGGAGAAGATCCTGGTCGGCTCCGAGCGGCTGCCCGCCGACTGGGAGTGCGACGGCACCACCGGCTACGACACGCTCAACCGGATCACCGGGCTGTTCGTCGACCCGGCGGGGAAGGAGCCGCTGGTCGAGCTGTTCGCCCAGCAGACCGGGGTGCGCGACGACTACGCCGCCGTGGTCCGCGAGTCCAAGGCGGAGGTCCTGGACCTGTTCTTCGGCGCCGAGATCGACCGGCTGCACGCCGTCGTCGGCTCCGACCGCCGGACGCTGGTGGAGCTGCTCGCCGCGATGCCGGTCTACCGGGCCTACGCGGTGCCTGGCGAGCCGGTGCCCGAGCTCTCGACGCGGATCGTCGAGGAGGCCGGGCGGGTCGCCGCCGGGCGGTTGCCCGAGGGCGCCCCGGTGGCGGAGGTCGTCGAGCGGGTCCTGAACGGGCCCGCCGAGGCGGTCACCCGCTTCCAGCAGACCTGCGGCCCGGTGATGGCCAAGGGCGTCGAGGACACCGCCCTCTACCGCTGGTACCCCCTGTCCTGCCTCAACGAGGTGGGCGGCGAGCCCGACCGGTTCGGCGGGAGCGTCGAGGAGTTCCACGCGTTCTGCCGGGAGATGTCGCCGGGCACGATGACGACCCTCTCCACGCACGACACCAAGCGCTCCGAGGACGTACGGGCCAGGCTGGCCGTGCTGTCCGAGCTGCCCGGGGAGTGGGCGGCCGCGGTCGGCGAGTGGTCCTCGAAGGTCTCCTTCGACCCGGCCCTCGACTACCTGGCCTGGCAGAACCTGATGGCCTCCTGGCCGATCGGGCCCGACAGGTTCTTCGACTACCTGTTCAAGGCGGCCCGCGAGGCCAAGACCTCGATCTCCTGGGCCACCCCCGACCCGGCCTACGAGCGCGGCATCCGCGACTTCGTGAGCCGGGCCGTCGAGGAGTGCGGCGCCTCCGTCGCGGAGTTCGCGGCGAGGATCGAGCCGTACGCCAGGTCCAACTCGCTGGGCCAGAAGCTCGTCCAGCTCATGCTGCCCGGCGTGCCCGACCTCTACTGGGGCAACGAGATCACCGACTTCTCCCTGGTCGACCCGGACAACCGGCGCCCGGTCGACTTCCCGCTGCGCCGCCGGATGCTCTCCTCGGCCCAGGCCCACGCGAGCCAGGCCCACCCGGACGAGGAGCACCCGAGCCCCGCCGCCACCGGCAGCCTGTCGTGGGACGAGGCCAAGCTGGCGGTCACCGCCCGAGCCCTGGACCTGCGCCGGAGGCTGGACCCCGAGGCGCCGTACGTCCCCGTCGAGGCCGGGGAGCACGCGGTCGCCTTCGCCAGGGGCGAGCGGGCCGTGACGGTGGCCACCCGGCTGCCCGTCGGCCTGGAGCGGCGCGGCGGCTGGAAGAGCGACACGCTCATCCTGCCGCGCGGCACGTGGCGGGACCTGCTGTCCGGCACCGAGCACACCGGCCGCATCCCGCTGGCCCACCTGCTGGCCGTCCACCCTGTCGCGCTTCTGGAAAGGGACTGACGCATGTTCGAGGTATGGGCGCCGGCGGCCACGGCGGTGGACGTGGAGCTCGGCGAGGTCCGCTACCCGATGTCGTCCGCCGGGGGCGGCTGGTGGACGGCGGAGGTGTCCGGCGCCGGGCACGGCACCGACTACCGCTTCCGGCTGGACGGGGGCGAGGCGCTGCCCGACCCCAGGACCCGCTGGCAGCCCGAGGGGATCTTCGGGCCGAGCCGGGTCTACGACCACGACCGCTTCGAGTGGGGCGACGCCCTGTGGAAGGGCCGTGACCTGCCGGGCGCGGTCATCTACGAGCTGCACATCGGCACCTTCACCCCCGAGGGCACCTTCGACGCGGCAATCGGCAAGCTGGAGCACCTGGCGGAGCTCGGCGTCGACTTCGTGGAGGTCATGCCGGTCCCGCCGGTGCCCGGCGGGCGCAACTGGGGCTACGACGGCGTGGACCTGTGGGCCGTCACCGAGACCTACGGCGGCCCCGACGGGTTCAAGCGCTTCGTGGACGCCTGCCACCGGCGCGGGCTCGGCGTGATCCTCGACGTCGTGTACAACCACCTGGGGCCCTCCGGGAACTTCCTGGCCCCCTTCGGCCCGTACTTCCACTCCAGCGCCTCCTCCTTCTGGGGGCAGGCCGTCAACCTCGACGGCCCCGGCTCCGACGAGGTGCGCGCCTACTTCGTCGGCAACGCGCTGCAGTGGCTGCGCGACTACCACGTCGACGGCCTGCGGCTGGACGCCGTGCACGCCCTGCACGACGACCGGGCCGTGCACCTGCTGGAGGAGATCGCCACCGAGACGGAGGCGCTGTCGGCGGCCGTGGGCAGGCCGCTCACGCTCATCGCCGAGTCCGACCTCAACGACCCCCGGCTGATGACCCCGCGCGAGGCCGGGGGGTTCGGGCTGGCGGCGGCCTGGAACGACGACGTCCACCACGCCCTGCACGTGGCGGTGACCGGCGAGCGGCACGGCTACTACGACGACTTCTACGGCGCGCTGCCCAAGGTGCTGACCCGCGCCTACTACCACGACGGGACCTACTCCTCCTTCAGGGGCCGCTCCCACGGCCGCCCGGCGACCCACGTGCCCGGCTACCGATTCGTGTGCTGCGCGCAGAACCACGACCAGATCGGCAACCGGGCCGAGGGCGACCGGATGGAGCCCGAGGCGCTCCGGCTGGCCGCGGGCCTCCTGCTGACCTCGCCGTTCACCCCCATGCTGTTCATGGGGGAGGAGTGGGGGACGCGGGCGCCGTTCCTGTTCTTCACCGACCACGTCGAGCCGCAGTTGCGCGAGGGCGAGGGCGACCGGCGGCGGCGGGAGTTCGTCGGCTTCGGCTACGACGACTGGGCGGAGAAGGCGCCCGACCCCGGCGAGGAGATGACGTTCCTGCGTTCCAAGCTCGACTGGAGCGAGCTGGACGACGACGCCCACCGGGCGCACCTCGACTGGTACCGCGCCCTGATCGCGCTGCGCCGCGCCCACCCCGAGCTGACCGACCCCAGGCTGGAGCGGGTGCGGGTCGACCACGGCGAGTCCTGGCTGGTCGTGCACCGGGGCGGGCTCAGGGTGGCGGCCAACCTCGGCCCGGTCGCGCTCACGGTCAAGCTCGGGACGGGCCGGTTCGCGCCCGGCCACATCCTGCTCGCCTCCGACCCGTCGGCGACGACGGAGGGGGAGGAGCTGTTCCTGCCTCCCCGCTCCCTCGCGGTGGTGAGACTCGACCCGGCCCTCTGAGCCGCTCCTTCACGAGGGCTCAGGCGGGCACGTGGTTGCGCAGCCGGAGATCCTCGGGGTACGGCGAGAAGTAGGTCTGGTCCCGTACGTAGGCGGCGGCCAGGCCCTGGGCGTGGTGGCGGATCAGGGTCGCCGGGACGCTCAGCGCCACCCGCCCGGCCTGGTAGGAGGCGATGACCTCCGCCAGGTCGGCCCGGCGCACCGGGTCGAGCGCGTCGCCCACCATGCCCACGCAGTGCTGCAGGACGTTGACGTGCCGGCCGATGCTGGCCTTGGCGGCGAACACCGTGCCGAAGACGCGGGCGTAGTCGACGGCCAGCTCCTCGCGGGGCCGGGAGCCCGCCCCGGCCACCACCCGTCCCGCCTCCCGGAAGGCCGCGGGGTCGTGGGCGAGCATCTGCATCTTGTGCCGGGCGTGGAAGGACACCAGGTCACGGGGGCGCCAGTCGCTCTCCAGCAGCGCGCGGAGCCGGGCGCGGGCGAAGATCCGCTCCACGAAGGTCTCGCGGAGCAGGGCGTCGTGGAGCCGCCCCTCGTCCTCGACGGGCAGCAGCGGATGGGCGTCGAGGACCGCGGACGCGAACACCCCGGTGCCCTTGCGGTCCACGGTCGCGCCCCCGGCGTGGACGGGGATGCCGTGCACCCCGCAGCTGGGGCTCCTAGACTTGAAGACGTAGCCGTCCACCTCGCGCAGGGCCGGGACCCGCTCCTCGGCGAGGGCGGTCATCCGGTCGGTGAGGTCCGTCCGGCTCTTCCTGGAGATCAGCCGCGTCCCGTCCGGTGAGCGCTCCAGGCGGAGGGTCTCGCGCGGGCTGCCGAGGCCGATCTCCATCTCCGGGCAGATGTGCACCCACTCGACGTGCCTGTCGAGCTCGCCGTTGAGGAACCGGTCGCGGCTGTGCCCGCCGTCGAACCGGACCGGCTCGCCCATCAGGCAGCTGGACACCGCGATCCTCGGCCTGACGACCGGCCCGCCCGTCTCATCGGTCTTGCTCATCGTGCTCACCCTGCTCATCGCGCGCGTGCCGCTCGCGCCACGCGCGGCGGCCACCCCGGCCCGTCGGGGCTCCGCCTCCCAGCCGCCCGTCGCGGCCGTGTCGAGGATGCCGGACAGGCGGCGCAGGCCGCGTGCCGTACGTGCCTTGATCGTGCCCAGCGGGACACTCAGCTTCTCGGCGATCTCCCGCTGGGTCAGATCGCCGTAGTAGGCCAGCTCGATCGCCTGGCGCTGCGGCTCGGGCAGCTCGGCCAGCGCCCGCTGCACCTGGTCGCGCTCCGCCAGCCCGTCGCCGTCGGCCCGGCCGTCGGCGCCGGCGGGGTCGGCGATGACGTCCAGCGGCACCGTCTGCGGGGTGCGTACCCGCAGCTGGTCGACCGCGCGCTTGTGGGCGATGCCGAGCATCCAGGCGGGGAGGCTGCGCGCCGGGTCGAAGCGGTGCCGGGAGCGCCAGACCTCCGCGAACACGATCTGCTGAAGGTCCTCGACGTCCTGCGGCCGAACGAATCGTCGCAGGTAGGAGCGGATGAGAGGCCCGTGGGCCCGGAAGCACTCGACCAGCGCCGCCTCATCGCCCTCGGCGAACCGGGTGTTCAGAGGGTCTGTCATGATGCCTCCTCTTACCGAGAAAAGCTACTCAAAACTTATTCATACTCGCTCTGTGGCAGTGATCGCAAGCGACGGGTGAGCGGCACGAAGGTCATCGGGGCCCGGAGGCGCGGGCGGGCACGGGCCGGCGCTTGCCGGAACGGGGCAGGCGGGGGAGGTGGAAAGTCAGGCCAGGGCGGCGGTGACGACGCGGGTGAGGGCGTCCTGGAACGACGCGACGCGCGCGACGGACGCGGGCAGGCCGTCCCACCAGCCCTCGCCGCCGGCGACGACCAGGCTCGGCGGGCGGAGCACGGGCAGCGCCGCGAGCGGGGCGGGGTCCCCGGTCTCGTGCAGCTGGGACCAGACGAAGACCACCGAGGGGCCCAGCCGCCGCATCGCGTCCGCCAGCGCCGGGTAGGGGGTCCGGGCGCCCAGCACCCGGGTCTCCACCCGGTGCTCGCCGGTCAGCGCGGCGGCCAGCGCGTAGACCGGCAGGCTGTGGAGGTCGTTCTCGGCGCAGGCGAGCAGCACGGGGCGGGGGCTCGCCGGGTGGGCGGGGCGTTCGGTGAGCCCGATCAGCGCGGCCATCAGCCGGTCGGAGAACAGGTGCTCGACCTCGATGCTCGCCCCGCTCTCCGACTGTCGCCTGCAGATCGTCTCGAAGACCGGCATCACCAGGTGCTCCCAGGTCCACGGCACGCCGTGCCTGGCCAGCGCCGCGCCGATCCAGTCGTGCACGGCCCCGCCGTCCAGCATCATCGCCGCCCGCGCCAGCATCGCCACCGTCGGCACACCCGGCAGCCGCTCGGCCGTGAGGGACGGGATTCCCCTCGGGGCCGGCCACCGGGGCTCCTGCTCCTGCTCTTGCTCGGAAGGGGGCGCGGGAGGGACGGTCTCGATCCGCAGGACCCTGCGCGCCGCGTCGGCGGCCGGGATCCCGTCCCTGATGAGCCGCTTCATCTCCTCCAGGCGCCGCAGGTCACGGGCGTCGTATCGGCGGTGCCCCCCCGGACTCCGGCGGCTCGGGCCCACGCCGTACCGTAGATTCCAGGTCCGCAGCGTGGGGGCGGGCACCCCGAGACGCCGGGCGACGGCTCCGATGCCGTACCCCGGCTCCTCGTCGGCTGCCACATGACGCTGCTCGTCCATCTCATCCCATTTCAAGCCTGCTCTTCGCGATACCAGCGTGACAGGCGACAGGAGTAGTCGCTCCCTGAACGTTCTTTCGAGTTCCGGCCTCCCGCGGATGCAACCGGCGGGGCGCGACCGGCCGAAGGAGAAACATGACCGACACTGTGATCGTTTTGTTCAGCCGCGACCTACGGGTACACGACCACCCGGCGCTCGCCGCGGCGTGCGAGCGCGCTCGTCACGTCATACCGCTCTTCGTCGTGGATCCCGCCATACCCCCGAGGAACCGAGGGGGGTTCCTGGCCGAATGTCTCGCCGACCTGCGTGAGTCGCTCCGCGAGCGGGGCGGTGAGCTGATCGTGCGCCACGGCGACCCGGTCGCCGAGACGATACGCCTGGCACAGGAGACGAACGCTCAAGCCGTCTACGCCAGCCTGGACGTCAGCACCCTCGCGCGACGCAGGCAGTCGCGCCTGCTGCAGGAGTGCGAGCGCCTCAGGATGGAGTACCTCGTGTTCCCCGGCCTGACGATCGTGCCCCCCGACGCCCTGAGGCCGTCGGGCGGAGGCGACCACTACAAGGTCTTCACGCCCTACCTGCGGGCCTGGGCCCAGCAGCCGCGCAGGGAGGTGCTCAAGGCCCCGGGCATGGTGCACGTCCTCCGCGGCCTGGACGCGGGGAGGCTTCCCGAGGCGGGGCAGGAGCCGTACGAGCTGTCCAGGGGCGGTGAGACGGCCGGGCGCCGGAAGATGGAGCAGTGGCTGAGACACTGCGTGGACGACTACGCCGAGGGCCACGACGACATGGCGGGCAACCGCACCTCCAGGCTCAGCCCCTACCTGCGCTTCGGGTGCGTCTCGCCGCTGGAGCTGGAGGCGCTCGCCAGGGACGTGGGGGACGCCGGGGGCGCGAGGGACGTGGCGGAGATAGAGGGGGAGGGCCGGGAACGCAGGGGAGCCGACGAGTTCGTCAGGCAGCTGTGCTGGCGCGACTTCTTCTACCAGGTGACGCGGGCCTTCCCGCGCATCAACCGGGACGACTACCGGCCGCGCGGGAACGAGTGGCGCGACGACGAGCACAGGGCGCAGGCGTGGAAGGAGGGCATGACCGGGGTCCCGATCGTGGACGCCGGGATGCGGCAGCTGCTCGCCGAGGGCTGGATGCACAACCGGGCGCGCCTGATCACGGGCACGTTCTTCGTCCGGCGGCTGGGCGTCGACTGGCGCGTGGGCGCCGACCACTTCTTCGAGCTGCTGCTCGACGGCGACATCGCCAACAACTACGGCAACTGGCAGTGGGTCGCGGGGACCGGCAACGACACCCGTCCCAACCGGTCGATCAACTACATCCGGCAGGCCAAGCGGTACGACCCGGACGGCGAGTACGTCCGCCGCTACGTCCCCGAACTCGACGCCGTGCCCACGCGGAGGATCCACGAGCCCTGGAGGCTCCCCTCGGGCGTCCCGGGCTACCCGCCGCCCCTGGTGCCCATGGACTGATCCCGGACGGGCGGGGGTCGTGACAGAGGGGGGCGGAACGAATCTCCCCCCTCACACGTCGCACAGGTGTGACCCCCTATGACACCGCCGCCAATGCCGCCGACGCCCTGCTCGCCGCCCGGGAGCGGGTGCGACGGTTCGAACGACTGACCAGCCGGCGCGAGGCGGTGGCCGTGCAGCTCGACGAGGTCGAGGACCTTCTCCACGACCTTGAGGAGCGGCTCGCCAAGGAGGAGCAGGACGTCTCCAGGCTGGAGGGCGGCGGCTTCGCGGCCCTTCTGGCCGGGCTCACCGGGTCCAGGGAGGAACGGCTCGCCAGGGAGCGCGCCGAGGCGCTGGCCGTACGGCAACGCCTGGACGGCCAGCGCAACCGCCTCGAATGGCTGAGGGCGGACCGGGCGGCCGTCGACGAGGAGCTGGCCGGGCTGGGAGCGGCGCGGGAGGAGTACGACGCGCTGCTGGAGCGCGAGGAGCGCCGGCTGGTCGCGTCCGGCACCCCCGGAGGGCGCGAGCTGGTCGAGATCGGTCACCATCTCGCCGACACCCGCGCCGACCTCACCGAGCACCGGGAGGCCCATCAGGCCGGGGTCGACGCGCTGCACGGGGTCGGCGAGGTCCTGCGCCGCCTCGGCAGCGCGCGGGGCGCCTCCACGTGGGACATGCTGGGCGGGGGCGGCTTCGCGGACATGGTGGAGCACGGCCACCTGCGCGACGCCGACGAGGCCGCCTGGCACGCCCAGCAGTTGCTGGACGCCTTCTCCAGGGAGCTCGTCGACATCGGCGTGAACGTCACCCCGAGGCTTCCCGAGGTGGACACCCGCTGGTTCGCCGACATGTTCTTCGACAACATCATCACCGACGCGATCAAGCACCACCGGATCGCCGACACCGGCGCGGCCGTCGCGGACGTCGCCGAGTGGGTGAGGCGTACGGTCGGCGGCCTGGACCTTCACCTCGAAGAGCTGGGCCGGCGGCGGGACGCCCTGGTGGCCCGCCGCGAGGAGGTCATCGTCACCGGCTGAGCCCCGAGCCCCGCCCTTCCGGGCCTTTCCCGTGAGCCCTTTCCCAAGATGCTTTCCCAAGATGCTTTCCCGCGTGGCCTTCCTCGCGCGGGCTCTTCCCGTGGAGGCCTCAACGTGAGGGGCCTTGACGTGAGGGGCCTCAACGTGAGGGGCCTTGACGCAAGGGGCCTCAACGTGAGGGGCCTTGACGTGAGGGGCCTCAATGTAAGGGGCCCCGGAACGAGGAAAGCCCCGGCGGCGGTGAACCTTCCCGGCGGGGCGCCTGGCCGGGAAGGCCCACCACCGCCGGGGTGGCGGTGATCGTTCTCAGTGCTGTGGTCTCAGTGCCGTGGTCTCGGTTCCGTGGTCTCGGCGCGGCGTTCCCGCCGCCATGACCTCGGTGCCGGGCTCTCAGTGCCTGTGGTCGTGACCCGCGTGGTCGTGGTCAGCGTGGTCGTCGTCCTCATCCTCGTCCGAGGGGCCGTCGGAGGGCTCGACGCCCAGCACGGCCTCACGGGGCTCGATCTGGTCGACATGCTCGATCAGGCCCAGGACGTGGTCCGGCTCGATCAGCCACTGCAGCGCGCTGGCGCCGGTGTCGTCGGCCGAGACCAGCTCGGCCTGCTCCTTACGCTCATCGTCGTCCAGGTCGGCGTCAGGGTGGTTGATCTCCTTCAGCGCGGCGGTTTGCAGGGCGGCGAGGTCCTGCACCTCCACGGTCAGCTCAACGGTCAGACGCAGATAGCGTTCGGTGCCCGATACATCACTCATGGTGGAAATCCTAGTGCCTGGGTGGGGTTGGAACTGCCTAGGGGAGCTTCCACTCCACCGGGCTCGTGCCCTGCTGCTGGAGGAGCTCGTTCGTCCTGCTGAACGGGCGGGAGCCGAAGAAGCCGCTGCGGGCCGACAGCGGGCTGGGGTGGGCCGACTCGATGGCCGGGACGGAGCCGAGCATCGGGCGCAGGTTGCGGGCGTCGCGTCCCCACAGGATCGCCACCATCGGCCTGTCGCGGGCGACAAGGGCCTTGATGGCCTGTTCGGTGACCTCCTCCCAGCCCTTGCCCCGGTGCGAGGCGGGCTTGCCCGGCGCGACGGTGAGCACCCTGTTGAGCAGGAGCACGCCCTGCTCGGTCCAGGGGGTGAGGTCGCCGTTGCCCGGCATCGGCAGCCCGAGGTCCTCGGTGAGCTCCTTGTAGATGTTGCGCAGGCTGCCCGGGATCGGGCGCACGTCCGCGGCCACCGAGAAGCTCAGGCCGATCGGGTGACCCGGCGTGGGGTACGGGTCCTGGCCCACGATCAGCACTTTGACCTGATCGAAGGGCTGCTGGAAGGCGCGGAGCACGTTGGCGCCGGAGGGGAGGTACTGCCGGCCTTCCGCCACCTCCTTCCGGAGGAACTCGCCCATCTCGGCGATCTTCTCTGCGGCGGGTTCGAGGGCCTTGGCCCACCCGGCTTCCACGACTTCGTTCAAGGGGCGTGCGGCCATGTGCAGGACCCTATCGAGGTTTTAGGCCCGGTACGGCGAGTGCTGGAAAACAGCGCGCGTCGCACCGGGCCTGCCCCTGTAACTCACTTCACCGAGCCAGCCATCATCCCCTGGACGAAATACCGCTGGAAGGCGAAAAAGAGGATCAACGGGATAATCAGCGACAGGAAAGCTCCTGGCGCAAGAATGTCCACGTTGGTCCCGAACTGCCGCATCTGGGACTGCAGGGCCTTGGTCATCGGCTGGTTCTCGGTGTTGGCGAAGACCAGCGAGACGAGCAGGTCGTTCCAGACCCAGAGGAACTGGAAGATCCCGAGTGAGGCGACCGCCGGTTTGGCCAGCGGGAACACCACGGTGGAGAAGATCTTCCATTCCCCCGCGCCGTCCATCCGTGCCGCCTCCAGCAGCGAGCGCGAGATGCCCGCGAAGAAGTTGCGCAGCAGGAAGATGGCGAAGGGAAGGCCGAAGGCGACGTGGAAGAGCACCACGCTCGCGATGGAGCCGAAGATCCCGGCGGAGCCGTACAGTTTCGCGATCGGGATGAGCGCGATCTGGGTCGGCACCACCAGCAGGCCGACCACCACCAGGAACAGCGCGTCCCTGCCCGGGAACTCCATCCAGGCGAAGGCGTACGCGGCCATGGCGGCGATGCCGATCACCAGGACGGTCGAGGGCACCGTGATGAACACGGTGTTCCAGAACGACGCGGTGAACCCGGTGGCCAGCAGGTCGGAGTAGTTCTGGAAGGTCAGCTCGGCCGGCTTGGTGAGGATCGTCCACCAGCCGGTGGAGTTGTTGGCCGTCTCGTCGCGGATCGAGACCACGAACAGGCCCAGGGTGGGAACCAGCCAGAACAGGCCGACCACCACCAGTACCGCCTGGACCAGGCCGCCGCCCAGCCGGTCCACGATCCTGCCGAGGGCGCCGCGGGGCGGGGCGCCGAGGGTGGAGGTCGTCACTGGTTGTCCCTCCTGAACCGGCGGATGTTGATGATCATGAAGGGCAGCACGAGGACCAGCAGGAAGATGGCGAGCGCGCTGCCCAGCCCCTGGTTGCTGCCGCCGCCGAACGAGACCCGCCACATCTCCAGCGCGATCACGTTGGCCTGCGGCTGCACCGACCCCGGCGCGATGACGAAGACCAGGTCGAAGACCTTCAGGGTGTTGATGATCATCGTGACGAACACGACGAGCAGCACCGGGGAGAGCAGCGGAACGGTGATCTTCCGGAACACCTGCCACTCGGTGGCGCCGTCGATGCGGGCCGCCTCCAGCGCGTCGCGCGGGATGGCCGCGAGGCCGGCCGCGATCAGCACCATGGCGAACCCGGCCCACACCCAGATGAACGCGCCGATGATCGCCGGGGTGATCAGCGTCGGGCCCAGCCAGGGGATCCCGGCGAAGGCCGCGTCGAAGTTCGACTGCGGCAGCCGCACCTGGTAGTCGCCCGGGGCCAGGCCGGTGAAGCGGAAGGTGCCGTCGGCCTCGCTGGTGGCGGTGGCCTTGACGGCGCCGTTCTGCACCGCCTCGACCGTCATCCCGGCGAGGGCCTTCTCGGTGCCGTCGACCTGGTTGGCCGCGCCGCCGCTGCCCTGGGTGAAGTCGAACCAGACGGTCCCGGTCAGCTGGCCGGGGGCCGGCTGGGCCGCCTTCGCTGGTGAGGCCGAGGCGAGGGTGGCGGGCTTCACGCCCACGAGCGGCAGGAGCACCGCCTGCCCCGGCTGCGCGGGCTGCTTGGCCACCACCCCGCCGCCCTGCCCGGGGGCGACCGGGGACTGGTCGTTCTCCCGGGGACGGGCGTCCGGATAGCCCTGGTCCGAGCCGAACAGGCCGGTCACCGAGGTGATGACGGCGTTGGCCACGCCCCGGTCGGGGGCCTGCTCGTAGACCAGGCGGAAGATGACGCCGGAGGCCATCAGCGAGACGGCCATCGGCATGAACACGACCAGCTTGAACGCGGTCGCCCAGCGGATCCGCTCGGTCAGCACCGCGAAGATGAGCCCGATCACGGTGACGAGGGCGGGAGCCACCGCGACCCAGATCAGGTTGTTCCTGATCGTGGTCAGGGTGGAGGAGTCGCTGAAGATCGCCGCGTAGTTGTCCGCCCCGATGAAGGTGCCGCCACTGGCGTCGTAGAGGCTCCGGAAGATCGAGTAGATGATCGGGTAGATCACCATCACGCCGAGCACGAGCGCGCCCGGCAGCAGGAACCACAGCGCCAGCGTCGGCGACGGCCCCAGCCGGGAGGCCTTGGCGGGCCCTGTAGCCGGTGCTGTCGCCGGTGCGGCGGTCGGTGCCACAGCCGGTGCGGCGGCCGGTGCCGCGGCCCCGGCCGTCGCGAGTCCGGGTTCGGCGACCGGCGCGGCGGGGTCGTCCGACCTGACGTCGGCCAGGGCCGGATGACCGTCCCCCTCGCCGGAGGCCGTCTCGGGAGCCGCCCCGGTGGGCTTCGGGTACGTCGGGGGCTCCTCGCCGACCGGGGCCGGGGAGGCCCCGGTGCCGGTCGTACGGGCGCCGCCTGTGTCGCCGCCTGTGTCGCCGCCTGTGTCGCCGTCAGTGTCGGTGGTACGGGTGTCGTCCGGTCCGGAGGAGGGGTCGCGGACGGCGGCGTCGTCACCGTCGCCGTCGCGCGGGTCCCGCGGGCCGTCTAACCGATCGGTCACGGCCGCTCTCCCTTACTTCCAGGCCTGCTTGGCGGCGTCTTCGAGCTTGGCCTGGATGCCCTTGACGTCCGAGGGGTCGCGGACGAAGTCCTGGAGGAACTTCCACTCGGCCTTGCCGTCGGTGCCGCCGAAGGAGCTGGGCGCGAGGTCGGACATGTCGTAGCGGACGGCGTCACCGGCGGCGATGATCGTCTCGGCGAGCTTCCTGGTCAGCTCGTCCGGGTAGTTGTCGGGCGAGACGTTGCGGTTGGGGGAGAGGTAGCCGGGCAGCTTCGCCCAGACCTCGCCGCCCTCCTTGGAGGCGAGGAACTCCAGCAGCGCCATCGCGCCCTTGGAGTCCTTCAGCGCCACCGCGATGTCGCCGCCCAGCACGACCGGCTCGGTGTCACCGGCCTTCGGGAACGGGAAGTACTTGGCCTCCTCGCCGAGCTTCGCGCCCGACTGCTCGGCCGTGACGCCCACGAAGTCGGCCTCGATGACCATCGCCGACTTGTCCTGGCCGTAGACCTGGGTCACGCAGGTCGGGAAGTCGGTCTGCAGGGCCCCGGCGGAGCCGCCGAGCAGGAACTCCTTCTTGCCGACGAGCTGCGCGATCTTCTCCAGCGCGGTGGTCACGCTGGGGTCGGTCCACGGGATCTCGTGCTTGGAGAGCTTGGTGTAGTTCTCCGGGCCCGCGGTGGACAGGTAGACGTTCTCGAACAGGTCGGTGAGCGTCCAGCCGGAGGCGCCGCACAGGGAGAACGGCGGGGTGCCGGAGTCGGCGACCGTCTGGGCGGTCTTGATCAGGTCGTCCCAGGTGGCGGGGGGCGTCGCGCCGGCGTCCTGGAAGGCCTGGTCGCGGTACCAGATGAGCGACTTGTGGGCCGCCTTCACCAGCACGCCGTAGGACTGGCCGCCGGCGGAGCCGAGCTCCTTCCAGTACGGGGTGTAGTTGTCGTCGATCTGCTTCTGGACCTCGGCGGAGAGCGGCTTGAGCGCCTTCTGGTCGGCGTACTGCTGGACCAGGCCGGGCTGGGGCAGGATCGCGACGTCCGGCGGGTTGCCGCCCTCGATGCGCGGGCCGAGGTAGGCGCCGGTGTCCTCGCCGGTGGAGGCGTAGGTGACCTTCGCGCCGGTCTTCGCCTGGAACGCCTTGAGCACCTGCTCGAAGTTGGCCTGCTCGGCGCCGGTCCACTTGGCGGCGACCTCGACGGTCACCCCTTCGAGGGTCTTGGCGGCGGCGGCCGGGGCGGACGAGGACGCGCCGCCGCCCGTGCTCGTCGCCGGGGCGGTCGAGTCGCCGCCGCCACACGCGGCGAGTGCCAGGGCGAGTCCCGCCGTCGTCACCGCGGCAATGGTTCTGCGCATGCTGGACAGACCTCCTGAGACGTTGAGGCTGGAAATTGAGGGGATATATGGGACGAACAAGCAGCCGAAATGGGGATGACGGCTTCTGCCGGGGATCACCCCGGCGTCATCGAGCCCGGATGATCTCTTCGAGTTGGCCCTTCAGCGAGGAGACGACGTCGTGACTGTCGTGCTCGGTGAAGGGCGGTGTGAGGGCGTTGGAGACCGCGCTCGCGATCGCCAGGCTCACCTGGTCGTAGTTGGCGCTGGCGGGCCTGGGCCGGGCGGTGAGGATGCTCTGCTTCAGGACCGGCAGATAGGGAAAACGTTTGATCAGGCCGGGGTCGTCGTACAGCTCGGCCCACACGGGCGGGAACGAGCCGTCGGCGAGCACCCGCCGCTGGTTCTCCAGGCTGGTGAAGTAGCGGATGAACTCGGTGGCCGACTTCTGCCGCTTGGAGAAGGCGCTCACCGCGAGGTTGTAGCCGCCGAGCGAGGCCGTTCCCGGCCCGTCCGCCCCGGGAAGCCGGGTGACCCCGAACTTGTCCGCGACCGCCGAGGTGGTGGCCGGCCCGTAGGTGTGCGGCCAGTTGCGGGCGAAGGCGAGCCTGCCCTCCTCGAAGGCGAGCTGTGCCTCGTCCTCCTTGAAGGAGAGCGACTCGGGCGGGATCCACCCCTCCCGGAAGCCGCCCACCAGGAAGTCCAGGCCCGCCTTCGCCCTGGCCACGTCCATGGTCACCTTGGTGCCGTCCGGGCTGAGGATCTGCCCGCCCGCCGACTGCACGGCCTCGGCGAAGTTGACGGTCAGGCCCTCGTAGGCCAGGAACTGCCCCGCGTAGCCGCCGATGCCGTACTTCTCGTGCAGGGCGCTCGCCTGGTCGCGCAGCTCCCCCCACGTCCTCGGCGGCTTGAAGCCCTCCTTGGCCAGCAAATCCTTGCGGTAGAAGAGCAGGCCGGCGTTGCTGGTGTACGGGACCGCCCAGAGCTTGCCCCGGTAGACGGCCGTGTCGACGACCGGGGGCAGGAACCGGTCCAGCGGGAACATCGCGCGCTCCAGCGGCAGGATCCAGCCCGCGTCGGCGAACTCCGCGGTCCAGATCACGTCCAGCCCGAGCACGTCGTAGCGGTCGCTTTTGGCCTGCAGGTTGGCGACCATCTGCGCCCGCTGCTCGTCGGCCGCCTCGGGGAGCTCCAGCAGGGTGGCCCGCTCCCCGGGGTGGGTCTGGTTCCACCGGTCGAGCAGCGACTGCAGGTAGGCGGTCGCGGGACGGCCGATCACGAGGGTGAAGGGACCCGTCCCGCCGAACCGTTCGGTCTCCCGGGCGCCGGCCGCCGCGCACCCGGCCAGGAGGGGTATGAGGAGCACGGGAAGCACGGCGAGCGCGACGGGGATGAGTCGGCGCACCATGACCTCCCGATTTCCAGTTGGTTACATACGTGTTAGGTAGATGCATGCATGTTATGCATAGCGATAACATCACCGTCAACGGATAACCCCGTAACGCTCACGTAACGAGCTCTCCGAGGAGGTGGGAGCGTGCGGCTGACGCTGCTGGCGCTCCTCGCGAAGGAACCTGCCCACGGCTACGAGCTCAAACAGGCACTTGAACAGATCTTCGGCGGGGCCTACCCTTCACCGAACATCGGGCAGATCTACGTCACGCTCGGCCGTCTGGAGAAGGACGGCCTGGTGCGCGCCGTGGACGTCGAGCAGTCCAACCGGCCGAACAAGAAGGTCTACTACCTGACGGCCGCCGGCCGCGAGATCCTCGAGACGTGGGTGGACGAGCCCACCGAGGGGCCCAGGGTCCGGGACGAGTTCTTCATGAAGCTCGTGCTGGCCCCGATGACCGGTATCGCCGACAGGATGGCGATGATCAACCGCCAGCGCCGTCACTACCTCGGGCTCATGCGTGACCTCAACGACCTCGCCGAGCGCACCGACCCGGAGAACCGCGTCGCGCTCCTGCTGGTCGAGGGGGCCATGCTGCACGTCCAGGCCGACCTCGACTGGCTCGAACGCTGCCAGGAGGACCTGAGTTGACCTCTCCCGTGCTTCCCGTGGCCGAGACCCCCGTGGTCGAGACCGTCAATCTCGTCAAGATCTACCAGGACGGCGGGGTGCCGGTGCCCGCGGTGCGGGGGGTCGACCTGCGGGTGGGCCGGGGGGAGTTCGTGGCGGTCATGGGACCGTCCGGCTCCGGCAAGTCCACCCTGGTCCACATGATCGGCGGCCTTGAGGCCCGGACCAGCGGCGAGATCTGGCTCGACGGGCAGCGGGCCGACACGCTCGGCGAGAGCGCCTGGGCGCTGCTCCGCCGCCGGAGGATCGGCTTCGTCTTCCAGTTCTTCAACCTCGTCGCCAACATGACGGTGGCCGACAACGTCGAGCTGCCCGCGCTGCTGGCCGGAGCCTCCGCGCGCGAGGCCCGCCGGCGCCGCGAACACCTCCTCGGCGAGCTCGGCCTGACCGCCCGCGCCGACGCCGCCCCCTCCCAGCTCGCCGGCGGCGAGCAGCAGCGGGTCGCGCTGGCCCGCGCGCTGGCCAACGAGCCGAGCCTGCTGCTCGCGGACGAGCCCACCGGCAACCTCGACAGCCGCAACACCCGCGACGTCCTGCGCCTGCTCGGCGAGGTCCACCGCGACGGCCAGGCCGTCATCATGGTCACCCACGACGCCAGGGTGGCCAGCCTGGCCGACCGGGTGGTCTCCCTCCTCGACGGCCAGATCGTCGACGACGGCGGCACCGGGCTGGCCCGCCGCCGCCCCAGGGGCGGCGCGGGCGACGTCGTCGAGCTGAGAGGCTGACCGGTGCGTCCCCCGTCCTCCCGGCCCGCACGGGCCCCGGCCCGGCGTGCCACGCGGGGGGTGTCGCGGTGAGCACCGTACGCGCCTCCGTCAGGTGGATCCGGGCCGACCTCAGGGCCCGCAGGGTCCAGGCGCTGCTGACGGTGCTGGCCGTGGCCGGGATCGTCACGGCGCTGATCACCTCCGCGACCCTGCTGGAGGACGGCACCAACCCGTGGCGCGGGCTGTTCGCCGAGTCCAGGGGCGCGCACGTCTGGATCCACACCAAGGACGCCCCCGACCCGGCCGCGCTGTCGAGGCTTCCGGGCGTGGTCCAGGTCGCCGGCCCCTACCGGTCGGCTCCGGTCACCCTCACCCTGGACGGGAAGAAGTCGCCGGTGGCGCTGCGGGAGATGTCCGCGCCCACGCCGAGGGTCGCCGCCCCCCTGATCCGCGAGGGGCGCCCGCTGCGCCCCGGCGACACCGACGGCGTGATCGTCGAGCGCTCCTTCGCCAGGGCGCTCTCCCTCAGGGTGGGCGGCCTCTTCCCGGTGACCGCGCTCAACGGCGCCACCCACCCGCTCGTCGTGGTCGGCCTGGCCGACACCGCCGACCAGGGCTTCTACCCCGAGTGGACGCCCGGCCTGGCCTGGACCCTCGCGCCCGTCCTGGCCAGGGTCGAGCCCGCCCTGGGCCGCAGCGAGTCGGTCACCGGGTTGCGTCTGGCCGACGGGGAGGCCACACTGCCCGCCGTGCACGGCGCCGTCACCCTCCTGGAGGGGCAGATCCAGCGGATGTCCACCTGGCGCGAGGTCCGCGCCTCGATGGAGCTGGACAACCGGCTGCTCGGCCTGCTGCTCGCGCTGTTCGGGATCACCGGGCTGGTCGCGGCCGCGCTCGCCATCGCCAACGCGGTGGGCGGCCGGGTGCTGAGCCAGACCCGCGACATCGCCACCCTGAAGTCCCTCGGCTACACCCGGGGCCAGGTCTTCGGCGTGCTCATGGCCGAGCACGGCGCGCTCGGGCTGCTCGGCATCGCCATCGGGCTGGTCTGCGGGCAGGCCGCCGCCTCGTTCGTCCTGGACGGGGTGCCGATCCTGCCGCTCTCCCCGGTCCCGCTGCTCGCCATCGCCGCGGGCACCGCCGCCGTGGTGCTGGTCGCGGTGGCCCTGCCCGCCTGGCGGGGCGGCCGCACCCCGCCAATCCCCGCGGCCCCCGCCGCCCCGCCCAGGGGGCACCTGTCGCGGCTGGCGCGCCTGGCGCTGCTCGTACGGCTGCCCCCGGCCCTGGTCCTGGGCACCCGCGACGCCTTCACCCGGCGCGTCCCGGCGTTCCTGAGCATCTTCGGCGTCGCGGTCCCGATGATGATGATCACCATCGGGCTCGGCTGCTGGGCCACCCTGGACGACTTCCTGCGCCACCCCGAGCGGGTCGGCCAGGCGGCGGCGCTCGTCGTGCGCCCGGACAAACTCCAGGCCGACGACGCCCTGCGGATCGCGAGGGCCGACCCGGGGGTGCTCGCCGCCTACCCCGGCACCGAGGTGCCCGCGCTGGAGCCCGAGCAGACCAGGAGCGTGCTGGCCCGCGCCGCCGGGACCTCCGCCGAGCCGTACCCCTTCTCGGTCGTCGAGGGGCGGATGTACGCCGCCAGGGGCGAGGCCGTCGCGGGGCAGGGGCTGCTCGACCTGCTGGACGTGAAGATCGGTGACCGGGTCCGGCTCACCGTCGGCGGCACCCCGCTGATCGTGCACCTCGTGGGCCGGGTGGTGGAGCCCGACCAGGACGGCGAGGTGCTCTCCTTCGGCATCGACAGCCTCGCGGCCAAGGACGCGGTGCCGCCGCAGTTCTACAGCCTGGTGCTGCGGCCGGGCGCCGACCCGGTGGAGGTGAGGGCGCGGCTGCTGATCGCCTCGGGCGAGGCCCTGGAGGTGCAGCGGGTGGTCAACCCGGCCGAACGGCTCGCGATCATCCGCGTGGTGATCGTGGCGCTGATCGTCGTGCTCGCCCTGCTCGGCCTGGCCAACCTCCTGACCGCGAGCGCCCTGGGGCTGCGCGACCACGCCTTCGACCTCGCGGTGCTCAAGGCCATGGGCCTCACGCCCAGGCAGGTGGCCGCCACCCTGGTCACCGGGACCGGCCTGCTGATCGTGCTGGGCGTGGTCGCGGGCGCCGCGGCCGGGGCCTCGCTGGTCGGCGGGCTGATCGACCTGCAGGGGCACACCAGCGGCGTGGGGGCGGGCATCGGCCGTACGCCCTCGGCCCTGACGCTCGCCGTCGCGGTGCTCGTCGCGGTCGGGACCGCGCTGCTGGTGACGCTGATCCCGGCCGGGCGCGCGGCCCGCGCCCAGGTCCCGGTCACCGCGAGATAGGGGACGGCTCCGGGACGGTCACCCTGCGACGAGGCGGCCCGGTCGCCGTACGACAGAAGACAACCCCGGGACGGTCACCGGTCCCGGGGCTGTCTCTCGGAAATCGGAAAGAGGTCAGAAGTCGACGCCGGGGGTGTCGGCGTTCTTGAGCGAGAACCAGTAGAAGCCGTGGCCGGGCAGGGTGAGCAGGTACGGCAGGGTGCCCACCGGGGGGAACCGCACACCGCCCCTGGCCTCGACCGGGATCATGCCCGCGAAGCGGCGCAGGTCGAGCTCGACCGGCTGGGGGTACTTCGACAGGTTGTTGACGCACAGCATCAGGTCGTCGCCGTCCTCGCGGACGAAGCTGAGCACCGCCTGGTTGCTGGACCACAGCTCGTTGTAGATCCCGGTGCCGAAGACCTGGTGGTCGCGGCGGATCGCCAGCATGTTCCTGGTGAAGTGGAGCAGCGACGCGGGGTTCTTCTGCTGCGCCTCCACGTTGACCGCCTGGTAGCCGTGGATCGGGTCCATGACGACGGGCAGGTACAGCCGTCCGGGGTCGGCCTTGGAGAAGCCCGCGTTGCGGTCGGGGCTCCACTGCATCGGGGTGCGGACCGCGTCGCGGTCCTCCAGCCAGATGTTGTCGCCCATGCCGATCTCGTCGCCGTAGTACATGACCGGGGAGCCGGGCAGCGACAGCAGCAGCGCGGTGAACAGCTCGATCTGGTCGCGGTCGTTCTCCAGCAGCGGGGCGAGGCGGCGCCGGATGCCGAGGTAGGCCCGCATGCGCGGGTCCTTGGCGTACTCGGCGTGCATGTAGTCGCGCTCCTCCTCGGTCACCGTCTCGAGCGTGAGCTCGTCGTGGTTGCGCAGGAAGATGCCCCACTGGCCGCTGTCGGGGAGCTTCGGCGTCCGCGACATGATCTCGGAGATCGGCTCGCGGCTGCCCTGCCGGACTCCCATGAAGATGCGCGGCATGAGCGGGAAGTGGAAGGCCATGTGGCACTCGTCGCCGCCGACCGAGGGGTCGCCGAAGTACTCCACCACGTCCTCGGGCCAGCCGTTGGCCTCGGCCAGCAGCACCCGGTCCGGGTAGAGGCGGTCGACCTCGGCGCGGACCTTCTTCAGGTACGCGTGGGTCTCCGGCAGGCCGGAGCAGTCGGTGCCCTCGCGCTCGAAGAGGTAGGGCACCGCGTCGAGCCTGAAGCCGTCGATGCCCAGGTCCAGCCAGAAGCGCAGGACCTCCAGCATGGCCTCCTGGACCGCCGGGTTCTCGTAGTTCAGGTCGGGCTGGTGGTGGAAGAAGCGGTGCCAGTAGTACTGCTTGCGGACCGGGTCGTAGGTCCAGTTGGACTCCTCGGCGCCGACGAAGATGATCGGCGCGTCGGGGTACCCGGCCGGGTCGTCGGACCAGACGTAGAAGTCGCCGTACGGCCCCTCGGGGTCGTGCCGGGAGGCCTGGAACCAGGGGTGTCTGTCGCTGGTGTGGTTCATCACCAGGTCGGTGATGATGCGCAGGCCCCGCTTGTGCGCCGACTCGATCAGCTCCACGAAGTCCCCGAGGTCGCCGAAGTCCGGCAGGATCTTCATGTAGTCGGAGATGTCGTATCCGCCGTCACGCAGGGGAGACTCGTACAGCGGGAGCAGCCACAGGCAGTCGACGCCGAGCCACTCGACGTAGTCCAGCTTCTCGATGAGACCGCGCAGGTCGCCGGTGCCGTCGCCGTTGGAGTCCTTGAACCCGCGGACCAGGACCTCGTAGAAGACCGCGCGCTTGTACCACTGGGGGTCCGCCGAGACGAAGTCCTCGGCCACGGACTCCTGGGAAGGGGAGGGGAGGGGGGATGGATTCATCGTGTTCTCGCTCACGGTGATGGAGGGCAGGACGAAGTCACCGGATGCTCCGGCTGATGATGTTTGGTGACCGCGCCGGCGGGAGCCGTCATCCCCACGAGCTCCATGCTCTTGGACAGGCCGAATTTGTGATTCGGGACCGTCCGTTGTGGCGCTTTCTGGGCCGAACACTACCAGCCGTCCGACGTCGTGGAACCCCCCTTGGCGTGCTACGCCGCCTCCGCCCCACGGAATCGCCGCGCGCATCGCGCCGTTGCCGCGTAATCGCCGTGTCACCCGCTGTTCTCACGGGGGAAACACGATGCGGTACAGGAAAGCGCTTTCCGTTCGTGCCCGCAGATCAGGCCCGCGTGCGCGCCGCCCGGCGGGAGCGCGGACTAGACCTTTGTGAAAGGGGTTCCGCGTCCGGTTCCGGGGACGTCGAAGGGCCCCGCCGGACCATGTCATAGGGGGACGGCGGGTGGATTACAGGGGGCCGGCCGGGCTCGGGAAGGGGTGAGCCGGGAGGGCTCGCAAGGGTCCCGCGGACCCACGGCGGGGTGGGTCCGGAGAGCTCGCAAGGGTCCCGCGGGACCCACGGCGGGGTGAGCCCGAGGAGGCCGTGAGGGGCCGGTCAGGCCCAGGGAGGGGTGAGTTCGGGGAGGTTGTCCCGGTGGTCGCCGAGCCAGGCGCCGAACAGCACCAGGCTCCGCACCCAGAAGCGGTCGTTCCAGCCGTTGAAGCGCGCCAGCCCGTCCGGGCCCTCGGCGACCACCACGTGGAGCTGCTCGGACAGCAGCGAGGGCACGGCGTCGGCGACCCGGGTGAGCATCCGGTGCCCGTACTCCCTGGCGGGCGCGGCGGCCGAGCGGAGCGGGACCCGCTGGAGCGGCTGCTTGACCACGTTGGTGGAGGGCAGCGCGGCCACGCGCGGGTCGGCGGCGTACAGGATCTCGCGGTAGAAGCGCCCCTGGTCCTTGCGGTGCACGCCGACCGAGAGCGCGGCGTCGAAGAAGTCGGGGTGGATGAACGGCGCCGCGAACGAGACCTCGGGGCCGACCAGGTTGACCGGGGAGCGGGCGATGCCCCGCGCGGTCCTGGTGTGCAGGACCGACAGCGGCAGCTCCGCCCGGTGGCCGTTGAGCATGGTGGTCGACTGGGTGAAGGCGTGCCTGACGCTGTCGGTGACCCACGCCTCGGCCTCCTGCGACAGGAACGGCACCGACGGGGAGCCCAGCGTGAGCGAGCCGAGCAGCGCGGCCTTGCGCTCGGCCTGCGTGGAGGCCTCCAGCGCGGCCCCGCTGACCATGAAGTTCTTCAGCAGCGGCCCCCCGGCCAGCCCGTCGACCAGGGTGCGTCCGGCCCGGTGCACCTCGCGGGCGAACGGGGTGTACCAGGCGTGGTGCGGGGTGAGGAACTCCAGCCGCCGCGCCGCGGCCAGCGCGTCGTCGGGGTAGGCGGCGGCGTCCTGGGGGATCACCCGGTGACGCACGCCCAGCTCGCGGGTGATCGCCCTGGCGAAGACGATGTCGGTGTCGGTGCCGTCGTCGGGGCTGGTCGTCCACGACTCCACGTCGGCCCCGCGCGCCACCGCCACCGAGCACAGCAGCCGCGAGTCGTAGCCGCCGCTGACCGGCACCAGCAGCGGGCGCCCGTCGAACTCCTTGTAGACCTCGTGCAGGATCTCCAGGATCTCCCCGGCGGTCCTGCCCGCCTCGTAGGGCTCCTCGCGCAGCCACCGGGGCAGCATCCGCTCGACGCCGACCCGGCCCGTCTCCCGGTCGAAGACCAGCGCGCTCGCCCCCGGCAGCCGCTTCACCTGCGTGTACGGGGTGTCGTCGCGCAGCGGGAAGGTCATCTGGATGATCGAGGCCCAGGCGTCCCAGTTGATCTCGTACGGCGTGCGGGCCAGGGAGAGCAGCGGTTCGAGCAGCGAGGAGAAGTAGACCGCCCCGCCCTGGGACAGGTAGTAGACGTCCACCAGGCCGAGGCCCCCGGCGTGCAGCGTGATCCGCCCGCCGTCGTCGATCAGGCCGGGCGTCTCGTAGGTCTCCGCCACGGTGATCCACGGCGCCGCCCCGCCGGGCGTGCGCTCCCCCCAGGCGAAGGCCCAGGTGCGCTCGTCGCGCCGGTAGGGCGGCAGCGGGGAGGAGCTGAACAGGGCCGCGTTCCCGGCCTGGACGGCGGGTCTGACCCGCGGCCCGGCCCCGCGCAGCGTCTCCAGGACGGCCTCGTCGAGGTGCCCGATGCCGCCGCAGACGTACGGCCTCACATTGAACGTCGGCCACTGCACCGTGCTGACTCCTCTGTGTCGCGATTGACCAAAGGGTATCCTTTCGCCCGGCTCACGAAACGGAGGACGGCGTGGCGGGCGACCAACTCGAAAGCACACGACAGGCGTTGCGGGAGGCGGTGGCGCACGCGGAGAGGGCCGCCGAGCTGGCCCGCCTGCTCGAAGCGGCACAGGCCAAGATCGCCGATGCGGAGCGTGCGGCCGAGGAGCTGCGCGGCGTCAAAGAGCTCCTGAGCGAGACCGAGGAACGGCTGGAGGCCGCGAACGCGGCCGAGGAGAAGCTGCGCAAGGACCTGGCGGAGCAGCGCTACCAGGCCGAGGTGGCCAGGTGGAAGCTCTCCTCGGTGCAGGTGGCCCGCTGGTCGCGGCTGGGTGACGCGATCAAGACGGGCAAGAGCAACCCGGTGCGGCTGGCGCGCGGCCTGCGCGGGGCGGCCAAGCCCGCCAAGCGCCCGACCGCTCCCAAGCGCCAGCCGGTGCCGCGCAAGGCGGGCGACAAGGCGCCGGTCCCCGGCGCGTCCTTCCAGGCCACCAGCTCGGTCAGGACCGTCGGCGGCAGGTCGGTGAAGCTCAAGCCCTACCGCGTGCCGACCGGCCCGAACACCCGCCCGCACCTGACCGCCGCCGTGATCGCCGCGCCGCACGGCGAGGCGCTGCTGCGCTACGAGTGGCGCCAGACCACCGGCTTCACGCCGAGGGACTTCGCCCGGGTGCTGGCCGCCGAGGTCCCGCACCTGCTGCTGGTCGAGTCGGTGACCGAGGGCCCCTGGGCCGCGGAGCTGCGCAGTCCGGACCAGGGACTGCGCGCCCTGCTGGCCTGGTGCGCGGAGCGGGGCATCCGCACCGTCTTCTGGCACACCGGGGGCGAGCCCGGCGAGTTCGTCGCCGCTGCCAGGCTGTTCGAGCACGTCGTGACCGCGCTGCCCAGGTCCGTGGGAGCGTGGGGCACCGCGCTGGCGGCCCAGGAGCCCGAGCAGGGCCGCCGGACGCCCTCGCTGGGCATCCTGCCCTTCGCCGTCCAGCCGCGCGTGCACAACCCGCTCCCGCTGGCCGGTGACCGGTTCGAGCGGGTGCTCTCGCTGGAGGAGCTGCTTCCCGGCCACCTGTCGTACCCGGACGTGCTCACCTCCTACCGCTGGCCCGTCGCGGTCGACTGCCCGCCGGGCACGGAACCCTGGCGGATGGCCGAGCTGGCCGCCTGCGGCACCCCCATCGGCACCGAGCCCGACGCGCGCCGCGCCCACCTGGCGCTCCGCCAGGCGTACGCCTCGGGGACGATGACCAACAAGGTCGACGACCTGCTGGACGCGATCGGGCTGCCCAGCGGCAGGGCCACCCTGAACATCTCGGTCATCATGATCGACCGGGGCGACCTCGACCACACGCTGGCCCAGGTCGCGCCGCAGAAGGGCGTCGTCCAGCTGGTGCTGCTGTCGGACGCCCCGGACGCCGTCGGGCGGGCCAGGAAGGCGATGCCCGACGGGGTGGACGTCACGGTGCGCCGCTCCGACACCGAGCTCACCACGGGCGGCCTGCTCAACCGCGCCCTCGACCTGTGCCAGGGCGACCTCGTGGCGGTCATGGACGCCCGCGACCGCTACGGCGAGCACTATCTGGCCGATCTCAGCCGGGCCTTCCTGTTCGCCAACGCCGACATCGTGGGCAAGGCGGCCTACTACGCCCACCTGCGCGACGTCGCGGCGACCGTGCTGCGCCAGCCCTCGGCCGAGTACTCCTACCTGCCCGACGTCGCCGGGGCGACCCTGCTGGCCCGCCGCGCGGTCCTGCGGGGCATCGGCTTCGCCGACGTCTCGGACAACTGGGCCGACGTGCTGATGCGGCAGTGCCGCGCGGACGGGATCAAGGTCTTCTCCGCCGACCGCTTCGGGTACGTCTGCATGCGGGACCGCGACCGCTGGCTGCTCGGCTCGGCCCAGCTCGTCGACTACGGCCCGCCCGACCCGCACGCCCTGATCTGACCGGTGCCCCGGTCCGGCCTCCCGGTCCGGCCGGGGCCTATCTGACCGGCGGCCTGGTCCGGTCGGTGGCCTGGCTTGGCATGACCGGCGCCCCGGTCCGGCCGGTGGCCGTTCCGGGATCGTTAGGCTGCCGGGATGACGCCCGGCGCGCTCGGCGAGGTTCTCGGCCTGCCACCGATCCCCAGGGGGACGTGGGCCGGGGAGGCGACCTACGTCTCCCCGGCCGCGCTGCGCCGGGGCGAGGATCCCGGTGAGATGGCCGACCGGCTCCGCGCGCTGCCGGGGATCGCGGCCGTCCGGGTGCGGCCCGGCGGCCTCCTGGAGATCGCGGTGGCCGTCCCCGGCGAACTGGTCACGGAGATCGGCGCCGCCGTTCCCAAGGGCACGGTCGGGGTCGGGGGCGGGGCCCCATGGCGGGACCTGCCCAGGACGTGGGCCAATCCCGGGTTCGTCGTCGGGTACGCGCACGCGCGGGCGGTCGCCGTACAGCGCTGGGCGGCGGAGCTCGGCGTCGGCGGGGACTTCAGGCCCGAGCTGCTGGCCGGCCCCAGGGACCGGGCGGTGCTCAGGCTGCTGGCCGAGCTGCACGGCAGGCGGGTGAGCCGGGACCCCGGGTGGGCCGCCTACGCCGAGCAGCTGGCCCTGGCCTACCACGACGCGTTCGAGGGGGCCGCCGCGCTCCCCTCGGGGGACGAGGAGCCGTCGGAGCTCCACGCCGCCCGGGTGCGCCTGGCGCGGGCCGTGCGGGACGTACTGGCCGAGGTGCTGGCGGCGCTTGGTGAGACGGCGCCCGAAAGATTGTGATAGACCCTCCCAAAGAAGCTGAAAAGGATCAGGAAGAGGCGAAGGGAAAGGGAAGAGGCGAATGGTCGGGCCCCGGGACTGGGAGGCGCGCGAGCCGCGCCGCTCCGGGATGGTCCGGCGAGTGCTGCCGACCCTGCTCGCCTTCGCCGTCATCCTCGGCGGGCTCGCCTATCTCGGCGGGGACCTCAGGGAACTCCTCGGCACCGCCCCCGGCTCGCCCCGCTCGGCCGCGGCGACGCATCGCCTCTACGAGAAGACCGGGCCGGTCGACGGCCGCTGCGACACCCTTCCCAAGGACCTCGACGCCGACGTGACGGCGTCGCTGAGGGCTCTCGGCGGGTGCCTGGACCGGATGTGGGCGGCCACCCTGGGGCAGGCGGGCATCGACTACGAGCCACCGGAGGAGGTGCGGCTGGTCACCGCCCCCGAGGAGGCCGCGTGCGGGATCGACGACTACGACTGGGCCGGGATCTACTGTCCCGGGCCCCGTGTCGTCAACGTGCTGGTCGAGGGGGAGCGGGCCTTCCCGATCATGTTCACGCTCGCGCACGAGTACGCCCACCACGCCCAGGAGGTCAGCGGGATCGCCGAGCAGAGGGGCTCGGAGGCCTTCGACGAGGCGTGGTCGCGGCGGCTCGAACTGCAGGCCGACTGCCTGGCCGCGGTGACGCTGCGCGTCGCGGCGCCGCGGCGGCTGGAGAGCCTGCGCCGTCTCGCCGGGCGCGGTTCCGGCGCCGACGAGGGCGTGGAGGCGGGCTACCGGCAGTCGCACGGCTCGGGGACGAGCAGCGCCGCCTGGATGCGGCGCGGCCAGGAGGGCGGCACCGTGGGATCCTGCAACACCTGGTCCGCTCCCGCCGAGCGGGTCTCCTAGTCTCGCTCCGGCATCGCCGGTCCCTCCTGTTTCCCAGGCACGGGTTCTCACGAAGATCATGTCGCGGTACGCCATTAAAATATGCTGCCAAAGTGGCGCATAACGTAAAAAGTTCGCGTGGTTGAGGTGGATCGCGTCTCGATGGGTGGGCAATCGTCTCAGGGGGATCACCGGGTCCGATAGCCTCGATCGGGTGAGTCGATTCGCCCACCCCGCCGGTGACCGGCATGCAGAAGTGCTGCCCGAGGAGCGCCCTCCGCACGCACCCGCAGACCTGAACACGCTCGACCCGACCATCTGGCCGCGAACGTCGAGCCGTGCCGACGGCTCGATCACGATCGGCGGCGCGGACGTCAGGGACCTGGTCGCGGAGCACGGCACCCCGCTCTACGTGGTGGACGAGGAAGACTTCCGCTCCCGCTGCCGCGACTACGCCGACGCCTTCTCCGGGGGCGAGGTCCACTACGCGGGCAAGGCGTTCCTGTGCCGCGAGGTCGCCCGCTGGATCATGCAGGAGGGCCTCGGCCTCGACGTCTGCAGCGCCGGCGAGCTCGCCGTCGCGCTCAGCGTCGGCTTCCCGCCCGAGCGGATCACCATGCACGGCAACAACAAGTCGCTCGCCGAGCTGGAGAGGGCCGTCGAGGCCGGAGTCGGGCACATCGTGGCCGACTCCTTCGAGGAGATCGCCCGCCTGGGCTTCCTCGCCGACAAGCACGGCAGGCGCCCCAAGGTGATGATCCGCGTCACCGTGGGCGTCGAGGCCCACACCCACGAGTTCATCGCGACCGCCCACGACGACCAGAAGTTCGGCTTCTCGCTGAGCGGCGGCGCGGCGGCCGAGGCGGCGAGGCGGATCCTCGCCCTGCCCCAGCTGGAGCTCGTCGGCCTGCACTCCCACATCGGCTCCCAGATCACCGACACCGCCGGGTTCGAGGTCGCCGCGGCCCGCCTCGCCACCCTGCTGGTCAAGATCAAGGATGAGCACGGCGTCGTGCTCCCCGAGCTCGACCTCGGCGGCGGCTACGGCATCCCGTACGTCGAGGGCGACACCGCGCCCGACGTCAAGGAGATCGCCGACAACCTGCGCGAGATCGTCAGCAAGGTGGCCAGGGGCGCCGGCCTGCCGGTGCCCAAGCTCACCGTCGAGCCGGGCAGGGCCATCGCCGGGCTCGCCGGGGTGACGCTCTACGAGGTCGGCACGATCAAGGACGTCGAGGGCCTGCGCACCTACGTCAGCGTCGACGGCGGCATGAGCGACAACATCCGCACCGCCCTGTACGGGGCCGACTACACCGCGCGCCTGGCCTCCCGGGAGAGCGCCGCGAAGCCGATGCTCTCCCGCATGGTCGGCAAGCACTGCGAGAGCGGCGACATCGTCGTGCGCGACCTGTGGTTCCCCGCCGACCTGGCCACCGGCGACCTGATCGCCGTCGCGGGCACCGGCGCCTACTGCCGCTCGCTCTCCAACAACTACAACTACCTCCCCAAGCCCGCCGTGGTCGCGGTCAAGGACGGGGTGTCCCGCGTGATCGTCCGCCGGGAGACCGAGGACGACCTCCTGAGAGGACAGCTGTGAAACGACCCGGAGCGGCGGGGGAAGCCCGTCCGCGGTGTGAGCGAGAAGGGGGCCTGATCGCATGGCACTGAAAGTCGCGCTGCTGGGATGCGGCGTCGTCGGCTCCCAGGTGGTCAGGCTCCTGCACGAGCAGGCCGACGACCTCGCCGCCCGCATCGGGGCGCCGCTGGAGCTCGCCGGGGTCGCCGTGCGGCGCCTGGGCCGCAGGCGGGACGCCGACGTGGACCCCGCCCTGCTCACCACGGACGCCGAGGCACTGGTCACCCGGGACGACATCGACATCGTCGTCGAGGTGATCGGCGGCATCGAGCCCGCCAGGTCGCTCATCCTGGCCGCGCTGAACAGCGGCAAGTCGGTCGTCACGGCCAACAAGGCGCTGCTCGCCGAGGACGGCGCGACCGTCCACGCCGCGGCCAGGGCCGGTGACGCCGACCTCTACTTCGAGGCGGCCGTCGCGGGCGCCATCCCGCTGGTCCGGCCGCTGCGCGAGTCGCTCGCCGGAGACCACGTGCACCGCGTGCTCGGCATCGTCAACGGCACCACCAACTACATCCTCGACCAGATGGACTCCAGCGGGGCCTCGTTCTCCGACGCGCTGGGGGAGGCGCAGGCGCTGGGCTACGCCGAGGCCGACCCGACCGCCGACGTGGAGGGCTTCGACGCCGCGGCCAAGGCCGCGATCCTCGCCGGGATCGCCTTCCACAGCCGGGTGACGGCCGCCGACGTGCACCGCGAGGGCATCACCGAGATCACCGCGACGGACGTGGCCAGTGCCAAGGCCATGGGATACGTCATCAAGCTGCTCGCGATCTGCGCCCGCTCCGACGACGGCAGGTCGTTCGGCGTACGGGTGCATCCGGCGATGATCCCCCGGACGCACCCGCTGGCCGGGGTCCGCGAGGCCTACAACGCGGTGTTCGTCGAGGCGCGGTCGGCCGGGCAGCTCATGTTCTACGGCGCGGGCGCGGGCGGAGCCCCGACCGCGAGCGCCGTGCTGGGCGACATCGTGGCCGTGGCGCGCAACGTGCTGGCGGGCACCCGGGGCTCGGAGGAGTCCACGTACGCCGACCTGGTCGTGCACCCGATGGGCGAGACAGTCACGCGCTACCACGTCTCCCTGGACGTCGCCGACAAGCCCGGCGTGCTCGCCAGGGTCGCCGACATGTTCGCCAAGCAGGACGTCTCCATCCAGACCGTCAGGCAGGAGGGGCACGGCGCGGACGCCCAGCTGGTGCTGGTCACCCACCGGGCCAGCGACGCCGCGCTCTCCGCCACGATCGAGGGCCTGCGCGAGCTGGACATCGTCCGCGACGTGGTGAGCGTCATGCGCGTCGAGGGCGAGGACACTCCCTAGCGCCGTCCCGTCAGGCCGGTCCCCGCCGGGGCCCGGCCTGTCCGGTTCGGGCCCGGTGCCCGGTCCGGGGCCGCCCGGCCCACGCGGTCCCCGTGTCATGCCGGCTCGGCATCGGGTTCCTGGGCGTTTGATAACGGATCATTTGGTGGCCTCTATCGGCTTATAAGGTGCTTTCATGCTTTATTTGCCGTTCCGTGAGGGGAAGCTCACCGCGAAGGTCTTTCGCCGGGCGGTGGCGGCCGCCACGGCGCTGGCCGCCGTGGTGACGCTGGGCCCGGCCGCCCACGCGGCGGCCGAGCGGCCCGCGAGGAAGGCCGCCACGGTCGTCGCCCTCACCTTCGACGACGGCGACTCCACCCACCCCGCCGTGGCCCGCATGCTGGAGAGACGCGGGATGCGTGGAACGTTTTACATCAACACCGAGACCGTGGGCGGCGAGCAGAAGCTGACCCGGCGCGAGCTCGCCCAGATCGCGAGGAAGGGCCACGAGATCGGCGGGCACACGCTGACCCACGTCCGCCTCACCGAGCTGACCCGGAGCGAGCAGGAGGGCCAGATCTGCGACGACCGCAGGACGCTGGTGGCGTGGGGGTACCGGCCCACCACCCTCGCCTACCCGTTCGGCGCGGTCGACTCCGACGCCATGGCGGTGGCGCGGCGGTGCGGCTACGACGCGGCGCGCGGGGTCGGCGGGCTCAAGGAGTGGGGCTGCCCCGGCTGCCCGCCCGGTGAGTCCCTCCGCCCGAAGAACCGCTACGACATCCGCACGCCGGGCTCCGTCCGCGAGGACACCCTGCTGCGGCACATGAAGCAGCAGGTCCTCAACGCCGAGAAGGGCGGGGGCGGGCTGGTCCCGCTGGTGTTCCACCGCGTCTGCGACGACTGCGGCCTCTACTCGACGACTCCCGAGCTCCTGGGCCAATTTCTCGACTGGCTGGTGAGCCGCAAGTCCCACGGCACGGTCGTGCGGACCCTGCAGAGCGCCGTCGGTGCCCGCTACCGCCCCCTGTGACTTTTCCCGTACGGGACGGCACAGGACCGTCCCGTACGAGAACGTCAGGAGCTCGTGAGGACGACGAGCCGCTGGGTCGCCCGGGTCATCGCGACGTAGCGGTCCACCGCCCCCTCGACGCCCTCGCCGAACGCCTCCGGGTCGACGAGGACGACCAGGTCGAACTCCAGCCCCTTCGACAGCTCCGGGGTGAGCGACCGGACGCGGGGCGTCGCCCGGAACGTGGGGTCGCCGATGACGCAGGCGATCCCGTCGGCGTGTCCGGCGAGCCAGGCGTCGAGGATCGGGCCCAGGTCCGAGGCGGGCCCGTGGACGACCGGGACGCCGCCGCCACGGATGGAGGCCGGCACGTTGGCGTCCGGAAGCACGGCCCGGATGACCGGCTCGGCCTCCGCCATGATCTCCTCGGGCGTCCGGTAGTTGACGCTCAGGGAGGCCAGGTCCACCCGGTCGATCCCGACCCGTTCGAGCCGCTCCCGCCACGACTCGGTGAACCCGTGCCTGGCCTGGGCGCGGTCGCCGACGATCGTGAAGCTCCGGGACGGGCAGCGCAGCAGCAGCATCTGCCATTCCGCGTCGGTCAGTTCCTGGGCCTCGTCCACGACGATGTGCGCGAACGGCCCGGCGAGCAGGTCGGGGTCGGCGCCGGCGCCGGGCAGCCCGGCCTCGTCGACCAGGGCGTCCCTGATGTCCTGGCCGTGCAGCATCGTCACCGCGCCCTCGCCGTCGTCGTCGGCCTCCAGCAGGATGTCGACGACCCTGGCCATCTCCTCGCGCCGGGCGGCGACGGAGGCCTCGTGCCGGCGCCTGCGCCGTGACGCCTCCGGGTCGCCGAGCCGCTGCCGTGCCGCGTCCAGGAGCGGCAGGTCGGACACCGTCCACGCCTGGGCGTCCTCGCGCTGCAGCCTCCTTACGTCCTCGGGGCCGAGCCAGGGGGCGCACAACCGCAGGTAGGCCGGTACCGACCACAGGTCTCCGACGAGGTCGGCCGCCTCGATCAGCGGCCAGGCGCGGTTGAGGGCCGTGAGCAGCTCCCTGTCCCGCAGCAGCGACCCGCGGAGCTGGTCGGCCGGGACGTCGTCGTCGTGCTTGTCCATCAGGATCGTGAGCAGTGCCTCCCAGATCCGGTCGCGCGCCTCGTTGTGGGGGGTGCCGGGTTCCGGGGCCTCGAACGCCTCGGCCCAGTCCTCGGCGCTCAGCCAGACGTCCGACCAGTGGGTCGTGACCGTCATCCCCTTGGCGGGCGGGTTCTCGTAGAACCTGACGGCCGGTTCGATCGCCCGCACCAGGTCCGCGGACGACTTCAGCAGGGCCACCTCCGGGTCGGCCTCGACCGTCGCCGAGGCCCCCTCGGCGACGAGGTCCCGCAGGGTGCAGGTCCGCACGCCCTCCTCCCCCAGGCTGGGGAGGACGTCGGCGACGTACGCCAGGTAGGGCTGGTGCGGGCCGACGAACAGCACGCCGCCCCGGCGGTGGCCGAGACGGGGGTCGGAGTAGAGGAGGTAGGCGGAGCGGTGCAGGGCGACGACGGTCTTCCCCGTGCCCGGACCGCCGTCGACGACGAGGGCGCCGCGCGACCCCGCGCGGATGACGGCGTCCTGGTCGGCCTGGATGGTGCCGAGCACGTCCCGCATCCGGGGCGACCGGTCGCCGCCCAGGCTGGCGATGAAGGCGGACTGGTCGTCGAGCGCGGCGTGCCCCTCGAACCCGTCCGGGGTGAACACCTCGTCCCAGTAGTCGCTGATCCGGCCGCGGGTCCAGCGGTACCTGCGACGGCTCGCCAGGCCCATCGGGTTGGCGTGGGTGGCCCCGAAGAACGGCTCGGCCGCCGGGGAGCGCCAGTCGACCAGCAGCCGGCGGCCCTCGCCGTCGGTGAGGCCGAGCCGCCCGACGTACACGGGCTCGGGGTCGTCCGCGCCGACCATGCGCCCGAGGCACAGGTCCAGGCCGAAGCGGCGCAGCGCGCGCAGGCGGGAGGTGAGCCGGTGGATCTCCAGGTCCCGGTCCAGCACCTGCCGGCCCTTGCCGCCGGGAGCCCTGCGCTCGGCGTCGAGCCGGTCGGACAGGTCGGCGATCGAGCGATTGAGGCTCTCGGCGATGGCCGCGAAGTGCCGCTCGTCACCGGCGATCAGCGTCGGGTCGGCCTTGGGCGCGAGGTGGCCGGGAAGGTCGAACGCGCTGGTGGACAACGGGTTCACCTCACCACCCCCGCGCCGGACTCCCACGACCGCGCCGCGAGCCCTGAGTCCCACGACCGTGTCATGCTCGTCACACCCGCCACATCCGCCACACCCCTCGCGCCCGTCCCGAGTCCCGGTTCTCGCGACCGCACAGCGAGCCCCGCTTCTCGCGACCGCGCCGCGAGTCCCGTTTCCCGCGACCGCGCCGCGAGTCCCGTTTCTCGCGACCGCGCCGCGAGTCCCGTTTCTCGCGACCGCGCCGCGAGTCCCGTTTCTCGCGACCGCGCCGCGAGTCCCGGCGGCGGTTCGACGCCCCCGCCCGGCCCGTACGCCGACAACAACACACGCATTCCATGCCCCCGGTTTCCGCAGGTTCCAGCCTCGGCCGACGATTCTGAGGCATGACCCGGGTCTTGTGGCAAGCCCCCCGGTGCGCTATACGTTGAGAGTGGAAAGGAGTGATTGCTCCTCTTTTCCCCTTTTTGATCGTCCGCCGCTCCCGCGCTCGGGAACCCGCTCAGGAACCCTCGGTGAGCCTGCGCAGGCGACGGGCGGCGCGGGCGAGCAGGGAGCGCTGCTGGGCCTGGCGCAGGGCGACGGCCTCCAGGCGGCGCTGCTCGGCCTTCTCCTTCCACCTGACGGTGTCGCGGCTGCCCTTGGCTGCCCTGGCCCGCAGCTCCTTCAGCTCGGCCTTGAGGGCGGCGACCTGCCGCTGGGCCCGTTCGGCCTCCCTCGCGCGCGCCTCGGCCGCGGCCCGCCAGTGCGCGGCCTCCCGGTTGCGGTTCACGGCCCAGGAGGGGTACGCGCGCGCCGCGGGCCGCAGCTTCCAGGACTCCGCGTCCAGCCAGGTCGCCCCGTGCAGGTCGGCGATCACGTCGTCGAGCCGCTCGCCCTCGCGGATCACGCGCCTCGCCCTGGCCACAGCGGAGGTCCGCTCCAGGCGGGCGGCGAGGACCCCCGACTCGTCCTCGTCCAGCGCCACGAGCAGCAGGCCCTCGTCGTCCCGCTCGGCCTGCTCGACCAGCCTGGCCAGCGAGTCCGCGCCCGGTACCCACCCGGCCGGGCAGACCAGGCGGAACGGCGCGGGCGCCGAGGTCGCGGGGACCCGCTCGGCGAAGGAGACGCGGCCGTCGTGGGCGTACTGGCCGCGCAGCAGCCGCAGGTCGAGCAGCGGGTCGTCCAGCGGGGCCGGGCGCTCGCCGGCCAGGGACGCCCACGGCCCGGTCAGGGTGACGCGCACGTCGGGCAGCGTGCTGGCCAGCGCCCCGTCGACGCTCGCCCTGACGTCCTCGAAGGAGGCGCCCGCGGCGTCCACCACGACGTCGACGTAGGGGACCAGCCACTGCCGGCCCGCGTCGGTGCGCAGGTGGCGCCGGTACGGGACCCGGTCGGCGATGAACGGGTCGTTGTGCCGCCTGACGTCCGCGGGCCTGCGCATCGCGGTCGTGGTGCCCAGGTGCCAGCTCAGCGCCTCGGCGTCGGGGACGAACACCGCGCCCGTCTGGGTGAGCCGGTAGCCCAGCTCGGTGTCCTCGCCGAGGGTGAGGGAGGTGTCCAGCCCTCCCGCCTCCCTCAGCAGGGCGGCGGGCAGCGAGACCGTCGCGCCCACGTGGACGCGGTGCAGCAGGGAGCTGGGCGCGTCGCGGAAGCCGCGGTGGGCGGCGACGAGCTCGCCGATCCAGTCGTGCCCGTGCTCGGGGTCCTCCTCGAAGAGGAGGTTCGCCCTGTCCTTGGCGACGGCGATCTGGACCTCGGCGGGGGTGGGCGGGATGCCCGCCATCGCGGTGAAGCGCAGCGTTCCCAGCACCACCAGGTAGCCGGCCAGGTGGTGCCAGCGCATGTGCGCCTCGACGTGCTTCCGGTAGGAGACGATGTCGGAGTCCATCCGGTGGATCACCTGGCCGTCCGCGACGGCCGTGCCGGTCTCCAGGGCCCGGGCGATGCCCCGGCGGCCGGGGGAGTTGCCGACGATCCGGGTGCGTTCCGGGGCGATCTCGGGGAGCCGGAGCGGGGGCGAGCTGCCGTCGTCCACCACGATCACCTCAAGGAGGTGGGAGGGGTAGGTCTGCGCGGCGAGCGCGGCCAGCGTGAGGTCGAGCCTGTCCTGCCGTCCCCTGGCGGGGATCACCACGCTCACCGCCAGGCGCGGCTCCCACGTGCCCGGGGCGGGCGCGGCCAGCACCCCGTAGTCGTTGCCGGGGATCCGCGCGACGTCCACGCCCGGTTCCGGTGTCGCGTACGGCGCGTGGGAGGGGATCCGCGGGACGTCCGCGTCGCCTCCAGCCGGGACCGCTCCCACGTACGGCGCGTCGAAAGGGGCTCGCGGCGTGCTCACGGCGCCTCCGGGGGGAGTTCCATGAGCGCGCTGGGCCGGAAACCGCGCCACTGACGCTTGTTGCGCCGCAGGAACGTGCCGATCGGCTCGCGCCAGGTGTGGTTGGCGACGTTGCCGCGCCGCAGGATGTAGCCCAGGCCCTGGGTACGGTAGATCTGCCCGCCCGCTGCCTGCACGGCGTGCTGGAACTGGGCGTCGATCGTGCCGGGCATCGGGCGGAAGCCGCCCACGGCCTCGAAGGCGGAACGTTCGGAGAAGATGGTCCCCCCGGCGATGAAGTTGGTGATCTGCTCGGTGATCTGCTCGCGGTGGACGGTCACCCCGATCGAGGCGAGATAGACGAACTCGGGGACCATGCCCACGACCTGGGCGCCCGAGTAGGAGTGGGCCAGCAGCAGGTCGGAGACGAAGTCGGGCCCGTACCAGTCGTCGTCGTCCATCTTCAGCAGGAACGACCCCGAGGCCCTGGCGGCGGCCTGGTTCAGCACGGTCCCGAAGACGGTCCCGCCGTCGGCCTCGACCACGGTGACCGGCCGCTCGAAGCCCGCCAGGGCCCCGGCCACGCCGGGGTGCGTCGCGGGGACCCCGTGCAGCGCGAGGATCACCTCGAACTCGGCGCCGCGCTGCCTGGCCAGCTGCTCCAGCGCGAAGCCCACCATGTCCGGGCGGCGGGTGACGAGCAGCACCGAGACCGTCGGCACGGGCCCCACGGGGGCGCCCAGCTGCTCCCAGCGGGCGCGGACCCCGTGGACGCGCAGCGCCTCGCGGCGCAGCCGGATGCTGTGCTCCTCGCGCTCCAGGTCGTCCTTGAGCGCGGGCACGTCGACCGAGGTGATCAGCCTGGCCAGCTCGGGGCCGAGGGCGCCCGCCCAGCGCGGCACGGCCTCGGAGACCAGGGGCACCCCGGCCGCCGCCAGCCCCGTCACGACCCGCAGCGCGGCGGCCGGGCCGGTGTGGCTGCGCCGCCAGTCCACCCGTACCCCCCTGACCTGCCTGATCCGGTTGACGTCCACGTCCGTGACGAGGCCGGAGGCGTCGAAGGTGGTGAGCGTCCTGCCCTCGCAGGTGATCGCCCAGCGGCCGGACTCGGAGGACAGGTCGGCCGTGCCGAGGGTCGGCACGGTGACGAAGTTCATCGGGTTGACCGAGCGGCCGTCGACCGGGGGGATGGTCCAGGGCTCCGACAGGTCGCCCAGGCCGTTCTCCAGGATCTTTCCGCCGCCGGGGCGGCCGAGCCTCTCCCAGGTCAGCAGCCCGGCGACCGGGCGGTCCACCGCGGCCTCGACGCCGGTCCAGGACGGCGGCTCCTCGCCTACCGCGCGCACGACCAGGTCGGCGCCCCGGGCGCCGAACCTGTCGGGGACGGGCCCGGTCAGGGGGGCCGGGGCCGCGTTCGGGTCGCCGGGACGCCAGTGGGCCGCTCCCGGTCCCGCCAGACCGGCGACGGGCCCGGCGACGGCGTCCATCCGGTGCCCGCCGAACGCCCTCGCGGTCGCGGCGAGCGTCCGCCCCGCGGGCACCGGCTTGGAGAAGCTCGCCTCGACCACCCAGGCGTGCTGCTTCGGCTGGTGGACGCGGAGCTCCACGAGCGCGCGCCAGCGGTGGGCGGGGGTGGGGGCGAGCACCGGCGCGGTGTACCAGTACGGCGTCTCCCGTACGGCGACGACGACCCGGGGGGCCATGGGCAGCAGCGACTGCAGGCTCGCGGCCCTGCGGACGTCGGTCGGCGTGCGGGCGAGCACCAGGATCTCCCCGGCGCCCTCCTCCGGGCGCGGGATGCCGTCGAGGTCGCCGTCGAGGTCGATCACCTCGTACGGCTCCAGCTCGCCGGGCGTCTCGAAGCCCGCGCAGTAGACGAGGACGCGTCGCTTGCCGTTCCGCTCCAGGGCGGCACGGACCAGATCGATCAGAAAGGACATCAGCCGGTCTTCCCCAGACGCCTGGCCATAGAAGTGATCTTTCCCAGCGGGCCGCGCCGCCGCTCGGCCGCCAGGCGCCCGGCCTCGGCCCGCAGCCGATCCGTCTCGGCGCGGAGGCTCTCCACCTCGTCCTTGAGGCTCTCCGCCTCACGCTTCCAGCGCGCGGAGTCGGCCCGCCACCTCGCGGTGTCCCCGGCGACGGGCTCCGCCTCGTCGGCGGTCGTCACGCCGACCTCGGCGGCGCTCACCCAGAGCGAGCCGAACATCTCGTGGACGGCGTCGTCGATCCCGTCGCCACCGGGGCCCTCGCTCACCAGCGCGGCCCTGGCGAAGGCGGCGGTGCGCTCGAACCTGGCCGCCCTCACCCCCGAGGCCCCCTCGTCGAGCGCCGCGCTCAGCAGCCCGTACTCCTCGCTCTCCGCGAGCTTGACCAGTTCGGCGAGGCTGTCGGCGCCGAGGGCCCACCCGGCGGGGACGGTGAGCCTGAACGGCGCGGGCGCCGAGCACGCGGGCGCCTCCTCGGTGAAGGAGACGCGCGGCTCGTGGACGTACAGGTTGCGCACCAGGCGCAGGTCGAGCAGCGGCTCGTCGAGGGAGGGGCGGCGCCCGGCGGGGAGGTCCGTCCAGGGGCCGACCACGGTGACGGCGACGTCGACGAGGGTGCCCGCGAGCGCGGAGTCCACGCTCGCCCGCACGTCCTCGTAGGAGGCGCCGCGGGCGTCGACGACGACGTGCACGTACGGCACCAGCCAGGCCCTGCGCGGGTGGGTGCGCAGCCAGCGCAGGTCGGGGATGAGGTCGGGCAGCACCGACCAGTTGTGCCGGTGCACCTCCTTCTCCCGGATCATGACCGTGGACGGCCCGAGGTGCCAGGCACGGGCACGCGGGTCGGGGACGAAGACCGCGCCCGCCTGCGCGAGACGGAAGCCGAGATCGGTGTCCTCACCCATGTTCAGCGTGGTGTTCACCCCGCCGACCGAGCGCAGCAGCGCCACCGGGACCGAGGTGGTGGCGCCCGAGTGGAGCCGGTAGGCCCCGGCGCCCGCGTCCCGCAGCCATCGGGTCTCCTCCAGCACCCCGGCGCGCCACTCGTGCGGCGCGGACTCGTCGAACAGCTTCTCCGCGTCCCCCGCGTCCACCGCGGAGAGGACCTCCCTGGCGGAGGGGGCGGCCCCGTCGGGGGTGAAGCGGACGTCGCCCATCACGACGGCGTAGGGGACGAGATGGTGCCAGCGCATGTGCGCCTCGACGTGCTCCCTGTCAAGGATCATGTCGGAGTCGACCCAGTGCAGGACGTCGCCCGCCGCCGTGGCGGCGCCGGTCTGGCGGGCCCAGCCCCGTCCCCAGCGGCCTTCGGGCACCCGGACGAGCCTGGTGCTGGCCGGGGCGATCTCGGGGACGCGCAGCGGCGGGTCACTGCCGTCGTCGGAGACGACCACCTCCACGAGATGCGCGGGGTAGGTCTGCGCGGCCAGCCCGGCGAGCGTGCGGTCCAGGGCCTCCTGGCAGTCGTGCGCCGGGATCACCACGCTCACCCTGAGCCGGGGCTCCCATTCGCCCAGGTCGGGCGGGAGCAGCGTCCCGTAGTCGTTGTGCCCGACCCTGGCACGCGGGACGGCGGCCCGCTCAGCGTGGTCGGCCCGCTCGGGGCAGTCGTTTCGGTCGGCCCTGTCGTCCCGGTCGTCACGTGGGTGGCCGGGCGGGGTGGCGCCGGAGGTGGCGGAGCCGGTCACGCCTCCCTCCTCGCTCTTTCCTCCGTGGTCCGTTCGGTCCCGGCCCCCGCCGCGCCCAGGCGCGGCAGCAGGTCGTGGACGATCTTCTCGATCTCCTGGCGCCGGGGTACGGAGGCCAGCCGGTCCTCGCCCAGGGAGACCAGGATCGCCTGCAGGTCCTCGTCCCGCTTGCGCTCGTGCTCCTTCAGCAGCTCGACGATCTCGTCCAGCCGCCGGTCCAGGCGCTGGGCGGCCGTCTTGACCGTGGCCAGCTCCGCCTCGTAGCGCTTGACCCGGGCGTCGATCCGCTGTGCCTTGCCGTCGACCCTGCGTACGGTCGCGACCGCCAGCACCTGGACGGCGAGCAGCGTCGCGATCGCGCCGAGCACGATGGCCGCCGTGACCGAGAGAATCCCGGTGGTCGCGAGCAGCGTCAGCGCGATCAGGAACACCGGGCCGAGTGTCGCCGCCAGAAGCGTCAGTTTTCGGGGCGTGGGCATCCGCGCTTACCTTCCGTGCCGCTCTGTCGTTACTTGTCCTTGTGGGTGGTAAATGAGGCTATCGGCTCTCCAAGTGCAAATACGGCGATAAATAGGAAATTCGAAGGTTCCTGTGACCTGTGTGACAGCTGTGAGTGGTCGAGGGTCATCGTCGATGTCAAGGGGGAAGCGCGGTGAGAAGGGATCTTCCCACCTCGCTATCCTTCGCTCGTGCCCGCGCAGCCGACCGCCCTCCCCCCGCCCTCTCCCGCCGCCCCGGCGAGCCTCCCACGGCCGTTGCCGAGGGCGTGCGCCCCCGGCCCTCACGGCGCCCCCGGGGATCGCGAGGTTCGCGGAACCCCCGGCGCCGAGCACCCCCGGCGGCCCTCCCAGACCGGTTTCCCGCCTGTCGTACCGAACCGGTGGCGCGGTCCCCGCCCGAGCCCGATCCTGGAAACGCCATGACAGCACGGATCGCCGGTAACGACTACCGGAGCCTCACGCCGCCCGCCCTGGGCTCCTTGACCCCCTCGCTCCGGGTCAGCGTCGTCGTTCCCGCGTACGGCGACCAGGAGAAACTCGATCTCACGCTCGCCGGGCTGGCCGCGCAGACCTACCCGGCGGCGCTGACCGAGGTCATCGTGGTCGACAACGGCAGCAACCCGCCGCTGCGCCTGCCGGCCCTGCGTCCCTCGGACACCCGCCTGCTCCTCTGCCCGGTCCCCGGCCGCGCCCACGCCCGCAACGCCGGGCTGGCGGCCGCCACCGGCGACGTGGTCCACTGGCTCGACTCCGACGTGGTCCTGGACCGCAGGTCGGTCGAGGCGCACATGCGCTGGCACCACGCGGCCCCGTACCTCGTGGTGACCGGCTACCTGCGTTTCACCCCGGCCGCGCTGCCCGCCCCCGAGGTGGTCGCCGCCGCCGACGACCTGGCCAAGCTCTTCGAGCCCGCCGAGCCGCACGCCTGGCTGGTCGACCTCGTCGAGCGCACCGACGGCCTCACCGCCAACCCGCACCGCGCGTTCAGCCTGCACGTCGGCGGCGCGACCTCGGTCAACGCCGCGCTGTTCGCCGCCGCGGGGCCGATGGACACCGACCTGATCCTCGGCCAGGACACCGAGATGGGCTACCGGCTCGCCCAGGCGGGCGCGGTCTTCGTGCCCGAGCCGCTGTCGCGCGCCTTCCACCTGGGCCCGACGATGCGCATGCGCGACAAGGCCCCGATCGACCGGGTCAGCCACGCCTTCGTGGCCGACCGGATCCCCTCCTACCGCTGGCTCCGCTCCCATCCGACCAGGCAGTGGAAGGTGCCGTACGTGGAGGTGGTCGTCGAGCCCGGAGGGGGGCGGGAGGGCCGCGAGGGCCGCGAGGGTTACGTCTACGACGAGGTCCGCGCCACCGTCGACGCCGTGCTCGCGGGCACCCTGCCCGACGTCGCGGTCACCCTCACGGGTCCGTGGGAGCGCGTCGGCGCCGAGGGGCGTGCCCCCCTGAAGGACCCCGACCTGGACCTGGTGCTGATCCGCGGCCACTACGCCCACGAGCCCAGGGTCCGCTTCGCCGACGAGGTCCCCGCCGTTCCCGCCGTTCCCGCCGTCCGGGCCCTTCCCGCCGCGTCCGTTCCCGTCGCGCCCGGCCCCGCCTGGGCGGTCCCGTACCGCCTGCGGCTGCCCGCCGGGTGGGTGCCCGGCGAGGACACCCTCGCCCGCCTGCTCGACCTGGCCAGGGACGAGGGGTACGGCCTGGTCTCGGTGCTGCTGGCCGAGGGGGACGACGGCGCGACCGGGGGGAGCGGGGGGAGCGCCGGGGCGGTGGTCAGGGCGCGGCTGGAACGTGCCGCCGCGTTCGCGCGCGCCGCGATCGTGCTGGAGGAGGGGGAGGACCTCGACTCCGCCGTGGACGACACCTTCGGCGTGATCTGGGTGGACGGCGAGACCTACGGGTTCGCGTCCGAGGCCGGTGTCCTCACCGGCCGTCGCGGCGCCTACCGGGCCAGGGCGGAGGCGGCGGCCGAGGTGGCCCGCCTCACCAGGGAGGCGGAGCGGCTCCGCGAGCAGGTGGCCAAGTGGCGCGACGAGGCCGGTCGCTGGCGCAGGAGCACGGTCGAGCTGCGGCGCGAGGTCGGCACCCTGCGCAAGGAGCTGGCAGCCGCCAGGAAGGTCGTCCAGTACGGGCTGCTCACCTCCGTGAAACGGGTCATCACCCGCCGCCGCTGACGACGCCGACGCCCCCCAGGAAATAGGGGCCGGCGCCCCGGTAGGGCACGGCGGCGCCGGGCGCCGGGCGCCATTCGGGCAGGTTGACGACCCCGGGCTCGACCAGGTCGAAACCGTCGAACAGGCGGGCGATCTCCCTGCCGGTACGGATGACCAGGGGGGCGGAGGCCTGGTCATAGATCTTGACCACCCCCTCGGCGGCCTCCGGACGGGCGTCGAGCGCGACGTGGGACAGGGCGAGGTGGCTGCCGGGCGCCATGGCCCGGCGCAGGGTGGCGACGATGCCCGGGGGATCGTGCGCGTCCGGGACGAAATGCATGATCGCCAGCAGGAGGACCCCGACGGGCCGGTCGAAGTCGATCGCCTCGCGCACGTCCGGGTGCTCCAGGATCTCCCCGGGCCGGCGGACGTCCCCCTCGACGATGGTCACGTTCTCGTTCTTGCCGAGGATCGCCCTGCCGTGGACGAGCACGGTCGGGTCGTTGTCGACGTAGACGATCCGGGCGCCGGCCGCGATCTGGTGCACGTTGTCCCGGGTGGGCAGCCCGGCGCCGAGGTCGAGGAACTGGTCGATCCCCGCCGAGACGAGAAGACCGATTGTCCGCCTCAGGAACGCGCGATTGGCGCGGGCGCCGTGCCGGATCTCCGGGGCGATCTCCAACGCCCTCTCCGCGGCCTGCCGGTCCGCCGGAAAGTTGTCCTTGCCCCCGAGGTAGTAGTCGTACATGCGGGCGACGTTGGGAATGTGCGTCTGGACACCCTTGGGTATCTGGTCGGCCATGTGCCGCTCCCAGGTAATGACATTTCCAGAATTGCGTAGATCATAGCCACTTGTAATATCAAAAAGGCCATTATCAACACGGGCGAGTTCGCGTCACAGCCGTCCCTCGCCCGGTTCCGGGGGTGTTCCTCGCGCGGCCCCGCTCAGTTCCTGAGAGCGGTACGAAGCCTCCCCAGGAACGAACCGCGTCCCTCCTGGCGCTGCTCCTGCCCGGAGACCCGCTCCACCGAGGGCCGCGCGGCCTCCCGTCCGCCTGCCGCCGTCCCGGACGAGGCCGGAACCCGGGCGGGGGACGGCGCGGGAGCCGGGGGAGCCGTGGGGGCCGGGGGAGCGGGCTCGGCCGGCCAGAACTCCGGCCGCTCGGCGCGCCGCACGCCGTGGGTGGCCCGGATCGAGGCGGCGACGTCGTCCGCGCCGAGCAGCCTCGCCCGGCCCAGCGCCTCGGTCCGCTCCAGGGTCGCCTCGCCGTCACCGCCGAGCCCGACGACGATCATGCCCGAGCGGTCCTCCTGCATCGCGCGGATCATCCGCTCCAGCGTGTCGCGCCCCAGCGGGACCGAGATCGGGCCCGTGTAGCGGAACGGGATCGGGGCGGGGGTGGCGGAGACCTCGTCGGCGAAGCGCACCCGCTCGTCGTGGGCGAAGTGCTCGCGCAGCAGCCGCAGGTCGAACAGAGGGTCGTCCAGCACCGGACGGCGGTCGCCGGACAGTTTCGACCACGGGGCGACCAGGGTGACGACCACGTCGCCGAGCGACCCGTCGAGCGCGGCGCCCACCGCCTCGCGCACCCGCTCCTCGGGCCCGTCGGCGTGGAGCACCACCTCCACGTACGGGACCAGCCAGTGCCGTCCCCGGTCCTTGCGCAGGTCGCGGCGGAGCGGCACCCGGTGGGCCAGGTAGGGGGCGACGACGCGCACCGCCCGCCGAGGGTCGCGGCGCTGGGCGGGAAGTCCCAGATGGACGGCCTGGGCGGCCATGTCGGGGACGAAGACGACACCGTGCGCGGCCAGCCGGTAGGCGAACTCGGTGTCCTCGCCGCGCAGCACCCCGGGATCCACCCCGCCCACGGCCCGGAAGATCTCACGCCGCATCGACACCGTCGGCCCCGTGCACACGTGGTACGGGTTGCGGCTGGCCCGCAGGCCGTCGGTGCGGGAGATCGTCTGCTCGGTGGAGCTGGGCAGGGCGCCCGACAGGTCGAAGAGGGAGCCCAGCGAGCCCGCGCGCACGCCCTCGTGCACCCGCGCGGCCGTCAGCGCCGGCTCCTCGACGAACTTCTTCGAGCCGATCGTGACCAGGTATCCGGCCAGGTGGTGCCATCGGGCCAGGGCCTCGATGTGCTCGCGGCAGACGACCATGTCGGCGTCGAGGCGCTGGATGATCTGTCCTTCGGCGAGGGCGGCGCCGGTGTTCACCGCGTGGGCGATGCCCCAGCCGGAGGAGCCGGCGGTCACGATCCTGGTGCCGTCCGGGACGATCTCCGGCAGCCGCAGCGGCGGCTCGCTGCCGTCGTCGACCACGATCACCTCCATGAGGTGACCCGGGTAGGTCTGCGCGGCCAGCGCGGCGAGGGTCAGATCGAGCCGGTGCTGCCCGCCGTGGGCCGGAATGACCACGCTCACCGGGAGCTCCGGGTCCCACTCGCCGAGGGCGGGCGGGTCCAGGGGCGAGTAGTCGTTGTGCCGGATCGGTGGCAGGTCCGCCGCCGTGCCGCCCGTCATGATGTGACACCCCTTGTCGTGGTCCCCGCTGTCAAGCTCTGTCAAGCCCCGCAGACCATACCGGTCGATCCTTAGGGTTCCCTGGAGACAGGACGCCCGGCTTGTCCATTTGGTGGACAACGCATCCCAGGGCCGAGCGTGTTGCCCGTAGACTCGGTTCCCAATACCGCAGGTAGCACGCGCACGGACCGGCCGCGCGCGGTGAGGAGCAATCATGACCAGGGCGTGGCGTGGCCTCATCGAGGAGTACCGTGACCGACTTCCGGTGACCACGGCGACGCCCGTCGTCACGCTCCTGGAGGGCGGCACCCCGCTCGTCCCGGCGCACCGGGTGTCGGCGCTGACCGGCTGCGAGGTCTACCTGAAGGTCGAGGGCCTGAACCCGACCGGAAGCTTCAAGGACCGTGGCATGACCATGGCCATCAGCAAGGCCGTCGAGGACGGGGCGAAGGCCGTCATCTGCGCCTCGACCGGCAACACCAGCGCCTCCGCCGCCGCCTACGCGGTCCGCGCGGGCCTGACCTGCGCCGTGCTGGTGCCCCGCGGCAAGATCGCGATGGGCAAGCTGGCCCAGGCGCTGGTCCACGGGGCCAGGCTGCTCCAGGTCGAGGGCTCCTTCGACGACTGCCTGGAGATGACCAGGAAGCTGTCGGAGAACTACCCGATCGCGCTGGTCAACTCGGTGAACCCGTTCCGGCTCCAGGGCCAGAAGACCGCCGCCTTCGAGATCGTCGACGCGCTCGGCGACGCCCCCGACATCCACTGCATCCCGGTCGGCAACGCGGGCAACATCTCGGCGTACTGGATGGGCTACACCGAGTACGCCGGGGACGGCGTCGCGACGAGGACGCCCCGCATGTTCGGCTTCCAGGCCAGCGGCGCCGCGCCGATCGTCAACGGCGCGCCGGTGACCCACCCGCACACGATCGCCACCGCGATCCGCATCGGCAACCCGGCCTCCTGGCAGCTCGCCGAGGCCGCCCGCGACGAGTCCGGCGGTGTCATCCAGGCCGTCACCGACCGCCAGATCGCCGCCGCGTACAAGCTGCTCGCCCAGGAGGAGGGCGTGTTCGTCGAGCTCGCCTCCGCCGCCAGCGTGGCGGGCCTCCTGCAGGCCCACGCGCAGGGGCTGGTCGAGCCCGGGCAGCGCGTCGTGTGCACGGTGACCGGGAACGGCCTCAAGGACCCCGACTGGGCGATCTCGGGCGCGCCCACCCCGGTGACGATCCCGATCGACGCGCACGCCGCGGCCACCGCCCTCGAACTCGCCTAGTGGGGCCCGATGACTCTTCCAGGACCCCGATGACCGGCGGCACGGCGAGGGTGACCGTCCGGGTCCCCGCGACCTCGGCCAACCTCGGTCCCGGATTCGACACCCTGGGGCTCGCCCTCGGCCTGCACGACGAGATCGAGGCCGAGATCTCCGACTCTCCCGGCATCGACATCGCGGTCGAGGGCGAGGGGGCCGGCGAGCTCGACCCGGGCGAGGGGCACCTCGTCGTCAGCACGATGCGCGCGACCTTCGACAGGATGGGCCTCGCGCAGCCGCGCGGCATCAGGCTGCGCTGCCTCAACCGGATCCCGCACGCCCGCGGCCTCGGTTCCTCCTCCGCGGCGATCTGCGCCGGGATCCTCGCCGCCCGGGCGCTGGCCGCGACCCCGTACGCCGGGAATCCCCGTCCTGGCGGGGATCACCCGCCCGAGCTGACCGACGACGACGCCCTCGCGCTGGCCACCGGGATCGAGGGCCACCCCGACAACGTGGCGCCGTGCCTGGCGGGCGGGCTCACCGTCGCGTGGACGGACCCCGGGGGCGTGCCGCACCTGGTGCGGCTGCTCCCGCACGAGGCCGTCAGGCCCGTGGTCCTCGTCCCCGCGCACCGGTTGTCGACCGAGACCGCCCGCGGGCTGCTGCCCAAGGACGTCCCGCACGCCGACGCCGCCGCGAACGCCGGCCGGGCCGCGCTGCTGATCGCGGCGCTGACCGCGAGGCCCGAGCCCGAGCTGCTGCTGGCCGCCACGGAGGACCGCCTCCACCAGGACTACCGCGCGCCCGCGATGCCGCACACCGCCGAGCTGGTACGGCGGCTGCGGAGGGCGGGGGTGGCCGCGGTCGTCTCGGGAGCGGGGCCCACGGTTCTTGCGTTGTCAACGATGAATACGCAGGATTTGATCGCACCGGAAGTGGGTAATGACTGGCACATCCAGCCACTGGATGTCGAAACCAGGGGCGCCCGCGTCGTTTCTCCCGAGACACGCTGACGACTCTTCGACCTTCAGGGAATAGCTGTGTGCGCTGGTGATGTTAGGCTGATAGCCGCACCAGGTGCCCCGCGTTGGGTGCGTGCTTGTCAGCCACACATCGCTGCATCATGTCTCACCTGGTGAGACATGAGCGCCGCAGTGGCCTCCCCGAATCCGTCGCCTCCGAATGTTCCAGATTTCGGTTGGGGCAACGAGAAGCGGCGTTTTAGGGGACATGCGCGTTCGATCTACCTCGACATCTGGTTGCCGGTAGCAATCCGGGGGGGTGTCCTCCAAGTCCCACCGTCGGCGATTCTCGATGGTGACGGCCTGGATCCGCCCTTCTCCGACAGTGGCGGCGGCTCTCCATGGGCCGCCGAGGATCGCGACGTGCAACCCGACCCGGTCTGTCCCACCGGGTCGATCGCACCACCGGGACGATTGGCTGATCATGGCCACGCCCGACCCCTGGGAAGGACCCATTAGTGAGCGACACCACCGAACTCCTCTCCGACGTCACCGGCACGGTGCCGGCGTCCGGCGACACCCCCACCCGCCCCGCGGCCAAGCCGCGCCGTCGCTCCGGCACAGGCCTTTCCGCCATGGTGCTGCCTGAGCTGCAGGCCATGGCCTCCGGCCTCGGCATCAGCGGGACCGGGCGGATGCGCAAGAGCCAGCTGATCGCGGCCATCCAGGAGAAGCAGGGCGTCTCCAACGAGAGCGCCCAGGCTCCCGCCGCCGTCAAGGAGACTCCTGCCGTGGCCGCCCCGGCCGTCGTGGCCGAGCCGGTCGCCGAGCGTCCGGCGCGCACCCGCAGGGAACGTTCCCGCCCCGTCGTGGCCGCCGAGCCCGTCGTGGAGCAGGCGCCCCCCGCCCCCGAGCCCGTGGCCGCCGCCGTCGTCGCGCCCGAGCCCGTCGCGGAGCAGCAGACCATCGACACCGCCCCGGCCGAGGGGCGTGGCGAGCGCGGCGAGAGCCGTCGCGAGCGTGGCGAGCGCCGGGGCCGCAACAGCGAGCGCGGCGAGCGTCGTGAGCGCGGCGACAACCGCCCCGACAACCGCTCTGACAACCGGACCGACAGCCGCGCCGACAGCCGGTCCGACAGCCGCGCCGACCAGCGCGCCGCCGACGCCGGCCAGAACCGCGGCGAGCGGCTCAACGACCGAGGCGAGCGCGGCGAGCGTGGCGAGCGGTCCAACGACCGCGGCGAGCGCGGCGACCGTCTCAACGACCGCGGTGACCGCACCAACGACCGCGGTGACCGCGGCGACAGGGGCGAGCGCGGCGACCGTGGCGACCGGGGCCCGCAGAACCGGGGCCCGCAGGACCGCAACGACCAGCACGGCGTGGGCGACGACGACGACCGCCGTGGCCGTCGCGGCCGGTTCCGCGAGCGCAACCGCCGTGGCCGCGAGCGCTTCGACAGCAACGAGCCCGTGGTGGGCGACGACGACGTCCTGATCCCGATCGCCGGGATCCTCGACATCCTCGACAACTACGCGTTCGTCAGGACCAGCGGCTACCTTCCGGGCTCCAACGACGTCTACGTCTCGCTGGCCCAGATCCGCCGCAACGGCCTGCGCAAGGGTGACGTCGTCACCGGCGCCGTCCGCCAGCCCCGCGACGGTGAGCGCCGAGAGAAGTTCAACGCGCTCGTCCGCCTCGACACGGTCAACGGCATGGACCCCGAGCAGGCGCGGCAGCGGCCCGACTTCAACAAGCTCGTCCCGCTGTACCCCCAGGAGCGCCTGCGCCTGGAGACCGAGCCGAACATCCTGACCACCAGGATCATCGACATGGTGGCGCCGATCGGCAAGGGCCAGCGCGGCCTCATCGTCTCCCCGCCCAAGGCGGGCAAGACGATGGTGCTCCAGTCGATCGCCAACGCGATCACCCGCAACAACCCCGAGTGCCACCTGATGGTCGTCCTGGTGGACGAGCGTCCGGAAGAGGTCACCGACATGCAGCGGTCGGTGAAGGGCGAGGTCATCCACTCGACCTTCGACCGTCCGGCCGAGGACCACACCACGGTCGCCGAGCTCGCCATCGAGCGCGCCAAGCGCCTGGTGGAGCTCGGCCACGACGTGGTCGTGCTGCTCGACTCGATCACCCGTCTGGGCCGTGCCTACAACCTGGCGGCCCCGGCCTCCGGCCGCATCCTGTCCGGTGGTGTCGACTCCACCGCGCTCTACCCGCCGAAGCGTTTCTTCGGCGCCGCCCGCAACATCGAGAACGGCGGCTCGCTGACGATCCTCGCCACCGCGCTGGTCGAGACCGGCTCCAAGATGGACGAGGTCATCTTCGAGGAGTTCAAGGGCACGGGCAACCTGGAGCTCAAGCTCAACCGGCAGCTCGCCGACAAGCGGATCTTCCCCGCGGTGGACGTCGACGCGTCCGGCACCCGTAAGGAGGAGATCCTCATGGGCAAGGACGAGCTCCAGATCACCTGGAAGCTCCGCCGCGTGCTGCACGCCCTGGACATGCAGCAGGCCCTGGAGCTTCTCCTGGAGAAGATGAGGGAGACCAAGTCCAACGCGGAGTTCCTGCTCCAGGTGCAGAAGACGACGGTCAGCTCCGACCGCGACTGACCCTCCGCCGCACGTCGAACGCCCCGGCCCCCGCGGCCGGGGCGTTCGTGTTTCCCAAGTCCCTTGTGTGACCCCGTACTTCGGGATATCCCTACTTCAGGACGCCTTTCGCCCGCGCGGCTCACGGGGTCCGCGCCCGCGGTGGCCGCGGCGCGCGGACGGCACGCGAGGAGGGCTGTACGCGAGGGGCGGACGGCGCGCGAGACGGCCGTGACAAGGCGTGACAAGGCGTGACACGGCGAACGACGGGCCACCGGGGACGAGGGGGAGGCGCATGACGGCTGAGACGCTCGAAAGCACGCCCGTGGTCAGGCCGCCGCTCAGGCGGCGCGTGCCGCTCGGCCCGAACGGCCCCCTGGGCATGCTCGTCGACCCGATGACCTGGCGGGCCGTCCCCTACCTGCTGGTGAGCATGTTCCACGGCCTGGCCTGCTTCGCCTTCCTCGCCTCGGTGATCCCGGCCTCCCTGGTGATGGTGCTCGTGTGGGTCGGGCTGCCGCTGTTCGCCCTGACCATGCTGGCCTGGCGGGGCGCCGCGGTGCTGGAGCGCCGGTTCCTGCGGCTGGCCTTCGGCGTCGACATCCCCAGCCCCTACCGGCCCTCCGAGGGCGACAACCTGTTCCTGCGCTGGAAGGACATGTTCGTCGATCCCGCCACCTGGAAGGACCTCCTCTACCTCCTGCTGCTGCTGCCGATCGGGGTCGCGGAGTTCACCGTCACGGTGGTCCTGTGGATCCTCGGGCTGGCCCTGGCGGTCGTGCCGCTGCCCCTGCTGCTGGCCGGGCAGCCGATCACGCCCATCGACGGGCTGCCGGTCGACAGCGTGCCGAGGGCGCTGCTGTGCACGCTGATCGGGTTCGGCTTCCTCCTCGCCGCCCTCTACGCGACCCGGGGAATGGCCTGGCTGCACGGCCTGCTCGGCGTCGCCCTGCTGGGGGCGAGCGAGAAGAACCGGCTCGCGGCCCGCGCCGCCCACCTGCGGGCCAGCCGGGCCAGAGGGGTGGACGCCGCCGAGGCCGAACGGCGCCGGATCGAGCGGGACCTGCACGACGGCGCCCAGCAGCGGCTGCTGTCCGTGGCCATGGACCTGGGCCGGGCCCAGGCCAAGCTCGACTCCGACCCCGACGAGGCCAGGGAGCTCCTGGCCCAGGCGCACCGGGGCACCAAGGCCGCCATCGCCGAGCTGCGCGACCTCGCCAGGGGCATCTACCCGGCGATCCTCACCGACAGGGGGCTGAGCGCGGCCCTGTCGTCGCTCGCCGCCCGCGCGCCCGTACGGGTGGACCTGTCGGTGGAGGTCTCCCACCGGCCCCCGCCCGCCGTGGAGAGCATCGCGTACTTCATCGTGGCCGAGTGCCTGAGCAACCTGGCCAAGCACTCCGAGGCGACCGAGGCGTTCATCCGGGTGAGCCGCCAGGAGCAGCGGGTGATCGTCGAGGTCTACGACAACGGGGTCGGCGCCGCCGTGCCGCGGCCGGGCAGCGGTCTCGCCGGGCTCGCCGACCGGGCGGCGACCATCGACGGCACCCTCAGCGTCGACAGCCCGCTGGGCGGCCCCACGATGATCCGGGCGGAGCTGCCCTGCGAATGGTGAGAACGTGGGCCCCATGAGGGTGGTGATCGCCGAGGACTCGGTGCTGTTGCGCGAGGGGCTGGCCAGGCTGCTGGCCGACGGGGGCATCGAGACCGTCGGGGTGGCGGGCGACGGCCCCGGGCTGGTGGCGATGGTCGACGAGCACGATCCGGACCTCGCCGTCGTCGACGTGCGGATGCCGCCGACCCACACCGACGAGGGGCTGCGCGCCGCCCTGGAGGCCAGGGCCCGGCGGCCGGGGCTGCCGATCCTCGTCCTGTCGCAGTACGTCGAGGAGCAGTACGCCACCGAGCTCATCGGCGGCGGCGCCGCGGCGGTCGGCTACCTGCTCAAGGAGCGGATAGCGGACGTGGCCGAGTTCCTCGACGCCGTACGCCGGGTGGCCGCCGGGGGGACGGTCATCGACCCCGAGGTGATCGGGCAGCTCCTGGGCCGCCAGCGTAGGGGCGACCCCCTGGAGTCCCTGACCGCGAGGGAGAGCGAGGTCCTGGCCCTGATGGCGGAGGGGCGCTCCAACACCGCGGTCGCCGGGCGGATGCTCGTCACCGAGGGCGCCGTGGAGAAGCACATCTCCAGCATCTTCGGCAAGCTCGGGCTGGAGCCCGCCGCCGACGATCACCGCAGGGTCCTCGCCGTGCTCGCGTACCTGGGAAGGTGACGGCCTGGGGCCCCTGGTTTTCTCGTGAAGACGGTTCCCTCGCGGATATCGCGTCCGGCAGGGGCCCTGAGCACGCCGTGGCCGTTTCTGGGGCGTCCGGTCACCGGGACGGGGAATGTCTCGTGGCCTGGGATGGTTGGAGGATCTGGCACACTGGTAGCCGAACCGTAGCGGTTCCGGTTCCCGCCCGCGCGCACCTCGGTGTGCTCAGCGCGCAAGCCCCACAGGCGAGAGACAGTGGCGACCCGGCGACCGCGTTTTGGAGAGGAAAAAGCGACATGAAGGCCGATATTCACCCGGAGTACAACGACACCCAGGTGACCTGCACCTGCGGTAACTCCTTCACCACCCGCAGCACCGCCAAGAACGGCGTGATCCACGCCGACGTGTGCTCCGCCTGCCACCCCTTCTACACGGGCAAGCAGAAGATCCTGGACACCGGCGGCCGGGTGGCGCGCTTCGAGAAGCGCTTCGGCAAGAAGCCCGCGGGCCAGTAGCTCTCATCCCGGCGCCGGCTCGGAGAACCCCCTCGCGGGGGCCCGGGTCGGCGTTCGTGGTGATGAGGCAGGCTGACCAGGGCTTTCAAGGCCGGGGCTTTCAAGGAAGGACGCACGGTGAACCTCGACGAGCTGCTCAGTGAGTACGCCGAGCTGGAACTCAAGCTCGCCGACCCCTCCGTGCACGCCGACCAGAAGCAGGCGCGCACCTTCGGCAGGCGCTACGCCGAGCTGACGCCGATCATCGTCGCCTACCGCGAGCTCGAGGGCGTCCAGTCCGACCTCGGCACGGCCCGGGAGCTGGCCTCGGAGGACGAGGGGTTCGCCGAGGAGGCCAAGGAGCTGGAGGCCCGGATTCCCGAGCTGGAGGAGAAGCTCAGGCACCTGCTCGTCCCGCGCGATCCCAACGATGACAAGGACATCATCATGGAGATCAAGGCGGGCGAGGGCGGCGAGGAGTCCGCCCTGTTCGCCGGAGACCTCCTGCGGATGTACCTGCGGTACGCCGAGCGGATCGGCTGGAAGACCGAGCTGATCGACGCCACCCACTCCGACCTCGGCGGTTACAAGGACGTCACGATCGCCCTGAAGGCCAGGGGCGACGAGGGGGTCTGGTCGAGGCTCAAGTTCGAGGGCGGCGTGCACCGCGTCCAGCGGGTCCCGGTCACCGAGTCCCAGGGGCGCATCCACACCAGTGCCGCCGGGGTGCTCGTCTACCCGGAGGCCGAGGATGTCGATGTCCAGATCGACCCGAACGACCTCCGCATCGACGTCTACCGCTCCAGCGGCCCCGGCGGTCAGAGCGTCAACACCACCGACTCGGCCGTGCGGATCACGCACGTCCCGACGGGTGTCGTCGCCTCCTGCCAGAACGAGAAGAGCCAGCTCCAGAACAAGGAGTCGGCCATGCGCATCCTGCGGGCCCGCCTGCAGGCGATCGCCGAGGAGGAGGCCAACGCCGCCGCCATGGCCGAGCGCAAGTCCCAGATCCGCACGGTCGACCGCTCCGAGCGCATCCGCACCTACAACTTCCCCGAGAACCGCATCTCCGATCACCGTGTCGGTTTCAAGGCCTACAACCTCGACCAGGTGCTCGACGGAGATCTCTCGGCCGTCATCCAGTCCCTGCTCGACGCCGAGATGGCGGAGAAGCTCGCCGCCCATTCATAGAACGCGCCCATGACCTTTCTGCTGGACGAGATCGCCCTCGCCACCGCCCGGCTCGCCGAGGCAGGTGTGCCGTCGCCGCGCACCGACGCCGAGGAGATCGCCGCGTGTGTGCACGGCGTGCGCCGCAGCGAGCTGCACACGGTGAAGGACGCCGACTTCGACGCCCTGTTCTGGGAGGGTGTCGCCCGCAGGGAGTCCCGCGAGCCGCTCCAGCACATCACCGGGCGGGCCTACTTCCGCTACCTGTCCCTGGAGGTCGGGCCCGGCGTCTTCGTGCCGCGCCCGGAGACCGAGGTCGTGGCGGGCTGGGCGATCGACCGGCTGCGGGAGATGGACGTCGCCTCGCCGGTGGTCGTGGATCTCGGCACCGGCTCGGCCGCCATCGCGCTGTCGATCGCCCAGGAGGTCGCGCTGGCCACCGTGCACGCGGTCGAGGTCGACCCCGGCGCCTACACCTGGGCCAAGCGCAACATCATCGAGCACGGCCAGGGCCGCGTCCACCTGCACCCGGAGGATCTGGCCGACGCCCTCTCCGAGCTGGACGGCCAGGTCGACCTGGTGATCTCCAACCCGCCCTACATCCCGCCGGGCGCGATCCCCCGCGACCCCGAGGTCCGCGACTACGACCCGCACCGCGCGCTGTACGGATCGGGCAGCGACGGCCTCGACGAGGTCAGGGCGGTCGAGCGGACCTCGAGGCGGCTGCTGCGCCCCGGCGGGTTCGTCGCCGTGGAACACGCAGATCAGCAGGGCACCCCGGTCTATCTGATCTTCTCCGAGGAGAACGGCTGGCGCGACGTGCGCAGCCGCCAGGACCTGACTCGCCGGGACCGCTTCGTCACCGCTCGATTCGGCCAGGAATAGGATGCACGCCGTGAGCCGACGTTATGACTGTATGGATGCCGAGCAGCGAGCCACGGGCCTGATCGAGGCCGCGTCCGCCCTGCAGCGGGGGGAGCTCGTGGTGCTCCCGACCGACACCGTCTACGGTGTCGGCGCCGACGCCTTCACGCCCGCCGCGGTCACCGCCCTGCTGGGGGCCAAGGGGCGCGGCCGTGACATGCCGGTGCCGGTGCTGGTCGGGACCGTCCGGGCCGCCAACGCGCTGGTGGAGAACCTCGGCCCGTACGGCCAGGATCTCGTCGACGCCTTCTGGCCGGGCCCGCTCACGCTGATCTGCCGCGCGAACCGGTCGCTGTCGTGGGACCTGGGCGACGCCAAGGGCACCGTCGCCGTCCGGATGCCGCTGCACGCGGTCGCCCTCGACCTGCTCAAGGAGACCGGCCCGCTCGCCGTCTCCAGCGCCAACCGCTCCGGCGCCCCGGCCGCCACCACCGCCGCCGACGCGGAGAAGCAGCTCGGCGACTCGGTGTCGGTCTATCTCGACGCGGGGCCGTGCGAGAGCGACATCCCCTCGACGATCCTCGACCTGACCACCGCGGTGCCCAGGCTGCTGCGACGCGGGGCGATCAGCGTGGAGAAGCTGCGCGGTGTGATCGGTTACGTCGCGACGGACACGGACCCGAAGGCCGACGACTGACCAGTACATCCACGGCATATGCCGTGATCCATGCCATCTGATTATCACCGTGACGCCGGGCTGTCTCCCCGGTACCTTGAAGTGGGCCGACACTTCCTGGGAGACGTCCATGGGCAAGTTCGAAGGAATGGACCCCAAGCTGGTCCGCGACCTGTTGTCCGAGGTGCAGCGGGCCGCCGAGCGGATGCGGAACGTCGAGGGCAAGGTCAGCCAGCTGATGAGCGGGGCCGGCCTGTCCTCGCAGTCGACCCACAGACCCGTCCAGATCGCCGACGCGTGCGACGTGATGGTCCGCGACGTCTCCGCCCGGGTGACGCTGCTGGAGAAGAAGGTCAGCCAGAACACGACGGCGCCCACCGCCGAGCCGAAGGCCGGGGACCCGAAGCCCGAGGCGGGTTCCCCGGGCGAGGGCGCGAAGCCGCAGACCGACTCCCAGAACGGCGCGAAGCCCGAAGCCGGTTCCCAGAACGGCGCCAAGCCCGAGAGCCCGAAGGCGGAGGATCTCAAACCGGCCGTCGGGGGAGACGACAAACCCCGCGTCGGCGACCAGTCGGACGAGAGCACGCGGCGCGACGATCCCAAGGACCCCAAGCCCGACACCAAGCCCGAGACTCCGAAGGCCGACACTCCGAAGGCTGAGGAGGGCAAGCCCGAGGCGGGTTCGAAGGGTGACGAGACCTCCCCGCGCGACGATCGCGACGATCGGAAGGAGACGCCGAAACCCGAGGCGTCCGGAGGCGACGAGCGCAAGCCGGAGACGGGTTCGAAGGCCGACGAGACCTCCCCACGGGAAGGGGAGACGTCCAAGGAGACCGGCAAGGACAGCGGCAAGGAGGCCGGTAAGGAGACCGGCAAGCCGACCGACAGCGCGCCGCGCGAGGTTCCCAGGGCCGATCCCGCCCCGGAGCCTCCGAGGGCCGAGGAGCCGCGTCCCGAGCCTCCCAGGCCCGACCCCGCGCCGGAGCCTCCCAGGGCCGAGGAGCCGCGACCGGAGCCTCCCAGGCCCGACCCCGCGCCGGAGCCTCCCAGGGCGGAGGAGCCGCGTCCCGAGCCTCCCGCCCCGGATCCCGTGCCGGAGGCCCCGAGGGCCGAGGACACGCGGCCCGAGGCGCCCGCGCCGGATCGCGCTCCGCAGGTGCCGAACGCCGAGGGCGCGCCCGTGCCGGGGACGCCGAACGCCGAGGGCGCGCCCGCTCCCGAGGCGCCCAGGCAGGATTCCGCGCCCGCGCCGGACGCCCCGAGGACCGACGCGCCGAGGGCCGACGACGCGCGGCCGGAGGCCCCGAGGGTCGAGGACCTGAAGCCCGCGGTTCCCGGGCCGGGGGAGAACCCGCAGGGCGGGGGGCAGCCGGTCGACACCGCGCCGCGCGAGGCGCCCGACGTCCCGCGTACGCCGGAGACGCCCGCCCCGGACTCCGGCCTCGTGCCCGAGAGGCCGCAGGGGGAGCCCACGCCAGGGGCCGAGGACAGGCGGCCGGAGATCGTCAACGCGGACGACACGACGCGCGGGCAGGACCAGGCCGGCAACGTGCCCGTGAACGACTCCGACGCCAAGGGCGACACCGGTTCCAAGGGTGACGACACGACGCCGCGCGGAGACTCCACGGGGAACGCGCCCGACGCCAAGGGCGACACCGGTTCCAAGGGTGACGAGACGACGCCGCGCGGGGATTCCACGGGGAACGCGCCCGATGCCAAGGGCGACGCCGGTTCCAAGGGCGACGAGCGCTCGCCCAGGGACGGGGGAGGCACCTCCGGAGACACCGTCCACGACACCCCCAGAAAAGACCACCCCGACGACATCGACCAGAGCGGCGACTCCAGGGCGAAGGTCGTGGAGGTCGACGGGGTGAAGGTGCTCCAGATCCCGCTCGACGCGCCCACGGCGGCCGAGGTCGACGAGCTGCTGAAGAACATCGAGGACATCCCGCCGCTGGAGATGCCCACGATCGACGGCGCCTCCGCCACCGTGGGGCAGCCCGGCTGGGTCGAGCCGCACGCCCCGCTCGACTCGGCCAGGCCCGCGTACCCCCTCCTCGACACCGCGGGCCCGGCCACGGACCAGACCGTCCAGCCGCCGGGCACCGGTGGCGACACCACCTCGCCGCAGTCCACCGGTACGACCTCCGGTGAGCCCGCCGCGCCCCAGCCCGCCCCCGCGACGCAGGGTGACGCCGCGCCCCGGCCCGCCGGTACGGCCTCAGGTGAGCCCGCGATCCAGACGGCGGGCACGACCTCGGGCGAGGCGGCCACGCGGCCCGCCGGGGAGCCGGTGCCGTCCATCGGCGACGCGGTCTCCGGCGAGGCGCGGGGTGCCGAGGGGGCGTCCGGGCAGGCGGCGGGGGCGGCTCCCGGCGGGGTGGCCGCGCAGGCGGGCGAGGGCGGCGGGGGCGGCGAGGGCGGCGAGGGCGCAGTCGCCCGGTGGGCGAACGACGGCAGCGACGTCGTCACCGCCGAGGCGAGACCGCTCGACCTCGACGCGCTCAGGACGCTCGCCGACAACGTCCGCGAGATCGAACCGCTGGAGATGCCGGGTGTGAGCGTGCCCGACGGGGAGACCTGGGGCGAGGGCGCCTGGGTGCCCATGGACATCGGGCCCGACGGCCCGGCGGGTGACGTGGACCCCGGAGACCCGCTGCGGCCGATCCCGCCCCCGGGCGGCGGCCGGTGATCGCCGGAACGCGGGCGCGAGGCCGCGAGCACGGTGAACACCGCGAGTGCCAGGCGGTGGGTGTCGGGCGGCCGGACACGCGAGGCGGTGAACAGCGGTGGGGCGGGTAAGTGAGCAGGAGGCAGGGAGCGTGTCAGCGAGGGTGAGGAGCCTGTGATGTTCGTGGATCCACCCGCACCGCAGCCGCTGCAGCCGGGGGAGACCCCGCCGGCGTCGGCCAACAACGGGCTGCCGTCCCCGGACGCCGTCACGTCGTGGGAGTTCAACCCCGACTACCAGCGGCTGGTCATGATGTGGAGGCAGGTCCTCCCCGAGCTCGACACGCTGACCGCCAGCCTCGACAAGGCCTACCAGCTCGCCAGGAGCAGGGACGTCTGGGACGCCCCCGTCTCCGGCCGCTACGTCGAGGACATGACGGAGTGGCGCACCCGCCTGAGCCTGTACCGCCAGGCGATCCTGACGTCGATCAGCGACCAGGCGGCCGACACGCCGAGATGGGTGCCGGTCAGGGCCGGGGCCCCGCACGCCTTCTCCTGAGGCGGCCTCCCGGCGAGGGTGCCTCCCCGTGGCACGCTCGCCGGGGTGGAGCGGTACCGCCGGGTGGTGGGCAGCCCGGTGAGGGGGCATCCCCCGCGACACGCTCGCCGGGGGTGGCACGTCCCTGACGTGGGATAACCGGGGAGAGCGGGCTTACAGTGGGGGTGAGTCGTCGTCTTCGGGGTGTGAGACATGGGCGCAGAACCGTACTACGGGCCAGATTTCGGTCTCCTGCAGCGCGAGGACCCGGAGATCGCGAGCGTGTTGCTCGACGAGCTCGACCGGCTCCGCGGGGGCGTCCAGCTGATCGCGAGCGAGAACTTCACCTCCCCCGCCGTGCTCGCCGCGCTGGGCTCGACGCTCACCAACAAGTACGCCGAGGGCTACCCCGGCAGGCGTTACTACGCGGGGTGCGAGGTCGTCGACCGGGCCGAGCGGCTCGCGATCGACCGGGCCAAGCGGCTGTTCGGCGCCGATCACGTCAACGTGCAGCCCCACTCCGGCGCCTCGGCGAACCTGGCGGCCTACGCGGCCCTGCTCCAGCCGGGCGACACCATGCTGGCGATGGAGCTCTCGCACGGCGGCCACCTCACGCACGGCTCCAAGGTCAACTTCTCGGGACGCTGGTTCGACGTCGTGGCGTACGGCGTGCGCAGGGACACCGAGCTGATCGACTACGACGAGGTCAGGGAGCTGGCGCTGCGGCACCAGCCCAAGATGATCATCTGTGGCGCCACCGCCTACCCCCGGGAGATCGACTTCGCCGCCTTCCGGGGGATCGCGGACGAGGTGGGCGCCTGGCTGCTCGCCGACGTCGCGCACACCGTCGGCCTGATGGCCGGGCGGGTGCTGCCCTCCGCGGTGCCGTACGCGGACGTGGTGACCTTCACCACGCACAAGGCGCTGCGCGGCCCGAGGGGCGGCGGGATCATGTGCACGAAGGAGCTGGGGCCCAGGATCGACCGGGCGGTCTTCCCGTTCGTGCAGGGCGGCCCGCTCATGCACGCGGTGGCGGCCAAGGCGGTGGCGTTCGGCGAGGCGCTGCGGCCGGAGTTCGCCGAGTACGCCCGGCGGGTGGTGGACAACGCCCGGGTGCTGGCCGACGCGCTGGCCGCCGAGGGCATGCGGCCCGTCTCGGGGGGCACCGACAGCCACCTGGCGCTGATCGACCTGCGCGACGTCGGGATCTCCGGCGCGGAGGCCGAGCAGCGGTGCCACGCGGCCGGGATCACGCTGAACCGCAACGCGATCCCCTACGACCCGGAGCCGCCCACGGTGACGTCCGGGATCAGGGTCGGCACTCCCTGCGTCACGACCCAGGGCATGGGGCCGGAGGAGATGAAGGAGGTGGCCTCGATGGTGGCGCAGGTCATCCGCAACCCTGACGCGACGCGCGAGATACGGGAGCGCGCCGCGGTGCTGACGCGGACCCACCGGATATATCCCAGCTAACTATGAGCTGTTCTGTGTCGTTTTCCGGTCACAGGTGGCCGGACTATCCGCGAAACTGGTTCCGTGCGCGAATATCTACTCATGGCGCTCGTCGCGGCCGCGGTGACGTATCTGCTGGTTCCGCTGATTCGCGTTTTCGCCGTCCGCATCGGCGCCATGCCCGAGGTCCGCGATCGTGACGTGCACACCACGCCGACGCCCAGGCTCGGTGGCCTGGCGATGTACGGCGGCCTCGTCGCGGGCCTGCTGATCGCCGCCGAGCTGCCCTACGCCGGGGGCAAGCTGGCGGACGAGGGCCAGGGCAAGACCGTGATCGCGCTGATCGCCGCGGGCGGCCTGATCACGCTGACCGGCTTCCTGGACGACTGGCTGGGGATGGACGCCCTCGTCAAGCTCGCCGGGCAGATCGGCGCCGCGGGGGTGCTCGTCACCTTCGGCGTCAGCCTGCCGTGGCTCCCGCTGCCCACCGCGCTGGGCGGGCAGACCATCCTCGACTCGACGCTGAGCCCGCTGATAACGATCCTGATCGTGGTCGTCATGATCAACGCCGTCAACTTCGTCGACGGGCTCGACGGGCTGGCCGCCGGGATCGTGGGCATCGCCGCCATGGCCACGTGGACGTACTCGGTGGCCTTGTCGAAGGACTACGGCAACACCAGCATCAACGCGACGGCGGTCATCGCCTCGGTGCTGATCGGGATCTGCCTGGGCTTCCTGCCGCACAACTTCCACCCGGCGAAGATCTTCATGGGGGACACGGGGGCGATGCTGATCGGCCTGGTCCTCGCCTCCACGATGATCCTGGTCACACCGCTCGACTCCAGCAGCATCAACCGTTTCCCCGTCATCCTCCCGCTCCTCGTGCCGGTCGCGATCCTGGTGCTCCCGCTGCTCGACCTGATCATGGCGGTGATCCGGCGCACGTCCAACGGCCTGTCGCCGTTCTCGCCCGACCGGGGGCATCTGCACCACCGCCTGCTGGACATCGGCCACTCGCACCGCCGCAGCGTCATGATCATGTACGCGTGGACCTTCCTGTTCGCCTTCGCGGTCGTGGCGCTGTCCATCGAGGGCGTCCCGCTGATCCTGTTCCCGCTGACCGTGCTGCTCGCCGTCGGCGTGCTGGTGATGATGGCGCTGCCCCGCTGGCGCGCCCGCCGTGACCTCGGCAGGGCCGAGGGACGTGGCGACGGGCGCGGCGACGGGGGCGGTGACGGGCGCGGTGACGGGCGCGGCCCGCTGGATCCCGCCGGCCCCATGGGCCCCGCGGGTCCCGCGGAGGGTCCCGGGCGGCACGCGTGGCCCGGCGAGCAGCAGCCCGGCCGGGTCAGGCCCCACCCGTACCCCGCGGAGGCGCCGGGGCAGCGTCCGGCCGTCGCCGGCGACGACACGACCACGCGGCCGGTGGCGCGGCCCGACCTGTCACTCAGCGCTCCCCGTCAGGGTTTCTCAAACCCTGAGACGCCGCTCTGAGCGGCTTTCCCCGCCTCCTTGATCGTTCACTTGAAACGGCAGGTAAAGGCGCTCTTCGTTGAGCTTGTGATAGCTTTCACTAGCAGATGGTGAACCTGCCCAGACCTGCAAGGTAGCAATCGCTCGCTTGATAACAGTCACTTGGAGTGCCGATGCTGGCCAACGACGTGCGCCTTCTGAAGGGGGCTGCGATACCCACGGTGCTGGTGGGGCTGGTCGTGATCCTCGTCGCGGCGTTGCTGGCCGGAGGCAAGGGCGCGCTCGGTGCCGCGATCGGGACCGTGATCGTCACGATCTTCTTCACCCTCGGCATCGTGGCCGTCTCGTACGCGAGCCGGGTGTCACCCATGATGATGATGACCGCCGCGGTGCTGAGCTACGCGGTGAAGATTCTTGTGATCATGGCTCTGCTCAAGACCTTCGAGGACGCCACCGCGTTCGAGCCCAAGGCCTTCGGCTGGGCGGCCATCGCGTGCACGATCGCCTGGACGGTCGGCGAGATGCGCGGCTTCATGAAGCTCAAAATGCTCTACGTCGACCCCGATGCCCGGGTTCCAGGTCAGGGCGATCCGCGATGAGGCGTATCATCTCGCTGGCGGCTTGGGCCCTGCCCGATATGACTAGTCCTCACCGCGACTGCTATCGTCATGCCCGCGATGAGCGAAAAGAAAATCCGGCCCGAAGACGACGGCCGCGACTTCGCCAGCGCCGCCTGGTCGATCCCCAGCTATCTCCTCTCAGGGATGATCCTGTACGGCGGTGCGGGCTGGTTGCTGTCCAAGTGGACTGGCGTGGTCGCCTTCACCCCGATCGGATTGATTCTCGGGGTCGCTCTATCCGTCTACCTGGTCTACCGGAAGTACGGTCGCTAGCCTTCGGCGGCGGTCGCTTCGCTGACGAAGCAATTTCGATCAACTACCACGCTGAAGGGAACGCCGCGTGAGCACGCTGACGCTCCTCGCTCCCGGGGACGAGTTCACGCCTCCGGGACTCGAACTCTTCGACGCCGCCCCGATCATCTCCGGTGTCGCCTGGTTCACGAAGCCGGTGCTGCTGGCCCTGCTGAGCACGATCATCGTCATCGGCTTCTGCTGGTCGGCCTTCGGCAGCCCGAAGCTGGTGCCGCGGGGCGTGCAGAACATCGGCGAGATCGGCTACATGTTCGTCCGCGACCAGGTCGCCCGGCCGTTCCTCGGCAAGGACGCCGACCGGTGGATGGGCCTGCTGCTCAGCATGTTCTTCATGGTCTGGGTCTGGAACCTGATGGGTGTCATCCCCGTCGTGCAGTTCCCGGTCGCCTCGCACATCGCCTTCCCGATCGTGCTGGCCCTCAGTGTCTACGTCCTGAAGATCTACCTGGGTGTCAAGCACCAGGGCGCGATCGGCTACTTCAAGAACATGATGTTCCCTCCGGGGTTGCCCAAGCCGATCTACGTGCTGCTGGCCCCGATCGAGTTCCTGTCCAACATGATCATCGCGCCCTTCACGCACGCGGTGCGACTGTTCGCCAACATGTTCGCCGGCCACATCATCCTGGCCTTCTTCAGCCTCGTCGGCTTCTGGTTCCTCTTCGAGAAGCTCACCCCGCTGGGCGCCCCGCTCGGCGTGGTCGGCGTGGTCATGACGATCGCGATGACGGGCTTCGAGATGTTCATCCAGTTCCTGCAGGCGTTCCTCTTCGCGATGCTCGCCGCGATGTACATCGGCAACTCGCTCCACGCCGACCACTAGACGCACAGACCTCCCTCGAATATCCAGACCGGTGAGCCCTCACCGGCCGACCTGTAAAGGAAACACAACACCATGGCAATGGGAATCCTCGCTGAGGTCACCGGCTCCCTCGGTTCCATCGGCTACGGCCTCGCCGCCATCGGCCCCGGCATCGGCGTCGGCATCATCTTCGGTCAGGGTGTGCAGGCCATCGCCCGCCAGCCCGAGGCCTACGGCCTGATCCGCCAGAACATGCTGCTCGGCTTCGTCCTCACCGAGGCGCTGGCCCTCATCGGCCTTGTCGCGCCGTTCATGTTCGGTCAGTAAGACGCAGAAAACCTCTGACGGAAGGCTGCACAAATGATTCAGGCAGCTTCGCTCCTGGCGGCGGAGGAGGGGGCTAACCCCCTCATCCCGCACACCTACGAGCTTGTCGTCGGCGGCTTCGCCTTCTTCGTCGTCCTCTTCGTCGTCGGCAAGATCCTCACCCCGCGCATCCAGAAGACCCTGGTCGAGCGGACCGATGCGATCGAAGGCGGCATCAAGCGAGCCGAGGACGCTCAGGCCGAGGCCCAGGCGCTGCTCAAGCAGTACAAGGACCAGCTCTCCGAAGCCCGTCACGAAGCCTCGCGGCTGCGTGAGGAGGCCCGTGAGCAGGGCGCGCAGATCAAGGCCGAGCTCCGCGAGGAGGCCCAGGCCGAGGCCCGCCGCCTGGTCGAGGCCGCGCACCTGCAGATCGAGGCCGACCGCCAGCAGGCGTTCGCCCAGCTCCGCACGGAGCTCGGCCGCCTGTCGATCGAGCTGGCCGGCCGCATCGTCGGCGAGTCCCTGGAAGACGAGGCGCGCCAGCGCCGTACCGTCGACAGGTTCCTCGAGGAGCTCGAGTCGAGCAACGCGGCGGTCCGCTGATGACACGGCGAACCAGGCGTGACGCGCGAGTGTCGGTGAGCGGCTGATGAGGGGCCTGAGCAGGACCTCGCTGGCCGAGGTCGAAGAGCGCTTCAACGCCGTGGCGGGAAGCGCGGACCTCGGCACGCTGGCCGACGAGCTTTTCTCGGTCGCCGACCTGTTCGACCGTGAGCACGGCCTCCGCCGTAACCTCTCCGACCCCGCCCGGCCCGCGGCCCAGAAGGCGCAGATCGTGCGGGTGCTGCTGGAGGGCAAGGTCAGCGACGCCGCGCTGGAGACGGTCGTCGCGGCCGTGTCCGCGAGGTGGGCGCGCTCGGGCGACCTGGCCGACTCCCTGGAGCGCCTCGGCGTCGTCGCGGCCTCGGCCGAGGCGGAGGCGCAGAGCAGGCTCGACGACGTCGAGGACGAGCTGTTCAGGTTCGGGCGCATCGCCGCCTCGAACCTGGAGCTTCACCGGACCCTGACGGCGCCGGCCGCTCCCGCGGGGGCCAAGCAGGAGCTCCTGGGCTCCCTGCTCGCCGGGAAGGTGGCACCCACCACCCTGCGGCTGGTCACCCAGCTCGTGCTGCATCCGCGAGGACGTAGCCTGGAGGGCGGGCTCGAGGAGTTCGGCAAGCTGGTCGCCGCCCAGCGGCAGCGCCTCGTCGCGGTGGTGCGCAGCGCCGTCGCGCTCTCAGAGGAGCAGAAGCAGCGTCTCGCCACGTGGCTGCGCACCTCGTACGGCCGCGACGTTCATCTGAACGTCGAGGTGGATCCGCGGGTGCTGGGAGGGTTCTCGGTCCACATCGGGGACGACCTCATCGACACCACCATCGCGGGACGAATCGAAGAAGTCCGCCGCCGGTTGGCCGGCTAGGCGAATAGGGAGACTGAAGAGAGATGGCGGAGCTTACGATCCGGCCGGACGAGATCCGGGACGCACTTGAGCGCTTCGTCCAGGCGTACGAGCCGGAAGGTGCCGCGCGCGAGGAGATCGGGACCGTCGTCGACTGCGGCGACGGTATCGCCCATGTCTCCGGCCTTCCCTCGGCGATGGCGAACGAGCTGCTTGAGTTCGAGGACGGCACGCGTGGCCTGGCACTGAACCTGGACGTCCGGGAGATCGGTGTCGTTGTTCTGGGCGACTTCAGCAAGATCGAGGAGGGCCAGTCGGTCCGCCGGACGGGCGAGGTCCTGTCCGTGCCGGTCGGCGACGGCTTCCTCGGCCGAGTGGTCGACCCGCTGGGCGTCCCCCTGGACGGCAAGGGTCCCATCGAGTCCGAGAGCCTGCGCGCCCTCGAACTCCAGGCCCCCTCGGTGGTCCAGCGCCAGCCGGTGAAGGAGCCGCTGCAGACCGGCCTCAAGGCGGTCGACGCCATGACGCCGATCGGCCGCGGCCAGCGCCAGCTGATCATCGGTGACCGTGGCACGGGCAAGACCGCCGTGGCCGTGGACACCATCCTCAACCAGCGGGAGAACTGGCTCTCCGGCGACCCCGACAAGCAGGTTCTCTGCGTCTACGTCGCGGTCGGCCAGAAGGGCTCCACGATCGCCCAGGTCAAGGGCCGCCTCGAGGAGGCGGGCGCGATGGAGTACACCACCATCGTCGCCGCTCCGGCGTCCGACCCGGCCGGTTACAAGTACCTCGCGCCCTACACCGGCTCGGCCATCGGCCAGCACTGGATGTACCAGGGCAAGCACGTCCTCATCGTCTTCGACGACCTGACCAAGCAGGCCGACGCCTACCGCGCCGTCTCCCTGCTGCTGCGCCGTCCGCCGGGCCGCGAGGCGTTCCCCGGCGACGTCTTCTACTTGCACTCCCGCCTCCTTGAGCGCTGCGCGAAGCTGTCCAAGGACATGGGTTCCGGCTCGATGACCGGTCTGCCGATCATCGAGACGAAGGGCAACGACGTCTCGGCGTTCATCCCCACCAACGTCATCTCCATCACCGACGGCCAGTGCTTCCTCGAGACCGACCTGTTCAACGCGGGTGTGCGTCCGGCCATCAACGTCGGTGTCTCCGTCTCCCGAGTCGGCGGCTCCGCGCAGATCAAGGCGATGAAGCAGGTCGCCGGCACGCTGCGCCTGTCGCTGTCGCAGTTCCGTGACCTGGAGGCCTTCGCCTCCTTCGCCTCCGACCTGGACGCGGCCTCCCGCGCCCAGCTGGAGCGCGGCCAGCGCCTGGTCGAGCTGCTCAAGCAGGCCCAGTACAGCCCGTTCCCGGTCGAGAAGCAGGTCGTCTCGGTGTGGGCCGGCACGACGGGCGAGCTCGACGAGGTCCCGGTCGAGGACATCCGCCGCTTCGAGACGGAGTTCCTCGACTACCTGGGCCGCGAGCACAAGGGCATCTTCGACGGCATCCGCGAGACCAAGCAGCTGCCCGACGACGCGGTGACCGCCCTCAAGGACGCCATCACCGAGTTCAAGAAGAGCTTCGAGACCTCCTCCGGTGAGTACCTGGTCAACGACGAGCCGGTCGCCGCGCTCGGCGAGGGCGAGGTCGGCCAGGAGAAGATCACGAAGCGAGTCCGCACGGCAGAGAAGAAGTAGCCGATGGGTGCCCAGCTAAGACTGCTGCGGCGGCGGATCAAGTCGGTCAAGTCCACGGCGAAGATCACCCGCGCCCAGGAGCTCATCGCCTCGTCCCGCATCGTCAAGGCGCAGCAGCGGATGCAGGCCGCCGTGCCCTACGAGCGCGAGATCACCCGCGCGGTCACGGGCGTGGTCAGCAACACCTCCAGCACCGACCACCCGCTCACGGTGGCCAAGGAGCAGCCCGCCAGGGCCGCCGTCCTGATCGTCACCAGCGACAGCGGGTTCTGCGGCGGCTTCAACGCCAACATCCTGCGTGAGGCCGAGGCGCTCGGCAACCTGCTCAGGGACAGGGGCGTCGAGCCCGTGCCCTTCGTGACGGGCCGCAAGGGCGTCGCCTGGCACGCCTTCCGCAACCGTGAGATGGGCGGGCAGTGGACCGGCTTCTCCCGTAAGCCCGCCTACTCCGACGCCAAGGAGGTCGCGGGCACGTTGATCGAGGCCTTCTCGGCCGAGGACGGGGTGGACGAGATCCACATCGTCTCCACCGAGTTCGTCTCGATGCTGACGCAGGAGGTCGTGGTCAAGCGGATCCTTCCGCTGGAGGTCGAGGAGACCGCCGAGGACCCGTCCGACACGCCGCTGCCGTACTTCGAGTTCGAGCCCACCGCGGGCGAGGTCCTCGACACGCTGCTGCCGCGTTACGTGGAGTCGCGCATCTTCACCGCGCTGCTCCAGTCGGCGGCCTCCGAGGAAGCCTCGCGCCGCCGGGCCATGAAGTCGGCCACCGACAACGCCAACGAGCTCATCCGCGTGTTCACCCAGCAGATGAACCAGGTCCGCCAGGCCGAGATCACCCAGGAAATCAGCGAGATCGTCGGCGGCGCGAACGCGCTGGCTGACTCCGCAGCGGGGAAAGAGTGAAATGACTGCACAGACTGTTGAGACCGGCGTGGGCCGCGTCGCGCGGGTCACCGGTCCCGTCGTCGACGTGGAGTTCCCCGTCGAGGCGATGCCCGAGATCTACAACGCCCTCAAGGTGGACGTCGAGCTGCAGGGCGAGGCCAAGGTCCTCACCCTGGAGGTCGCCCAGCACCTGGGTGACAACCTCGTCCGCGCGATCTCCATGCAGCCCACCGACGGCCTCACCCGTGGCGCCCCGGTGACCGACACCGGCGCGGCCATCTCGGTCCCCGTCGGCGACGTCGTCAAGGGCCACGTGTGGAGCACCCTCGGCGAGTCGCTGGACGTCGAGACCTCCTCGCTCCAGATCAGCGAGCGCTGGGGCATCCACCGCCCGTCGCCCGCCTTCGACACCCTCGAGTCGCGCACCGAGATGCTGACCACCGGCATCAAGGTCATCGACCTGCTCACCCCGTACGTGCAGGGCGGCAAGATCGGCCTGTTCGGCGGCGCGGGCGTGGGCAAGACCGTTCTGATCCAGGAGATGATCCGCCGGGTCGCCCGCAACTTCGGTGGCACCTCGGTGTTCGCCGGCGTCGGCGAGCGCACCCGTGAGGGCAACGACCTCTGGCTGGAGATGGAGGAGGCGAACGTCCTCAAGGACACCGCCCTCGTCTTCGGCCAGATGGACGAGCCCCCGGGCACCCGTCTGCGCGTCGCGCTCTCCGCCCTCACCATGGCGGAGTACTTCCGGGACGTCCAGAAGCAGGACGTGCTGCTGTTCATCGACAACATCTTCCGGTTCACCCAGGCCGGTTCCGAGGTGTCCACCCTGCTCGGCCGCATGCCGTCCGCGGTGGGTTACCAGCCGACCCTGGCCGACGAGATGGGTGTCCTCCAGGAGCGCATCACCTCGACCCGCGGTCACTCGATCACCTCCATGCAGGCGATCTACGTCCCCGCGGACGACATCACCGACCCGGCCCCGCACAACGCGTTCGCGCACCTCGACGCGCAGACCGTTCTCTCGCGGCCGATCTCGGAGAAGGGCATCTACCCCGCGGTGGACCCGCTCGACTCCACCTCGCGGATCCTCGACCCGCTGATCGTCGGCGAGGAGCACTACCGCGTGGCCCAGGAGACCAAGCGGATCCTGCAGAAGTACAAGGAGCTGCAGGACATCATCGCGATCCTCGGTATCGACGAGCTCTCGGAAGAGGACAAGGTCACCGTCAACCGAGCCCGTCGCATCGAGCGCTTCCTGTCGCACCCGATGTACGCCGCCGAGGCCTTCACCGGCCAGCCCGGTGAGAACGTCCCGCTGGACGAGACCATCGCCTCGTTCAAGGGCCTGTGCGCCGGCGACTACGACCACCTGCCCGAGCAGGCGTTCTTCATGGTCGGCGGCATCGACCAGGCCGTGGCCAAGGCCAAGGAACTCGCCCGCTAGTCGCCTTCGGCGCCGGTACGGTCACGCGGCCGTACCGGCGCCTGGTTCGATAAGGAACTGGAGAGAAAGTGGCGAAGCTGCGAGTAGGCGTCGTCTCCCCGGAGCGTGAGATCTGGTCCGGTGAGGCCGACATGGTGATTGCCAAGACCGTCGACGGCGAGATCGGTATCATGCCTAAGCACGCACCCGTGCTCGGCGTTCTCGTCGAGGGCGGTCTGCTGAAGATCAAGCGGGGCGACGGCGAGTCCGACCTCGTCGCCGCCGTCCACGGAGGATTCCTCTCGGTGGCCGACGACGAGGTGTCGATCCTCGCCGAGCTGGCCGAGCTGGGTTCCGAGGTCGACGTCGCCCGCGCGAAGAACGCGCTGGAGCGGGCTCAGGCCTCGGTCGAGGCCGACCAGGAAGACGCGGACGCGGCCGCCGAGGCCAAGCGTGCCCGGGCCCGGCTGCGCGCGGCCGGAGAAGAAGTCGGATAAATTCTGCTTCTTAGGCTGTACGCGCTTTTGGGGGGCGAGCAGACATGGTGGTGGATGTTCTCATCGTGCTGGGGCTGCTCGTCGCCCTCCTGGGGCTCAGGGTTTTGATACTGACCCGCTCCCGGGGATCGGTGCTCTGTTGCCTGCGCTCCCTGTCCAAGGAGCGAGGCTGGCGGGTCGGTGTGGCCCGCTACGCCGACGGCCACCTCAACTGGATCCCGCTCATAGGTCTGCTTCCAAGGCCGCGCCACGTCATCGTGAGGCGCGGCCTTGTCGTTTCCGGGCGTCGCAGGGTCGGGTCCGGCGAGTTCTTCGGGTTCATCGAGGGTGTGACGGCGATCGAGTGCCGCAACGGGCAGGACGCCTTCGAGCTCGCCATGGGGTACCGGGCGCTGACCGGTTTCGTCGCCTGGCTGGAGTCGGCCCCGCCCAGCGCCTATCTCGACGTCGCCTGACCTGGTTTACGAGGTCAGCGGGTGCCGCCGGGCTTCCAGAGGATCTCGTCGCCGTTCGAGGCCACCCGGCAGAGGATGAACATCAGGTCGCTCAGCCGGTTGAGGTATCTCGCGGTGAGCGGGTTCACGTCGTCGTGGGCCTCCAGCGCCGACCAGACGGTCCGCTCGGCCCGCCGGACCACGGTCCTGGCGACGTGCAGCGCGGCCACGGCCGGGGTGCCGCCGGGCAGGATGAAGCTGCGCAGCGGCTTCAGGCGCTCGTTGAACTCGTCGCACCGGGCCTCCAGCCACTCGACGTAGGAGGGCTCGACCCGCAGCGGCGGGAACTCGGGGTTCTCCACGAGCGGGGCGCACAGGTCGGCCCCGACGTCGAACAGCTCGTTCTGGATCCGGGACAGGACCGCGGTGACGTCCGCCTCCAGGGTCCCCGTGGCGAGGGCGACGCCGATCGCCGCGTTGGCCTCCTCGACGTCGGCGTAGGCGGCCAGGCGCGGGTCGGTCTTGCGGGTGCGGCTCATGTCGCCGAGCGCGGTCGTGCCGTCGTCCCCGGTGCGGGTGTAGATCTTCGAGAGCACCACCGGCTTGTCTCTGTCAGCTCGCGTCATGTGGCTCAGCGTATCGGCCAAAAAACTCTCCTGATTAACCCGATAGTGGACAATATGATTTGTCGATGGTTTCTGGTTTCTACCTGCGATTCCCCCACATCTCCCACGAGACGCTGACCTTCGTCGCCGACGACGACGTCTGGGCGGCCCCGGCGGACGGCGGCCGGGCGTGGCGCCTGTCCTCGGACCGGGCCCCGGCGGCCCACCCCCGTCTCTCCCCCGGCGGTACGAAGGTCGCCTGGACCGGCGTCCGCGACGGCGCCCCCGAGGTCTACCTGGCGGATCTGGAGTCCGGTTCGGCGGAGCGGCTGACCTATTGGGGAGACGCGCGGACCCGCACCCGGGGCTGGACGCCCGAGGGCGGGGTGCTCGCGATCAGCGCGACCGGCCAGCCGTTCGTCTCGCGGACCTGGGCCTACGTGCTCGGCGAGGGACGCCCCGAACGGCTGCCGTACGGTCCGGTCAACGATCTCTCGGTCACGGGGGACGCGGTGGCGCTGCTCACCGGGGGGCTCGCCCGCGACCCGGGGACCTGGAAGCGCTACCGGGGCGGCACGGCGGGCCGCCTGTGGCTGCGCCAGGGGGAGGGGGACTTCGGCCGGGTCCTGGCCGACCTGGACGGCCACCTCGCCAACCCGATGCTCGTCGGGGGGCGGCTCGTCTTCGTCTCCGACCACGAGGGCGTCGGCAACCTCTACTCCTGCGAGCCGGACGGCTCCGGCCTGCGCCGTCACACCGACCACGAGGTCTTCTACGCCCGGCACGCCACCACCGACGGGACCCGGATCGTCTACCAGAACGCCGGGGACGTCTATCTCCTGGACGGTCTCGACGCCGAGGCCCGCAAGCTCGACATCACCCTGGGCTCCCCGCTGCGGGGGCGGCAGCCGTACCAGGTCAGCGCGGGCAGGCGGTTGCACGACCTGGCCGTGGACGCGACCGGGCGGGCCAGCGCGGTGGAGGTCCAGGGGTCGGTGCACTGGGTGACCCACCGGGACGGCCCGGCGCGGCAGCTCAGTGACGGCCTGTCGGCGGGGCTGCCCCGCGTCCTCGGCGACGACCGCGTGGTGTGGGTCTTCGACGACGGCGGGACGCAAGGGCTGGAGATCGCCCCGGCGGGGGGCGGGGAGCGCCGCAGGATCGCCACGGGCGCGCTGGGCGAGGTGGGGGACCTGGCCGTCGCGCCCGACGGGAACACGGTCGCGGTGAGCGCCAGGGACGGGCGGCTGCTCCTGGCCGACGTGGCCTCCGGCGAGGTCGTGGAGCTGGCCCGGGCCGACGGGGAGATCCACGGCCTCAGCTGGTCGCCCGACTCGGCCTGGCTGGCCTGGTCGCACCCGGACGGCCCGCAGCTGCGCAGGATCAAACTGGCCAGGGTGGCGGACCGGGTCGTGACCGACGTCACCGACGGCCGGTTCGTGGACATCTCGCCCGCGTTCGCGGGGGACTATCTGGCGTTCCTGTCGCGGCGCGGCTTCGACCCGGTCTACGACGCGCACTCCTTCGACATGTCCTTCCCCTTCGGCTACCGGCCCTACCTGGTGCCGCTGTCGGCGTCCACGCCGTCCCCGTTCGCGCCCAGCTCCGCGGGGCGGGCCGCCGACTCCGGCTCGGGCGACGACGACGGCAGGAAGGACGACGGCGCGGTCGCCGTGGACCTGGAGGGCATCGCCACCAGGGTCGTGCAGGTGCCGGTGCCCGAGGGGCGCTACTCGGACCTGCGGGCGGTCAAGGGCGGGTTCGTCTGGCTGCGGGAGCCGCTGGCCGGGGAGCTCGGCGAGGACAGGGACGAGGTGGGGGGCGAGGCGCCCCGCCCGGCGCTGGACCGCTACGACCTGGTCAAGCGCAAGTGGGAGGAAGTGGTCGACAAGCTCGACTGGTACCGGGTGAGCGGTGACGGCACCCAGCTCGTGGTCAGCGACAAGGGCACGCTCACGGTCCGTCCCGCCGTGGGCAAGCCGGGGGGCAAGAACGGCGACGACACGACCGTCGACCTGTCCAGGATCCGGATCACCGCCGACCCGGCGGCGTTGCGGCGGCACGCCTACGCCCAGCTGGGCCGCCGGATGCGCGCCGACTTCTGGGTCGAGGACATGGCCGGCGTGGAGTGGGAGGCCGTGCTGGAGGAGTACCGGCCGCTGGTGGACCGGGTCGCCACCGCCGACGACTTCGCCGACCTGCTGTGGGAGGTCGTGGGAGAGCTGGGCAGCTCGCACGCCTACGTCGACGCCGCTCCCTGGGGCCACCCGGCCTCCGACCCGATCGGGCTGCTCGGCGCCGACCTCTCCAGGGGCGACGACGACCGCTGGCGGGTGGACCGGGTGCTGCTCGCCGAGTCCTCCGACGTGCACGCCCGCTCGCCGCTGGCCGGGCCGGGGCCGGGCGTCCAGGCGGGGGAGGCGCTGCTCGCGGTCGACGGGCGCCCGGTGCCGCCCGAGGGGCCCGCACGGCTGCTGGTCGGCGCCGCCGACAAGCCGGTCGAGCTCACCCTGGACGGCGGCCGGCGGGTGGTCGTCACGCCGCTGCGCGACGACCGGCGCCTGCGCTACCAGAACTGGGTGGCCGCGTGCCGGGCCCGCGTCAGGGAGCTCGGCGGCGGGCGCCTCGGCTACCTGCACATCCCGGACATGGTGGCCGAGGGCTGGGCGCAGTTCCACCGCGACCTGCGCAGGGAGATGACCTTCGAGGGGCTGGTGGTGGACGTACGGGGGAACCGGGGCGGCCACACCTCCGAGCTGGTCATCGAGAAGCTGATCCGCAAGGTCATCGCCTGGGACCTGCCCAGGGGCATGACGCCGATCACCTACCCCGAGGACGCGCCGCGCGGCCCGCTGGTCGCGATCACCGACCAGAACGCCGGGTCCGACGGCGACATCGTCACCGCCGCCTTCAAGATCCACAAGCTCGGGCCCGTGGTGGGCACCCGTACCTGGGGAGGGGTCATCGGCATCGAGGACGCCCACCGCCTGGTCGACGGCACGCGCATCACCGTGCCCAAGTACTCCTTCTGGTTCGAGGGGCTGGGCTGGGGCGTGGAGAACTACGGCGTCGACCCGGACGTCGAGGTCGACATCGCCCCCGACGACTGGGCCGAGGACAGGGACCCGCAGATCGAGGAGGCGGTACGGCTCGTGCTGGCCGCGCTGGAGGAGCGCCCGGCGGCGACCCCGCCCGACCCGGCCACCCGGCCGTCCAGGCGGCGTCCCGCACTGCCGCCCCGCCCGTAGCGGCACCCGGCCGTTCCGCCGTTGTCCCGGCCGTAGTGACACCCGGCCGTCCCGGCGGCGTCCCGGCCGTAGCGGCACCCGGCCGTCCCGGCGGTGTCCCGCGCCGCCGTCCCGCCCGTGGTTGACATTTGTCATCCGAAACGCATCAGGAATCACTGCCCTTCCGGTGATATCGGCGACTACCTGGGGGAACGCGGGACGACGACGATTGTCCCCATGAGAACACCACAGGTGACGGACCCGCCCGGCGCCGCCGCCGGCCTCGACAACGTGATCGAGGTCGGCGGTCTGCGGCAGGCGTACGGCGACTTCGAAGCGGTGCGCGGCGTCTCCTTCACGGTCCCGAGGGGCGAGCTGTTCGCCCTGCTCGGCACGAACGGTGCCGGCAAGACCACCACCGTGGAGGTCCTGGAAGGGTTCCGGACCCCCACCGACGGCAGCGTCCGCGTGCTCGGGCTCGACCCGGTCAGGCAGCGCCGGAAGCTGCGGCCCCACGTGGGGATCATGCTGCAGGAGGGCGGCTTCCTCGGGGACCTCACGGTCGCCGAGACCGTCGGCCTGTGGGAGGGGTTCAGCCGGGACGCGGGCAGCGCTACCCGCGCTGCCCGCGCGGGCACCCCCGCCGGACCCTCCTCCGGGACGTTCTCCCCCCTCGGCCGGCGCAGGGGCACGGATCCGCGGGTCATGGACGCGCTGGAGGCCGCGGGGCTCGGCAGGAAGGCCAGGACCCGGGTGCGGCAGCTCTCCGGCGGCCAGCGGCGCAGGCTCGACCTCGCGCTGGCGGTGATCTCCCGGCCGGAGGTGCTCTTCCTGGACGAGCCGACCACGGGCATGGACCCCGAGGCGCGCCGCGCCACCTGGAAGGTGATCGAGGACCTGCGGGCGGGCGGCACCACGGTGCTGCTCACCACCCACTACCTGGAGGAGGCCGAGCGCCTCGCCAACCGGCTGGCCATCATGCACGAGGGCAGGATCCACCTCCAGGGCGACGTCGAGGAGGTGGTGGCCGGGTCGGGTGACCGGATCTCCTTCCGCCTCCCCGGCACGTCCTGGTCCTTCGGGGACCTTCCCTCGCTGGACGGCGTGGCCCCGGTACTGACCTACGGCGGCGACACAGGTGACACGGGGATCACCTACATCCTGACCGGGGCGGGGGGCGAGGCCCGCGCGCACGCGGCGGTGCGGCGGCTCCTGGAGTGGGCCGACGCGCGGGAGGAGACCCTGGGACGGCTGGCCGTGCGCCGGGGGACCCTGGAGGACGTCTTCATGCGCGTGGCCGGGGAGACGCAGCCCGAAGGGGAGAGAGCCGGATCCGGCGGGCCGGTGGCGGCGGGAACGGCGAGAAGGGGCGAATGACCATGAGAACCGACGTTCTGCACGCGGTGCGGCTCGCGAGGATCGACCTGACCCTGGTGAGCAGGAACACCACGGTCCTGTTCAACGTGCTCCTGCTGCCGCTCCTGATGGCCTGGGTGTACACCCAGGCCATCGGCAACGAGAAGATCGACGGTGTGGCCGGGGGGGTGTTCGTGCTGGCCGGGTTGCCGGGGCTGCTGCTGGTGTTCGCGGTCTTCGTCAACCTGGTGAACTCCTTCACCGCCCGGCGCGAGGAACTGGTGCTCAAGCGGCTGCGCGCGGGCCAGCCGTCGGGCCCGGCGATCCTCGGAGGCAGCGCCCTCGGCGCGCTCGCGCTCTATCTCGCCCAAGTGGCGCTCCTGGCCGTCTGGATGCGGCGGTCCGAGGGGGTCACGGTGGCCAACGTGCCGATGCTCGTGATCGTCGCCATCCTGGGGGTCGTGCTGTTCTGCCTTCTCGCCGCCGCCTTCTCCGGCCTCACGCCCAACGCGGAGCTCGCCCAGGTCACGGTGCTGCCGGTGCTCCTGGTCGTCCTGGTCGGCGCCCCGATCGCGTTCCCCGCCGACACGCTGCCCGGCCTGCTGGGCGACGTCGCCGCCCTGCTCCCCGCGACCCCGGTCGTGGAGATCTCGCGCACCGCCTTCCTGGGCGGGGACCACGTCTCCGGGGGCGGGGAGGCGCTGAGCATGGGCGGGCAGTGGGTGGCCGCGCTGCCGTCCTTCGCGATCCTGCTCGCCTGGATCGCGGTGGCGGGGCTGCTGGCCAGGTGGCTGTTCCGCTGGGAACCCCGGCACGGCTAACGTTCATAACGAAATGTCGGTAAATGTCAGCGTGAAAGGGATGAGGCGCCTCGTGCGTCTCATCCCCTCCGCGTTTCCCCGGAGGAAGCAGCGGTCCCCCGTCCAGCGGCTCCGCCGGATGACCGTGCTCTCCCTCACCCTGGGCCTCGTCCTGGCCTGGATCGGCCCGCTCGGCTCGCTGTCGGATGTGGGCGGGGAGTCCCGCCTCCCGCTGCTGGTCGTCGGGGTGCCGGGTCTGGTGATCTTCAGTGTCCTGTACATGAGGATCCTCGAAGCGGCCGTGGCCGGGACGTCCGCGAGGGGCGAGATCGTCGCCTCGGCCGTGGTCGCGGTGGTCCTCCTGCTGACCCAGGACGGCGGCGCTCCCTGGACCTGGGGGTTGCTCGGTCCGGCGTGGGCGTCGGGCGCCGTGCTGCTGATGGGCAGGTACGCCACGATCGCCGCCACCGCCGGGGCGATCGCCGTCGGCGTGCTTCTCGCGCCGCCGGGCGCCGATACCGATCCCGGGTTCGATCTCGGGTTCGGCGACGCGTTCTTGCCGCCGTACCCGGAGGGGGTCTGGCCCGCCCTCGGCGCCTACATCGGGGTGTCCGTGGCGGCGCCGTGGGCGAACCGGTTCCAGCTGTGGTTCTGGCGGGTGGTGAGGACCGCGGAGGAGGGTAAGGAGGCGCAGGCCAGGCTCGCCGTCACCGAGGAGCGGCTGCGCTTCTCCCGCGACCTGCACGACCTGGTCGGGCACAGCCTCTCCGCGATCGCCGTCAAGAGCGAGGTGGCCGCCAAGCTCTCGGGGGTGGACGCCGCTCGGGCGGCCGGGGAGATGGACGAGGTACGGACCCTGGCGCGGCAGACGCTCAAGGAGATCCGCGCCGCGGTGCGCGGCTACCGCACGGTCGACCTCGCGGCCGAGCTGCGCGCGATGACCGCGGTGCTGGAGGCGGGCGGCATCCGCTGCACCCTGGAGACGCCGCGCGACCAGGTACCCGAGGGGGTGGCCACACTGCTGGCCTGGGTGGTCAGGGAGGGCACCACCAACGTGCTGCGGCACAGCTCCGCCACCTGGTGCCGTATCGCGATCACCCTCCGGGAGGGGGTCGCCGTGCTGGAGATGGCCAACGACGGGGTGAGCGGGGTGGACGGCCGGGGCGGTACGGGTCTCGTCGGGCTGTCGGAGCGGGTCGCCGCCATCGGCGGGACCGTCACGGCGGGCCCCGGCGGGCCGGGGGAGTTCGGGCTGCGGGCGACGGTTCCGCTGGAGGGAGAATGATGATCCAGACGACGACGGCGGCGCCGGGCCCTCCAGTGAGGGCGGGCGGTTCGGCCGGGGCGGGCGGCCCGGTGGGGGCGGGTGTTTCGTGCGAGGCGGGCGGTCTGGCGGGGGTGGCGCGGTGATCCGGGTGTTGCTGGCCGACGACGAGCACCTGGTCAGGAAGGCGATCGCCACCCTGCTCGACCTGGAGCCGGACGTCGAGGTGGTGGCCGAGGTGGCCAGGGGGGACCTGGTGGCGGCGGCCGTGCTGGAGCACCGGCCCGACGTGGTCGTACTGGACATCGAGATGCCGGGGATGGACGGGCTGAGCGTCGCCGAGACGCTGCCGGGGCACGCGGTGCTGATGCTGACCAGTTTCGGGCGGCCGGGACACCTGCGGCGGGCGCTCGCGGCCGGGGTGCGCGGCTTCATCCCCAAGGACGCCTCCGCCGACGAGCTGGCGACGGCGATCCGCAGGGTCCACGCGGGCGGGCGCTATCTCGACGCGGAGATGGCCGCCTCGGCGATGATGGCGGGGGAGAGCCCCCTCACCGAGCGCGAGCGCGGCGCCCTGGAGCTGGCCGCCCAGGGAGCCTCGGTCGCCGAGATCGCCGCCGCGCTCCACCTCACCCAGGGCACCGTGCGCAACTACCTGTCCAGCGCCATCACCAAACTGGGCGCGACCAACCGGATCACCGCGATTCGATCTGCCCAACAAAAAGGTTGGCTTTAAACCGCGTTTTCTCACTTGATTCGGGCAAGGAACCCACATGTTCGTACGGAGGCTGTCCTCGGGAGCGAGGGAGGTTCGCACCTTCTTGTACGCTGTGACATCGTATGAACGCGGTGCGTAATCGAGTAGCCGCGGTGACGCACCGCCGTTGTGCCGGGTCGCTCCCGTTCGGCGGCCGGGCGTGAGGAGGAGGCATGCGCGTCCCTGGTAACCCCCGGGCACAGGTGGTCGGCGTCGGGAACCGTCTCGACGTGGGAACCGTCGCCCGAGTGCGCCCGCGGCTGCACGAGGCGGTCGACTCCGGGCACGGCGACCTGATCGTAGATCTTTCCAGGCTGGAAATGATCGATGCCACCGGTCTCGGGGTGCTGGTGGGCACGCATCGCCGCGCTGTGGGCGCGGAACGCCGCCTCATTCTGAGGGGGGTGCCGCCGAGGGTGATGCGGGTGCTGGCGGTGACCCGGCTCAACCGGGTCCTCACCGTCGAGCTCCCCGTGGCCGCGGTGGCCTGATCCGGACGGCCGCTGGGATTCGGGGCGACGGCGGCGCCGGAACATATCGGAGGACGGGCCCGGCGGGCCCGTCCTCGTCGTCTCCTCGCCGGGGTCAGGTCACGAAGGACCTGTGGAAGATGTGCGTGGCGGTCTCGATCAGCTTGCCGACCGGAGGCGGGTCGTCGGCCAGGACCCACTCGATGAGCAGTTCCTGGACCGCTCCGATCATGCCCAGCGCGAGAAGGCGCTGGTTGGCCTTCGTGGCCTCCGGCAGATCGGCGACGTTCGACTCGATCGTCTTGAGGAGGGCCTCGACGGCCGACTGTCTCGAGGTGGTGAGGCAGTCGCCCGCCCGGCGCACCTCCAGATGCATGATCCGCGCGCGGCGCCTGTCGCCGGTGACGAAGCTGATGTAGCTGGTGACCCCTGTCTTGACCCGGGAGGCCAGGGTGTCGGGGGCCTGGTCTATGGCCTTCCCCATCGTCTCCAGCGTCTCGCGCACGCACCGGTCGTACACGGTCTGCATCAGCTCGTCGCGCCCCGAGAAACACTCGTAGAAGGCGCGGTTGGAGATGCGTGCCGCGGCGCACAACCTCTCGATCGTCGTTTCCGGGAATCCGGGGTCGGCGTAAAGGTCGTAGGCCGCGGAGATCAGGCGCTCCCGGCGTTCCGCCAGTCGCTCCTCCGCCGACATTCCCCGGTAGGACCGTCCGTTCATGTCAAGCTCCCGCAGGTCAGCGCGAGGTTGACAGATACTCGCTTTATCACTTCCACCTCATGGTTCTGGCCCCCGGAATCAACCATTATGGGTGCAAGATCCTTTTTGCGGAAGGGCCGTTGTATTATTGCTTACATCTGCGGTGCAAGAAGGTGACAAGTCTGAGTAGCCGGTCAAGGTCTTTTCGCTCGTGTGAACGGAGTGAGGTTTGTTCCACGAGCGAAAGGGGAAAAGGCGTCTGGTTCATGGCGGTCCGAAAAGGCGTGTTCCGGCCGGGCGTTCCACGTTTCGAGCCGGGCGCGGTCGCCTGGCGTTCCGGTCCGAGGGCGATCGCCTAGCGGGTGAGCAGGCCCCGGTCCAGGGCCGTGGTCACGGCGGCGGTGCGGTCGGAGACGCCGAGCTTGCCGAAGACGCGCAGCAGGTGGGTCTTCACCGTGGTCTCGCTGATGAACAGGGCCTTGCCGATCTCCGCGTTGGTCAGCCCCCTCGCCACCAGGGAGAGCACCTCCGTCTCGCGAGGCGAGAGCGACTCGGCCACCGGAGCCCGCATCCGGGTGACCAGCCTGGTCGCCACCGACGGCGACAGCACGGTCTCCCCGCGCGCCGCCGAGCGGATCGCGGCCAGCAGGTCGGCCCTGGAGGTGTCCTTCAGCAGGTAGCCCGCCGCACCGGCCTCGACCGCCCGTACGATGTCGGCGTCGGTCTCGTAGGTGGTCAGTACGACCACCCGGCTCTCCGGCCGCCCGCCGAGGATGCGCGAGGTGGCGCTCACCCCGTCCCCGTCCGGCATGCGCAGGTCCATCAGGATCACGTCCGGCGCGAGCTCCCCGGCCCGCACGACGGCCTCGTCCCCGGACGCCGCCTCGCCCACCACCGTGATCCCGGGGTCGGCCTCGAGCATGCCCCGAAGGCCCTCGCGGACCACCGGGTGGTCGTCGACGATCATCACGCGAAGCATGTGTCACACCCTCTGGGCGGGCTGGCCGGCCAGGTCGGACTGGTCGGACTGATCACCGGGGGCGGTGGGCAGGTCCGGGTGGTCGTCGGCGGTGAGGTCGGGCCGGTCGCCGGGGATTCCGGGCGGGTCGGGGTGGTCGTCGGTGGTGAGGTCGGGCCGGTCGGTGGGGACGACCACCGCGAGGACCGTCCCCTCGCCGGGCGGTCCCGTCACCGTGAGGGTCCCGCCGACCTGCTCCACGCGGGCCCGCATGCCCCGCAGGCCGTACCCCTGGCCGCCGAGCGGCTCGAAGCCGCGTCCGTCGTCGCGTACCTCCAGCCGCACGGAGCCGTCGCGGTAGGCGATCGAGACCGCGACGGATTCCGCGTCCGCGTGCTTGCGCACGTTGGCCAGGCCCTCCTGGGCGGCGCGGACGAGCACCACCTCGACCGGCGCGCTCAGCGGCCGGGACTCCCCGTGCACCTCGAACCCTCCGGACAGGTCCGTCTCCTCGCCGAGCCGGTTCGTCAGCCGCCGCAGCGCCTCGTCCAGGGTCGAGTCGTCCAGGGGGGCCGGGCTCAGCGTGGTGACCAGCAGGCGGGCCTCGGTCAGGTTCTCGCGTGCCGTCTGGATGGCGAGTGCCAGGTGACGGGACGGGTCCGGCTGCGCCTCGGCCGCCTGGATCAGCATGATGATGCTGGTGAAGCCCTGCGCCAGGGTGTCGTGGATCTCCCCGGCGAGCCGCTCGCGCTCGGCCTGTGCCCCGCGCTCGGCCGAGAGCCTGGAGACCTTCGCCCGGCTGCTCTCCAGCTCCTCGATGAGCGCGGCCCGCTCCTCGCTCTGCGTGGTGATCCGCTCCATCCAGATGCCGAAGATGGTGGAGAAGAAGACGACGATGGTGGCGACCATCAGGAAGTTGAACGGCTCCGGATCCCCGACCAGGAACAGGTAGCGGATCATCGGGGAGAGGTTCAGCGCGATCACGGCGATCATCGCCCGCTTGACGCGGAAGACCACGAAGCACTGCGGGCAGAGCCCGAACAGGGCGAACGTCGTGTACGACGTGATGAGTCCCGGGGGAGTGAACAGCGCGATCAGCAGGACGATGTAGACCGCCCCCCGCAGCCGGTCACCGGCGATGATCGCCGGGCGGCCCAGCAGGAGATAGAGCGGCAGGATCGCGACCAGGCAGCCCGCCACGACCACCCTCTCGCGTACGGGCACGTCGGCGGTGAGCGCGGTCCAGGTGGGCAGGAAGATCGCGAGGATCAGGAGCACCTCCCAGCCCCACAGCGACTTCCAGGCGTGGGTGCCGGCCCCCCGGGCGGGGGGCTCGGTGTGGTCGGCGGGGCTCACCCGTCGCGGCGGCTCTTCCAGCGGAACGTCATCAGGCACAGCACCAGTCCTCCGACCGCCCAGGCTCCCAGAACCAGGGCGACCCGGTCGAGTTCGTACGATTTCGTGACTTCGAGCATGGCGCCGGCGTCCCCCAGGAAGACCGAGCGGAAGCCCTGGCACATCCACTTGAGCGGGAAGATCGAGGCGACGTTCACCAGCCAGGCCGGCAGCTGGGCGATGGGGATGAACACCCCGGAGATGAACTGCAGCACCACGAACGGCATCGCGATCACCGCGCCGGCGCTCTTGGCCGACCGGGGCAGGCTGCTGATCGCGACCCCGAGCAGGGACGAGCCGATCACGCCGAGCACGAACACCCAGGTGAAGGTCACCCACCGGGACACCTCCGACGGCAGTTCCAGGCCGAACAGCGCGACCCCGATGGCCAGCAGGATGACGATCTGCAGGAAAGAGACGGACAGGGTGTTGAGGGCCTTGCCGATGAAGTAGGAGGTGCGGGGCAACGGGGTGCCCGCCAGCCGTTTGAGGGTGCCGTCGTCGCGGTCCATCGCGACGTTGATGCCGAGGTTCTGGAACCCCGTCATCGTGGCGGTCCCGATCAACCCGGCCACGTAGAGCTGTGAGACGGTCAGGCCGGTCCCCTCCATCTCGCCGGCGAAGATCGAGCCGAAGATCACCAGCATGACGATCGGGAAGGCGAAAGTGAAGATCACCGCGTCCCGCTCGCGGAAGAACATCCTGTTCTCGATGACCGTCCGTGACAGCCCCAGTCGCATCACGGAAGGTTGCCCGGCTCGGACGGCCGGGGCGGAAGGTCGGGCAAGGGTCTGGCTCATGTGGGTGGTCACCTCGGGAGATCGGTCGGCGCTCGTACGGGAGACGGTCAGGTGGGGGTCTCGATGAGGCGGAGGTAGACGTCCTCCAGGGTGGGGCGGGTCACGGCCAGTTCGGGGACCTCGCCGTCGAAGCGGGCGGTCAGCTCCAGGACCGTCCTGGTCGGCGTGTCCGTCTCCAGGGAGCGGCGCTCACCCTCGTCGGACCAGCTCACCAGGGCCCTGGCGGTGGCCCTGCCGCCCAGGGTCTTCGGCTCGCCCTCGGCCACGATCCGCCCCCCGGCGACCACGGCCACCCGGTCGGCCAGCGCCTCGGCCTCGTCCAGGTAGTGGGTGGTCAGCACGATCGTGGTGCCGTCGCGGGCCAGGCCCTCGATCAGCTCCCAGAACCGCCTGCGGGCCTCGGGGTCGAACCCGGTGGTCGGCTCGTCCAGGAAGAGCAGCTCCGGGTTGCCGATCACCCCCAGCGCGACGTCCACCCGGCGCCGCTGGCCGCCCGAGAGTTTCCGGATCCGCTGGTCCGCCTTCTCCGTGAGCCCGACCTGCGCGATCACCTCGTCCGGGTCCTTGGCCCCGGGGTAGTAGCCTGCAAAATGTCGCACGGTCTCCCGTACGGTCGCCTCGGCCGCGTCGTTCGCCGTCTGCAGCACGATGCCGATCCGCGAACGCCACGCGCGGGTGGGTCTGCCGGGGTCGACGCCCAGGACGCTGACCTCTCCGGCGTCCCTGGTGCGGTGCCCCTCCATGATCTCCACCGTGGTGGACTTCCCGGCCCCGTTCGGGCCCAGGATCGCGAACACCTCGCCCGCGCGGATGTCGAGATCGATCCCCCCGACGGCCTGGACGTCGCCGTAGCGCTTGGTCAGGCCTCTCACTCTTACCGCTGTGTCCATGTCATAAGCGTCGCGTTCACGGGGTTCGCGCGGCACCAACGTTCGGTGGAACGCCGTGTCCACCGAACGGAGGACACGTGGCTTATTCCTTGGTGCGTGACCTTGGGACAGGACTCCCGCCACCGGACGCGTGATCGGGATCACCCGCGATCATGCACCAGACGACCTTGCTACCGGTGGCCGGCCACCGGTAGCCCCAGCTGCGACACATCAACTCGACGAGCAGCAGACCGCGCCCGCCCTCCTCGTCGTCGGACGGGGTCTTCGGGGCGGGCGGCGTACGGTCGCCGTCCCACACCTCGATGACGACGTACGAGCCGGTCCGGTACATGCCGATCGTCACCAGGTCGGGCGAGAGCATGGCCTCCTCGTGGGAGACGGTGATGTCACCCGTCGCCTTGATGGCGTTCGTGACCAGTTCGGAGGCGATCAGCTCGGCGGTGTCCAGCAGGTCCTGCCGTTCCCAGCCGATCAGTGTCCGGCGTACATGCATGCGCGCGAGGAAAGCGGCGCCGGGGTGTACGCAGAGCTCTAGGCGGTTCTGTCGTCGCATCGTGAGATCGACCATCCGGATTCCTCTGGTGGCGGCGCGTCCGGCGGCGTTTCTCGTGTCGACCGATGTCGTCGGGCTGACGGACGCGTGGTTCACGGGGCGCGACCGGCGAGGAGGGCCCTCTTTCCTCGCTCACCGGCCGCGCGCTCTTGAACGCGACGACTTCCCCCGCCGTAATCGAAACGTCGCTGAGAGTAGTTCGATATGGGCGTGCGCCGCGTCGGCTGGTGCGAGCATGGCCAGTGTTGCGGCTGCTCTTGCTTTTTGGCAACTGCCAGAGGGCAACTAACTCAAAATTATTTTCCGCTCCTGATCGCCTGCCACACTGTGGCCCATGGAAGAGGTGCCGATGGCCACCCGTCGTTACAGCCCCACCGTCCGCCGCCGTCGGCTCGCCTCCGAGCTGCGCCACCTCCGGGAGGAACGCGGGCTCACGATCGACCAGGTCGCGGCCGAGATCGACTGGCACGCCACGAAACTCAGCCGCTTCGAGACGGGCCGCCGCGCGATCCAGCCGAGCGACGTCCGCGCGCTGATCGCCGTCTACGACGTGCGGGCACCGGAATCCGACCGGCTCCTGACACTCGCCCGCGAGGCGCGGCAGCGCGGGTGGTGGCACACGTACGGCGAGGCGGTGCCTGACTGGTTCGAGGCGTACGTGGGACTGGAGTCCGAGGCGACGTCGCTGCGGGTGTACGAGGCCGAGTTCGTGCCCGGCCTGCTCCAGACGGAGAGTTATATCCGCGCGGTATACCGGGCCGGGCTGATCGGTGACGAGGACATCGAGCAGCGGATAGCCGTCCGTCTGGCGCGGCAGCAGCTCCTCACCGGTCCCGAGGCGCCGCATTTGTGGGCGGTCGTCAACGAGGCGGCCATCCGCCGCATGGTGGGTGGGCCGGAGGCCATGCGGGAGCAGCTCCTGCGGCTGGTTGAGGCCAGTGAGCTGCGCAACGTGACGCTGCAGGTCCTTCCGTTCTCGGTCGGCGCGCACGCCGCGATGGACGGCCCGTTCCACGTGCTGGGTTTCGGCTCTGACGATCCCGATGTGGTCTACATCGAGTACACGACCGGCACCCTGTATTTGGAGAAGACTCCAGAAGTTGAGCGATATACGCTGATGTTCGACCATTTGCGCGCAGCCGCACTGCCGGTAGAGGCCTCAAGAACGCTCATCGCGAAAATCGCGGCCGAGCTTGGGCGGTGACCGCCTGGAGAAGGGACGCGGGGATGTCCGTCAACGATCAGCCTGTAGACCTGTCTGGTGCCGAATGGCGCAAGAGCGCGCGCAGCAACAGCCAGGGGGGTGCCTGCGTCGAGGTGGCGCGGAACCTGCCCGGTGTCATCGCCGTCCGCGACAGCAAGAACCCGAACGGCCCCGCCCTGGTCTTCACACCCGCGGAGTGGTCGGCGTTCCTCGGTGGAGTGCTGGACGGCGAGTTCGGCACGCCGTAGCGGCCGTAGAGCTTCCGCCCGAGCTCCGGCGGCCTCGGCCATGGTCTCCGCCCGGCTGTGTTCCCGCTTGTAAGGGGAACCGCGGAACTGCCGGGGAGCGCGAGGGGCCGGAAGGCCCTTCGCCGGGGGCTGGGGCGGCACCCCGGAAGGCACAGTCCGGGACTGGTGCGCGCGGAGCGCGAGGAGGTGGCGAGGACCGCTCATGGCGCCGTGATCGGCCTCGGTGACCAAACGAGATCAGGCTTCTCCCACGCCTCGGAGTAGTTCGGCCTTCACCACGCCTTCGACGGCGTGACAGAGCTTGGCGTCCGTCGTGAGCAAGGGAATTCCACGATCGAGGGCCAGTTGGGCGAAGACGGCGTCATGCATGCGCAGCGTCAGCCGTGCGGCCAACCCGGCGGCCCGCTCCAGATGGTCGGCACCGATCGGATGAACTGTCACACCGAGATCGTCGATGACGCGTACGGCCATCGCGAACTCCTCCGCCGTCAGGCGGCCCGCCAGAAGCCCTTTCTTTCGGAGCACCCCGGCTACCTCGATCCAAGCGAAGTCCGCTGTCTCCAACTCGACGAGATCGTCCAGGAACGCCTCCTGAACCTCGCGGGCACGCTCGAACCCGGGCTGATCGACGAACCAGCGAAGGAAGACGCCAGTGTCAACGATGTAGGCGTCAGCCACGTGACTCGTCCCGGAGCCGGTCCAACTCCTCGTCCACTCCGGTCGCCCCTCGCATCCGGTTACGGATGTTCTCCAGCGCCACCGCGGCCTTCTCCCGCCGACGGGATGACGACACGTTCTCCCTGACGAGCGCGAGCACCGGCAACACCCGGCTCTCCGGCAACTCGTCCACCAGCAGATGAAGCTCCTCGCGCATCGGGCTCATAACCGCAGTGTACGACCCTGTTACAGCCGGACGCAGGATCATCGCCACCGAGCAGATGGCGGCTCGTGCGGCCGGGAAGACGAAGTCGTGGCAGGTGGATGAAAACCACCGGGATTCATGGGGGGCGTAGCTTGTAAGTGGGCCGACGGCCGGGGAGCGCGAGGGGCCGGAAGGCCCTTCGCCCGGGGGCCGGGGCGGCGCCCCGGGAGGCGCGGCCCGAGCTTGGTTCGCGCGGAGCGCCGGGGGTGAGGTCCGGTGGGCTAGAACAGGGTGTCGTTGCGCTCGATGCCGCGCAGTTCGTCGTAGTCGAGGGTGACGCAGCGGATGCCGCGGTCCTCGGCCAGGGTCTTGGCCTGGGGGGCGATGCTCTGGGCGGCCAGGATGCCGGCGACCGGGGCGAGCAGGGGGTCGCGGTTCATCAGCTCCAGGTAGCGGGTGAGCTGCTCCACCGCGTCGATGTTCCCGCGGCGCTTGAGCTCCACGGCGACGGACGCGCCCGTGTGGTCGCGGCAGAGGATGTCGACGGGGCCGATGGCCGTCATGTACTCGCGGCGCACGAGCGTCCAGCCCGCGCCCAGGGTGGTGATGTGCTCGGCGAGCAGCTCCTGCAGGTGGGCCTCGACCCCGTCCTTGATCAGGCCCGGGTCCACGCCCAGCTCGTGGCTGGTGTCGTGGATGATCTCCTCCATGGTGAGGACGAGCTTCTCGCCGGTCTTGCCGTGGGTCACCGTCCAGGTGCCCTCCTCCTCGCGGAGCTTGCACGGCGGGTTCATCCAGTTGAGCGGCTTGAAGGCCCGGTCGTCGGCGTGGATGGAGACGCTGCTGTCGGCCTTGATGAGGATGAGCCGGGGCGCCATCGGAAGATGGGCGGTGAGCTTCCCGACGTAATCCACGCTGCACCGCGCTATGACCAGACGCATGACCGAACCCTACCGGCCGGACGGGGCCCGGATCCCCGCGATCCGTCCAGACGCCCCGGCGGCCCTGTGGCCCTGTGACCTGAAGGACGGACCCCCCGGGCCGTACGGGCCCGGGGGGGCACGCGGGGAAGGTCAGCGCATCGCCTCGGAGAGCTTGACCCGGGCGCCGGTACGCAGGACCGCGCGGCTGTAGATGCGGGCGCCGAGCATCAGGGTGCCCGCCGTCGCCAGCAGCATCAGGACCGCCGCCACGGCGATCTCCCAGAGAAGCACCTCGCCCCCGGCCATCCGGACCGGCATGACCATCGAGGAGAACGGCGGCACCAGCGACAGGATCCTGGCCAGCGGGCTGCCCGGCTGGACCGCCGCGAAGTAGGCCACCAGGTAGGTGACCATCATGAGCATCGTCATCGGGGTCAGGACGCTGTTCGCGTCCTCCTGCCTGGACACCAGCGACCCGAGCGCCGCCGCCATCGCGGCGAAGAAGGCGTACCCGAGGACGAACCAGAACAGCGCGCTGACCACGATGCCCGTCATGCCCGGGGGCAGGTCGGCCGCGAGGCCGGTCGCCGCCGCCGCGCCGAGACCGGCCACGATGATCACGACCATGTTGGCCAGCGCGAGCGCGCCCAGCCCCACGATCTTGCCGCCGAGCAGCTGCCAGGGACGGACCGAGGTGAGCAGGATCTCCACGATCCGGCTGCCCTTCTCCTCGACCACGCCCATGGCGACGTACATGGAGGAGTAGATGAGCAGGAAGAACAGCACCATGACCAGCAGGGACGCGACGGCCACCCGCACGCCCGCGTAGCGGGCGTCGGCGCCGACCGAGACCTGTTCCAGCGGGGCGACCCGCATGGCGGCGGCCACCTTGGCCGGGTCGAGGCCCGCCTCGGACAGCTGCCGCTGGGTCTGGGCGGTCTGGTTCGCGGCCTCCAGCAGCAGGCCGAGCTCGCGGTCCACCTCGCCGTCGGCGAGCACCCTGCGGCCGTCCACCACGGCGGCGTCCACGTCGCCCGCGGTGATCGCGCCGCTCGCGGAGGCCTCGTCGGGGAACTGCCTGACGGTGAGCTCCACGTCCTTCGCCGTGCCGGTCAGGGCCGGCCCCAGAGCCTGGGACTGCGCTCCTACGAGACCCACGGTGTAGGAGTCGGGCCCGGAGAAGAGCCTGGGCAGGAACGCCAGCGCCGCGACCAGGACGGCGCTGACCACGAGCCCGATGACGAACGCCTTCGTACGGCCGCGCGTGACGATCTCCCGCCGCGCGACCAGCCACAATCCGTTCACGCGACGGCCTCCCTGAAGATCTCGGTGAGCGTGGGGCGCTGCCAGCCGAAGTGCTCGACCCTTCCGGCCTTGACCGCGAGGCGCAGGATCTCCTGGCCGTCGCCGTCGACGCCCGCGACGAGGACCTCGTCGCCCTTCTCGGTGACCTCCCCCGGCAGGGACGAGGCCCAGCCGGGGGAGGCGTCCCTGACGACCACCCTGAGCCGGCCGCGTCCCTCCCGGTCGCGCAGCTCCTCGACCGTGCCGCTGGCCACCACGCGGCCGGCGGAGATGATGCCGACCGAGTCGCAGAGCCGCTCGACGAGGTCCAGCTGGTGGCTGGAGAAGAGCACCGGCACGCCCGCGGCGCACCGCTCGGCGAGCACCCCGGCCAGCGAGTCGACGGCGAGCGGGTCGAGCCCGGAGAAGGGCTCGTCCAGGACGAGCGCCTCGGGGTCGTGCACCAGCGCCACCGCGAGCTGCACGCGCTGCTGGTTGCCCAGGGAGAGCGCGTCCACCGCGTCGTTCGCGCGCTCGGTGAGCGAGAGCCGTTCGAGCAGGTCGGCGGTGGCCTTCCGCGCCCCGGCCGGGGTCAGGCCGTTGAGCCTGCCGAAGTACTCGACCTGCTCGGCGACCCTCATCTTCTGGTAGAGGCCGCGCTCCTCCGGCATGTAGCCGAACCGGCGCCGGTCGTCGAACGTCAGGGCCTTGCCGTCGCGGCGCACGGAGCCCGAGTCGGCGGTGAGCACGCCCATCAGGATGCGCATGGTGGTGGTCTTGCCCGCGCCGTTCGCGCCGACGAAACCGAACATCTCGCCGGGCCGCACGGAGAACGTCACGCCGTCCAGGGCGACCTTGTCGCCGTACCGTTTGTGCAGGTCGTCTATCTCGATCATTGGGGGGATCCCTCGGTGAGGCGCCTCAACACGGAGACGTAGTCATGGAACGCCCGGCGGCCCTCGTCGGTCATGGCCAGCCAGGTGCGTGGACGTTTGCCCACGAAGGCCTTCTCCACGCGCACGTAGCCGGCCTCCTCCAGGGTGATGACGTGCTTGGAGAGCAGCGAGTCGCTGATCTCGATCGTGTCGCGCAGGAAGCGGAACTCGGCCTTGTCGGTGGCCGCCAGGGCGGCCATGATCGACAGCCGGACGGGCGCGTGGATGACGTCGTCGAGGTCGTGCCTCGGGTGCGAGCCCGCACCGCCTTCCGTGCTTCCCGCGCTTCTTGTACTGCGTGCCGCCCGGCCCGCGTCGCCGCCCGTACGGCTCCCGCGGCCCGTCTCCTCCGCGCCGCCGGCGCCGTTCGTACCGCTCACCGCTCCGCCCGTAGCACGCGCCACGCCGCGTAGAGGGGCGGGGCACCCGCGCAGAGCGACAGCGCGATCAGGGCCGCGCTCCAGCCGCCGCCCGGGTCGCCGGGATGGAAGAACGCGCCGAACACGAACACGACCAGGGTCAGGACGACGTACGAGATCGTCACGGGGCCGTTCGCCTTGTTGGCCCGGTTGACCTCCGGGTCCTGGACCCTCATGCCGCCGAGATAACCGACGAACAGGACGGTCAGGATGATCCATGCCACTCCGGCTGCGAGCCGCGACCAGGCGGGGCCGAGGAACATGACGGGCCAGTAGACGATCGTGCCCAGGCCGACGACCGCGTAGAGCAGGCCGACGACGCGCGCCGGGCGCCGGGCGCGCCGGTCGACCTCGGCGATCCGCCGCAGTGCCTCCTCCGGTGTCAGCTCGTCCTTCACGTCTCCTCCTCTGCTCATGTTCTCAAACAGTACTTATTACTCAACTCTCGTTCAAGTACTTTCTTTCCGCTCTTCTGTCACCCGACCGGCTTTTGGGGTAGCCGGTACCTCTCTGGGAGACTGTTGCGATGCCGGAAAGGGCGGTTCGCCACGTGGGGCGGACCCGGCGGGCAGGGGTGGGCAGGGTGGGAGAGCGATGACGAGCACTTTCGAGGCGGCCGGGGTGGTCGAGGCGGCCGGGGTGCCCGGGGTGACCGGGGTGACCGAAGCAGTGGCCGGAGCGGCCGGGACGGACAGCCTCGGCGCGGCGTGGGTCCGGGGCCTCCGAGACCTGCCGTGAGCCCCCGCAAGGCCCGCCGAGCCGATCCCTTCGACCGTGGCGGCAACCGGGGTCACGCCCGTCCCGTCGGCGGCTCGGTGCCCGGCGTCGACCGTACCGAGGAGTGGCCCGACGGCGACTGGCAGGTGCGCCGGGTCACCGGCGGCGCGGCGGACAAGGTCTACCGCTGTCCCGGCTGCGACCAGGAGATCAGGCCCGGCCTGCCGCACCTGGTCAGCTGGCCCGCCTGGCAGGGCGGGGAGGACGAGCGCAGGCACTGGCACACCGCGTGCTGGCGCAACCGGGTCAGGCGCGGCCCCGGCCGGAGCAGATACTGACCGGCCGGCCACCACCGGTACGACCGGCCACCACCGGCACGACAGAACAACCGGCTACCACCGGCACGACAGGCCACCACCGGCACGAACGGCGCCGGCGCCGACCGGAAGAAGCGGATTCGAGGAGAGACATGGAGATTCGGGCCTCTACGGTGCTGCCCGCGCGCAGGGAGCCGATCGAGCTGCACACCGGTGACGGTCTGACGCTCGTCGGCGAGCTGGCCCTTCCCGCCGACCGGCCCCCGGTGGCCACGCTGGTCTGCCTGCACCCGCTGCCCACCCACGGCGGGATGATGGACAGCCACGTCTACAAGAAGGCGTCCAACCGGCTGCCCGCCCTCGCCGACCTGGCCGTGCTGCGCTTCAACACGCGCGGCACCACCTCGGAGCGGGGCACCTCCCAGGGCGCCTTCGGCGGGGGCGAGGACGAGCGCCTGGACGTCGCCGCCGCCCTGGAGTACGCCGACTTCCACGACCTGCCCCGGGTCTGGCTGCTCGGCTGGTCCTTCGGCACCGAGCTGGCGCTCAAGTGGGGCCGCGACCCGCTGGTGGAGGGCGCGATCCTGCTCTCCCCGCCGCTGCACCGGGCCACCGACGCCGACCTCGACGCGTGGGCGGAGTTCGGGCGGCCGCTGACCGCGATGGTCCCGGAGTTCGACGACTACCTGCGTCCGGAGCAGGCCCGCGAGCGCTTCGCCAGGGTGCCCCAGGCCGAGGTCGTCGGGGTGGACGACGCCAAGCACCTGTGGGTCGGCGAGCCGTACGTGCGCGTCGTCCTCGACCGGATCGTCCTGCGGGTGAACCCGGCCGCCCACCCCCTGCCCACCGAGGTTCCCGACGCCTAGGAGGCTGTCCGGTTCTGACCCCTCACCGCCGTATGGCCTTGCGGGTCCCGTTCGCTGACGGCGCAGTTACCACAACGTCATCAACGGTTGTGGAACCGGGGGTGCCAGGAGGGGACCCCGGGAATACGGTGGACTGCGTGCAGCTGTACACACGGTCGGCGGGAGAGGGGCTTCCGGTCGTCCTCCTTCACGCGTTCCCCCTCTCGTCGGCCATGTGGCTGGCCCAGCGGGAGGGCCTGTCCGCGGTCTGCAAGGTCATCACCCCCGACCTGCGCGGCTTCGGCGGCTCGGTGCTGGGCGAGGACGAGCCCTCCCTCGACGTGATGGCCGACGACGTCGTACGCCTGCTGGACCGCGAGGGTGTGGACCGCGCGGTCGTCGGCGGGCTGTCCATGGGCGGCTACGTGACGATGGCCCTGTGCCGCCGCCACCCCGACCGGCTGCTGGGGGTGATCCTCGCCGACACCAGGGCGGGGGCCGACCCGGAGGCGGCCAGGTCCAACCGCGAGCGGATCGCCGCCGCGGTGCTGGAGGAGGGCACGTCCGTCCTGCTGCGGGAGGTGCTCCCCGGGCTGGTCGGTGAGACCACCGTGCGGCGCAGGGCGATGGTGTACGGCCGGGTGCGCGGGCTGGTCCAGTCGGCCCCGCCGGCGGCCGTCGCGTGGGCGCAGCGGGCCATGGCGGGCCGTCCCGACTCCTTCGACACGCTGCGGGCGCTCAAGACGCCCGTCCTGGTGATCGTGGGCGCGGAGGACGAGATCGCCTCGCCGGCCGAGGCGGGCGCGATGGTCGAGGCCGTGCCCGACGGGCGGCTCGCCGTGATCGAGAAGGCCGGCCACCTCAGCGCGATCGAGCAGCCCGAGGCGTTCAACCGGGCGGTGTCCGGCTTCGTCGCAGAGCTCACCGGGGGACCGTCGCCTCGCGGGTGACGACGCGGTGACGGAACGGGAAGACGGAACGGGAAGACGGAACGGGAACGGAACAGGAAGAGAGCCTGGCGACCGTGAAGGTCGCCAGGCTCTCCCGTAGCCGTCGTCAACGCCCCGAGTCAGCGGCCGCCTACTCCTGCCACCACTCCGCGTCGTCGTCCTTCGTCTCGGCCCTGGCGGGCGCGGGAACCGGCTTCTCGGCGCCGTTGGCGGCGGCGGGGATGGCCGGCTTCGGCGGTGCCGCGGCGATCGCGGGCTCCGGCTCGGCGGCCGGGAGCGGCGCGCCACCGAGGAGCTGCCGCAGCTGCGCGAGGTGGCTGGTGATGCTGTCGCGCTGGCGGGTCAGCTCGTCGACCTGGCGCTGGGCGACCGAGCGGCTGCGCTCGGACTCGGCCTTGGCCTCGGAGACGATGGACTCGGCGCTCGCCTTGGCCTCGGACACGACCTGGTCGGCGTTCTTGCGCGCGTTGGCCAGCAGCTGCTTGGCGTGCGTGTCGGCCTCGCGGCGGGTCTGCTCGGCCTGCTGCGTGGCCTTGGTGGCCCGCTGCTCGGCGGTGGCCGCCCGTTGCTCGGCGGTGGCCGTCAGCTGCTGGGCCGCGGCCTGCGCGTTGGCGTGGCGCTCGGCCTCCTGGCGCTCGGCCTCCTCGCGCCTGGCGGCGAGCTGGATCTCGAACTCCGCCTCGTCCTGGGCCCGCTTGGCCTCGGACTCCTCCAGCACCCGCTGGGCCTGGGCGCGCATCTCGTCGGCCTGGCGCTTGGCGGTGGTGAGGACCTCGTCGCGCTCGCGCTTGGTCGAGGCGCGCAGCTGGGCCACCTCGCGCTCGGTGGTGGTGCGCAGCTTGGCGATCTCGCGCTCGGAGTCGGCGCGCTTCTCGGCGACCTCGTGGTCGGCGGTGGCGCGCAGCTTGGAGACCTCGCGCTCGGTGGTGGCGGTCAGCTCGTCGGCCTCGCGGCGGGCGGTCGAGCGGATCTCCTCGGCCTCGCGCTCGGCGCTGGTGCGCATCTCGTCGACCTCGCGGGTGGCGAGGGCGCGCTTCTCGGCCGCCTCGTTCTCCGCGGCGGCGCGCAGGTCGGCGGCCTCGACCTTGGACGCCGCCTTGATCTCGTTCGCCTCGGACCGGGCGGCCTGGACCAGCTCGGTCGCCTGCTCCTCCGCCAGACGGAGCAGTTGCTCGATGCGGGCGCCGAGCCCGGAGTAGGTCGGGCGCTCCTGCTCCTGAAGCTGGCGCTGGGAGTCGGACAGATCCCGCTGCAGGCCCTGGACCTGCTCCCGGGACTGCCGTAGCTCGCCGTCGAGCTGCTTCAGGTGGTCGTGGACCTGGTGCCGGTCATAGCCACGGAGCACCACGTCGAATTCCCGAGCGGGGGCGTCTTCAAAGAAGTTGTTGAGCTGGGCGTCGATGTCGGACTGCATGGAGGCTCGATCCTGGGTTGTCGAGACGGCTACACGGGCCGGACGGGGGTTTCAGGCATCCGAAGCGGGAGCCGGGGCGGGATCCACGTCCGGTGGTACGCCAGCGTACTCCGCCGGTGCGGAGTTGGCGGTCTCGTCCGGCTTTATGCGTGACTTGTTACGTATCAGCGTTTCTTGCATTCGGCGTGGTCCCGCCTTGCCTTTCCGCTGCCTGTACGAGTTCCGTGAGCATTCCCCCGACGTCCTTGGGATGAAGAAAAGCGATCGAGGAGCCCAGGGAACCGTGGCGCGGCTGCTTGTCGAGGAGGCGTACACCCCTGTCGCCGATCTTGTCCAGGGCCTGCACGACATCCGGGACGCCGAAGGCGACATGGTGGACACCTTCCCCGCGCTTCGCGAGGAATTTACCCACCGGCGTGTCGGGGCCGAGCGGTTCGAGGAGCTGGATATAAGATCCACCGCCTTCGCCGTCGGCGATGTGCAGCATGGCCTCCTTCACTCCCTGCTCGGCGTTCACCTCGCGGGCCACCACCGTGAGCTCGAAGATCCGCTCGAACAAAGCGATCTTCTCCTCAAGGTCGTGGCAGGCGATTCCCACATGATCGATGCGCATGAACATAGGGACATCCTCCATGGCGATCGCTGATGTACTCATGGGTATGGTGGCAAAGTCGCCCCAAGCCCGCCAGGGAGGCTCCACTTATGTCTGGTTCCGTCATCGTCGCCGGAGCTCGTACGCCCATCGGAAGACTGCTCGGCTCGCTGTCCGGCCTGTCGGCCGCCGACCTCGGCGGCATCGCCATCAAGGCGGCGCTGGAGCGTTCCGGCGTCGCCCCCGAGGCCGTGCAGTACGTGATCATGGGGCAGGTGCTCCAGGCGGGCGCCGGCCAGATCCCCTCCCGCCAGGCCGCCGTCAAGGCGGGTGTCCCGATGACCGTGCCGTCCCTGACGATCAACAAGGTCTGCCTCTCGGGCCTGGACGCCATCGCCCTGGCCGACCAGCTCATCCGCGCCGGCGAGTTCGACATCGTGGTCGCGGGCGGCATGGAATCGATGTCGAACGCCCCCCACCTGCTGCCCGGCCTGCGCAAGGGTGTGAAGTACGGCTCCGCCGGCATCCTCGACTCGATGGCCTTCGACGGCCTCACCGACGCCTACGACCAGGTGGCCATGGGCGAGTCCACCGAGCGGCACAACGCGCGCCTCGGCCTCACCCGCGAGGAGCAGGACGAGTACTCCGCCCGCTCCCACGCGCTCGCCGCCGCCGCGATCAAGAACGGGGCGCTCGACGACGAGATCGTGCCGGTGGCGATCCCGCAGCGCAGGGGCGAGCCGGTGGTCTTCTCCGCCGACGAGGGCGTGCGCGGCGACACCACCGCCGAGGTCCTGTCGCGGCTGCGGCCCGCGTTCACCGAGGACGGCACGATCACCGCCGGGTCGGCCTCGCAGATCTCCGACGGCGCCTGCGCGGTGGTCGTGATGTCGAAGGCGAAGGCCGAGGAGCTCGGCCTCGACTGGCTGGCCGAGATCGGGGCCCACGGCAACGTCGCGGGCCCCGACAACTCGCTCCAGTCCCAGCCCGCCAACGCGATCAAGCACGCCCTCGGCAAGCAGGGCCTCTCGGCCGGCGACCTCGACCTGCTGGAGATCAACGAGGCCTTCGCCCAGGTGGTCCTGCAGTCGGCCAAGGAGCTCGGCGTCCCCCTCGAAAAGATCAACGTCAACGGCGGCGGCATCGCCGTCGGCCACCCGATCGGCGCCTCCGGCGCCCGCATCGTGCTCACCCTCGCCCACGAGCTCAGGCGCAGGGGCGGCGGCCTCGGCGCGGCCGGTCTGTGCGGCGGCGGCGGGCAGGGCGACGCTCTGATCATCCGCGTCCCCTCGGCATGACCGCGGAGGTCTCCGACCTGGTCGCGATGGCCAGGGAGGGCAGGCCACGGGCCGTGGCCCGGCTGATCTCCATGGTCGAGAACGGCTCCCCCCGGCTACGGGAGATCACCGGGCTGCTCTGCGCCGACCGGCCGCACCGGGCCCGGATCATCGGGCTCACCGGCTCTCCCGGCGTCGGCAAGTCCACCTCGACCGGGATGCTGGTCCACGCGTTCCGCAAGCGGGACATGCGGGTCGGCGTGCTCGCCGTCGACCCGTCCTCGCCGTTCACCGGCGGGGCGCTGCTGGGCGACCGGGTACGGATGCAGGACCACGCCACCGACCCGGACGTGTTCATCAGGTCGATGGCGAGCCGGGGGCACCTGGGCGGGCTGTCGTGGGCCACGCCCCAGGCGCTGCGCGTCCTGGAGGCCGCGGGCTGCGAGGTCATCCTCGTCGAGACCGTCGGGGTCGGCCAGGCGGAGGTGGACATCGCCTCGATGGCCGACACCACCGTCGTGCTGCTCGCGCCCGGGATGGGCGACGGCATCCAGGCGGCGAAGGCGGGCATCCTGGAGATCGCCGACGTGTTCGTGGTGAACAAGGCCGACCGCGAGGGCGCCCAGGCCACCGTCCGCGAGCTCCGCAACATGATCGCCCTGGTCGAGCGGCCCTGGAAGCCGCCGATCGTGCAGACCGTGGCCTACCGGGGCGAGGGGGGCGAGGAGGTGGTCGACGCCCTCGGCGACCACCTGGCCCACCTGGAGGCGTCGGGCGAGCTCGTCCGGCGCCGCCACGCCAGGGCGAGGGACGAGATCGAGGCGATCGCCCTCACGACCCTGCGTTCCCGCTTCGCCCACCTGCACGGCGACCGGCGCCTGGACGCCCTCGCCACCCGCGTCCTGGACGCGGGACTCGACCCCTACACCGCGGCGGACGAACTCCTGGCCGCCGCGGGCTGAACGGGACTCACGAACCCCCGGCACACGGACGCGGTCACCGCGTCCGTGTGCCGGGGTCCCTCACGTCCGGACCGGATGCTCCCGTGGCGCCGGGGTCCCGGTGTCCGGGCTCGAACACCGAAACCTCGGCGCCGAGCCCCCGGCGCCGAGGCTCAGGTCTCGTCGGCGAACTTGACGGTGACCTTCTCGAAGCCGAGGCCCTTCAGCAGGCCCTCAAGCATGATCTTGGTGTTCTGGTCGGCCCGGTTGCGCAGGTCGCTGGCCTGGGCGGCCTCGGCGATCTTCTTCTCGGCCAGCATGTAGAGCTCCCGCTGGTCGCCGGGGGAGGAGGACAGCAGGTCCTCGACCCGGTCGAAGAGGCCGCGCTGCTGGGCGTAGACGTAGGAGCGCTTGTTGTCGAGGTTCGGCTTCTCCAACTGGGCGCGGGGCAGCCTCACCGTGACCTCGGTGCGGTCGGGGGAGACCGTCAGGGCGTCGCCGGCGATGCCGCCGAAGTCGACGTAGGCGTCGACGCCGCCGGCCCCGACGAAGAGCGTCCGGCTGCCCTTGACCGCGTCGGGCAGGAAGGCCGCGTCCTTCTCCAGGTCCACCACGACCTGGAAGTTGCCGGTGGCGGCCTCGAAGCGGCTGAGGTTGTGGATGGACTCCAGCAGCACGGGCTGGCTGCGGTCGACCGTCTCCTCGCCGAACGGGTTCAGCCACGACCAGGTGAGGCGGGCGCCCACGACGAGGAGGATCACGACGACGAGCAGCCCGGCGAGGAAACGCCAGCCGCGTCCGCGGCGTGCCGCCGGGGGAGCCGCGGGCGGAGCTTCTTGGGAGGCTTTCACAGCGCTCTCCTTCCCCGGAGGGTGACCTTCTCACGCGGAGCCTATGCCGATCTTCCTACCCGCGCGGCGAAGGAAGCGCACCGCCCTCGGCGAAGGGAGCGCGCCAGGGGCCGTCCGGGACGCCCGCCCCGGGGGAGGGGGACCGGCCGGGTGCCTGGTGGACGCCGCCGGGCCGGGGTTCGGGGCCGGTCGAGGCGCCCCCCGCACCCTGTCCGGTCTGCCCTGTCTGAGAGGTCTGCCCGGACTGACCCCCGAAGTGAGTGCTTTGTAGCCTGCAGCCGGTGAAGTCGGCGTAGTAGAGCCGGAGCCAGTCGCGCCGCTGGACGTCGGTGAGGCCGGAGAACCACGCCGCGGCGTAGCGGTGCTCGGGCAGCGGCCCGCCGGGCAGCGGCTCGCCGCGCAGCCACGCGGCCACGATGTCGCGGTAGCCCTCCGCGGGGGTGGCGTCGCACCGGACGGCCAGGCCGTCGACGAACTCGTCGGCCGCCTTCTCGGCGAACCCGGCCGCCAGGTCGTCGACGTGGATCGCGATCACACCGGCCGCGACCGGGGTGGTGTCGCCCCGGGGGTGCTGCTCCACCCGGGAGAACTCCCCGGGCGTGCCCGCCAGCCTGGACGCGATCTTGACGAACTCCGCGCTCAGCTCGGGCAGCCCGGCGCGCATCCCCGGGTGCACGCAGACCATGATCGGCCATTCCTGGCAGCTGTAGACGACCTGCCGCGCCGAGACCGGCTGCTGCTCGGTGAACAGCCGGGCCATGCCGGTCCCCGCGGCCAGCACCGCGATCAGCGCGGCGGCCAGCACCAGGGCCTGGCGCGTCACGACCGCCGCCCAGCCGAGCAGCAGCGCCGCGCTGATCCCCACCAGCCAGAGCGTCTGGTCGGTGAACGCCGCCGCGTTCAACCCCCGGAACGGGTCGTAGGGCTCCCGCGTCGCGGGGGCGAGCCGGTCGCCCCAGGCGGGCCCCTGGCACAGCCAGGTGAACAGGCTGTAGCAGCCGAGCCCGGCCAGGACCGGGGTGATCGTCCAGGGCAGCAGCCAGCCGATCACCCAGCCGATGACGACGTACAGCGCCAGCCCGGCCGCGCCCATCACCAGGCCGCTGGGCAGCAGCCGCCCGGCCTGCTCGGTGATCACGGTCCTGACCGCCAGGACCACGACGGTGGCGATGAACGCGCCCCCCGTCACCACCAGGATCGCCAGTGGTGCCCGTACCGCCTGCCAGGGGGTCATCGACCGCCCGCGCGTCCCGCGCCGCCTGCGCACCGCCACCCAGGCGGCGAACGCGGCCGCCACCGGGCCGGTCAGCCGGAGCGAGCCGATCACCGCGACGACGATGTTCTCCCACGCGCTGACACCGGGAACCAGGACGCTCCACGCCGCGACCACCCCGAGCACGAGCAGGATGGCGACGGCCATCAACCCGCTCTGCTGGAGTTCCTCGCGTGAAACGCCCCTGTGCTCACGCACCGGCCGGCGTGGTGGGAACCCACGCCGCGTCGGTGGAGCCGGAGTCCTCATGGCGTCCGAACGCCGTCAAGTTGTCGTTCATCAAGCACCCCCCGTGCCGTGAATGTGCGGATGCCGGTCCCCTCGGCACCGGTCCGGCTCGCGTCCCCCGCAGGCCGGACTGAGTCATCGCGGCCACTTGGCCACGGCCTCACCATTCGATGTGGGAACCATAACGGAGCGTGACGTTTGGCGTCCGGGTTCTTGGTGAAGCCGTCAGTCCGGTGACTCTACGTATATGGGCGAATCGGGATGAGGCCGCGCTACCGTAGCCCTGTGGCTACAGGTCAGCTGAATCTCCCGTTTGACCCCATCGAGCGTGCCGCGGAGACGTGGCGCGTTCACTTCGGGCCCTCCTCGGCCATGGCCGCCGTCACATCGATCATGAGAGCGCACCAGATCCTGCTCTCGCAACTGGACACGCTGCTCAAACCGCATGACTTGACCTTCGCCAGGTACGAGGCGCTGGTGCTGCTGACCTTCAGCAAGGCGGGGGCGCTGCCGCTCTCCAAGATCGGCGAGCGCCTGATGGTGCACCCCACGAGCGTGACCAACACCGTGAGCCGCCTGGAACGTGCCGGTCTGGTGCGGCGCCTGCCCAACCCCCGCGACGGCCGGGGCGTGCTCGCCGAGATCACCGACCGGGGCCGCGAGACCGTCCGCCTGGCGACCGAGGACCTGATGGAGGCCGACTTCGCCATGCCCATGTACGACGAGGCGAAGCTGGAGCAGATGTTCGACCTGTTCAGGACCCTTCGCGTGGCCGCCGGCGACTTCCGGTACTGAAGGCGACGCTGCGCGTCGCGGTGAGGCCGCTCTTACCCGGCTCCTTCCCTCGTCGAACGAGGCCGCTCGTTCCTCGCGACCCCGCTCTCCTCAGTCCAGTCCCCGGCGCGGCCTCACGGGCTGACGGCGCCCTCTCCTGGTCCGGCCCTCCCGCGCGCCTCACGTCTGGCCAACAATTACTAGGACGTCCTAGTATCTGCGTGAGGCCACAAGCCGGATAAGAAGCCACATGCCGTACAAGGGGGTTGGCCATGGACGCTGAGCGGGTCGAGGCGGGACGGGCACGCTGGCAGGCGCGGTTCGACGGGGCGCGCAAGCGCGAGGCGGAGTTCCGCACCCTCTCCGGGCTCGACGTGGAGCCGGTCTACGGGCCCGAGGGCGCCGACCCGCGCATGGAGCGCGTCGGCTGGCCGGGTGAGTACCCCTTCACGCGCGGCCTGCACCCCACCGGCTACCGGGGCAAGGCGTGGACCATCCGGCAGTTCGCCGGGTTCGGCAACGCCGAACAGACCAACGAGCGCTACAAGATGATCCTCGGCGCGGGCGGCGGCGGGCTGAGCGTGGCCTTCGACATGCCGACGCTGATGGGCCGCGACTCCGACGACCCGCGCTCGCTCGGCGAGGTCGGCCACTGCGGCGTGGCGATCGACTCCGCGCTGGACATGGACCTGCTCTTCGACGGCATCCCGCTCGGCGACACCACCACCTCGATGACGATCAGCGGCCCGGCCGTGCCGATCTTCTGCATGTACGTCGTCGCCGCCGAGCGGCAGGGGGTGCCCGTCGGCAAGCTCAACGGGACCCTGCAGACCGACATCTTCAAGGAGTACATCGCGCAGAAGGAGTGGCTGTTCGCCCCCGAGCCGCACCTGCGGCTGATCGGCGACCTGATGGAGTTCTGCGCCGCCGAGATCCCCGCGTACAAGCCGCTCAGCGTGTCCGGCTACCACATCCGCGAGGCCGGTTCCACGGCCGCCCAGGAGCTCGCCTTCACCCTGGCCGACGGGTTCGGCTACGTGGAGCTGGGCCTGTCGCGCGGCCTGGACGTCGACGTCTTCGCCCCGGGCCTGTCCTTCTTCTTCGACGCGCACATCGACTTCTTCGAGGAGATCGCCAAGTTCAGGGCCGCCCGGCGGATCTGGGCGCGCTGGCTGCGCGACGTCTACGGCGCCAAGACCGACAAGGCCCAGTGGCTGCGCTTCCACACCCAGACGGCCGGGGTGTCGCTGACCGCGCAGCAGCCGTACAACAACGTGGTGCGCACCGCGGTCGAGGCGCTCGCGGCGGTGCTCGGCGGCACCAACTCACTGCACACCAACGCGCTCGACGAGGTCCTCGCGCTGCCCTCCGAGAAGGCCGCGGAGATCGCGCTGCGCACCCAGCAGGTGCTCATGGAGGAGACCGAGATCGTCAACGTCGCCGACCCGCTCGGCGGCTCCTGGTACGTCGAGGCGCTGACCGACCGGCTGGAGGCCGAGGCCGAGGCGATCTTCACGAGGATCAGGGACATGGGCTCCGACGGCACGATGACCTCGGGCATCCTGCGCGGCATCGAGGACGGCTGGTTCATGTCCGAGATCGCCGAGGCGGCCTTCGACTACCAGCGCAAGCTGGAGAAGGGCGAGAAGCGGATCGTGGGGGTGAACTGCCACACCGCCTCCATCGACGAGCCGCTGGAGATCCTGCGGGTCAGCCACGAGGTCGAGCGCGAGCAGAACCGCGTCCTGGCCGGGCGCCGCGCGGCCCGCGACCAGGCGGCCGTGGACGCAGCCCTGGCCGAGATGGTGCGGGTCGCCAGGGGCGAGGGCAACATGATCCCCGCCATGCTCGACGCGGCCAGGGCCGAGGCCACGCTGGGTGAGATCTGCGACGCGCTGCGCGACGAATGGGGCGTCTACACCGAACCCGCACGCTTCTAGCGATGACGCGTCGGGGCATCGGCCGGGATACGGCAGGATTGGAGTCATGAGCCCAGCGGACTTCACTCGACCCGGATCGCTCTACGGCGCCGTCGACCTCGGCGCCCGCAAGCAGGCACTCGAGGCACAGGCGCGGCGGGAGACCACCGCGCAGGAAACCGGCGGCGTTCCGGCGCCGGTCATCGACGTCGACGACGCCAACTTCGCGACCGAGGTCGTCGAACGCTCCATGAACGGCCTCGTGCTGCTGGAGCTCACCGTCACCCGTGCCGAGCAGGCCAAGCAGTACAGCCTGCTGCTGGAGAAACTGGCCGCGGAGAACGCCGGCCGGTGGGCCCTGGCCAGGGTCGACGTCGAGCTCAGCCCGCAGATCGCCCAGGCGCTCCGGGTGCAGAACGTGCCCGCCCTGTACGCGATCTTCCAGGGGCAGCCGGTGGCCGTCGTCCCGGGCATCGCCACCGAGCCGCAACTGCGCGACTGGCTGTCGCAGCTGATGGAGGCCCTCGCCCAGTACCTCCCGCCCCCCGGCGAGGAGGCCGCCGCCGGGGAGCAGGAGCAGCAGCCGCAGGAGCCCCCGGTCGACCCGGACGTGCTCGCCGCCGAGCAGGCCATCGACGCCGGTGACCTCGACGGCGCGGTGGCCGCGTACGAGCGGCTGCTGGCCCGCTCGCCCGGCGACCAGGACGCCAAGCTGGGCCTGGCCGGGCTCGGCCTGATCCGCCGTACCCAGGACGTCGACCCGGCCGCCCTGCAGGGCCGCCTGTCCGACCCCGCCGACGTCGAGGCCCAGCTCCTGGCCGCCGACTTCGAGATGCTGGCCGGCGAGGTGGACAAGGCCTTCGACCGGCTCGTCGACGTCGTGCGCCGCACCTCGGGCGCCGACCGCGACAGGGCCAGGGTGCACCTGCTCGGCCTGTTCGACACCCTCCCCGGCGACGACCCGTCCATCGGCAGGGCCCGCAGGAACCTGGCCAGCGCCCTGTTCTGAGTCCCGTTCCGGGCGGTTTCCCGGGCCACGCGTACGGCCCCGGCACCCGGCCCGCGGTTCCGGCCGGGGGCCGGGTGGCGTGAGGTATGTCGTGACCGCATCTATATGCCCAGGTCCGCAGACCGGGGCGCGCACACCCGTCATGTGATGGCACGATGGAAGGCATCCCAACCAAAGTCAGTCGCAAAGGAGCGGATTGGCTGTGGCCACCGTGCCGAGTGTGTCGTACTCCATCACCGTGCGCCTGGAGGTGCCCGCCGGCGGCAATGCCGTCAGCCAGCTCACCCACGCCGTAGAGTCCGCCGGAGGTGTGGTCACCGCGCTCGACGTGACCACGGCCGGGCATGAGAAGCTGCGCATCGACGTCACCTGCGCCGCGCGTGACACCGACCACGCGCAGGCGATCGTCGACAAGCTGGAGGGCGTCGAGGGCGTCGTCATCCACAAGGTCTCGGACCGGACCTTCCTCATGCATCTCGGCGGCAAGATCGAGATGCGGTCGAAGGTGCCGCTGCGCAACCGTGACGAGCTCTCGATGGCCTATACCCCCGGCGTCGCCCGGGTCTCCATGGCCATCGCCCGCAACCCCGAGGACGCCCGCCGCCTGACCATCAAGCGCAACACCGTCGCCGTCGTCACCGACGGCTCGGCGGTGCTCGGCCTGGGCAACATCGGCCCGGCCGCCGCGCTCCCCGTCATGGAGGGCAAGGCCGCGCTGTTCAAGCGGTTCGCCGACATCGACGCCTGGCCGATCTGCCTGGACACCCAGGACGTCGACGAGATCGTGCGCACGGTGCAGGTCATCGCCCCCGGCTTCGGCGGCATCAACCTGGAGGACATCTCGGCGCCGCGCTGCTTCGAGGTGGAGCGGCGGCTGCGTGACCTGCTGGACATCCCGGTCTTCCACGACGACCAGCACGGCACCGCGATCTGCGTGCTGGCCGCGCTCACCAACGCGCTGCGCGTGGTCGGCAAGGAGCTGGGCGAGGTCCGCATCGCCCTCGCCGGGGCGGGCGCGGCCGGCACGGCGGTGCTGCGCCTGCTGCTCGCGGCGGGCGCCCGCGACATGATCGTCTGCGACTACCTGGGCGCCGTGCACCGCGGCCGCCAGGACCTGGACGAGTCGCTCCAGTGGATCGCCGACCACACCAACGCCGAGGGCTACTCCGGCGACCTGCGCGGCGCGGTCAAGGGCGCCGACGTGTTCATCGGCGTGTCCGCGCCCGGCATCCTCAACGGCGACGACATCGCCACGATGGCCAAGGACGCCGTGGTCTTCGCGCTCGCCAACCCCGAGCCCGAGGTCTCGCCCGACGACGCCCGCGAGCACGCCGCCGTGGTCGCCACCGGCCGCTCCGACTACCCGAACCAGATCAACAACGTGCTGGCCTTCCCCGGCGTCTTCCGCGGCCTGCTCGACGCCCAGGCCACCGTGGTCAGCCAGGAGATGCTGCTGGCCGCCGCCAAGGCGCTGGCCGCCGTGGTGACCGCCGAGGAGCTCGGCCCCAACTACATCATCCCCAGCGTGTTCCACCCGGACGTGTCGGGCGCCGTCGCGGCGGCCGTGCGCGAGTCGGCCGGTGGCCGGGCCCGCACGGGCATGACAGAGGCGTGACGGGGGCCTGAGGGGCTTCTTCGCCCGCTCCGCCCGCCCGCTCCACGGCGTCACGAGACACCACGTGAGGCCCGAAACATCGGAAGAGCGGGTGGAGCAGCGCGAAAGGGGGTTCACCCCTCATGATGGAGGTATGGCGGAGGCGATCTACGTCGGTGGGCTTCTGGTGGCGACCCCGCAGCTGGAGGATCCCAACTTCCGGCGCAGCGTGGTCCTGGTGCTGGAACACGACCTCGACGGCGGCACCCTGGGCGTGGTGCTCAACAGACCCAGCGACATCTCGGTGATCCAGGTGCTCCCCACCTGGGACACCATGGTCACCGGCCCGTCCGTGCTGTTCCAGGGCGGCCCCGTCCAGACGGACAGCGCGCTGGCGCTCGCCGCCGTACCGAGCGGGCAGGAGCCCCTCGGCTGGCGGAGGCTGCACGCGGGCACCGCCGCCGTCTCCAGGCTCGGCACCGTCGACCTCGACGCGCCGCCGGAGATCCTCGCCGGGGAGATCGCCCAGATGCGCATCTTCGCGGGGTACGCCGGCTGGTCGGCGGGGCAGCTGGAGAGCGAGATCGGCGAGGGCGCCTGGTACGTCGTGGACGCCGAGCCCGGCGACACCTTCCACCACGAGCCCGAGTCGCTGTGGCGGGCGGTGCTCCGCAGGCAGCGGGGCGAGCTCGCCTACGTGGCCACCTGCCCCGACGACCCGTCGATGAACTAGCCGGACGACCGTCCGGGGCGGCGGCCGGGACGCGTTCGGCGACCCACCGGCCGCCGGTGCCGCGGGCACTGTGGTACGGGCATAAAATCGCCAGGGTGAGTACGAAGATTCTCCCTGAGAGCGACGTCCGGCCGGACCTGTCGCACGGCGACGGCGACCACGAGCGTTTCGCCCACTACGTCGAGAAGAACAAGATCATGGAGAGCGCGCTGAGCGGGACCCCGGTCCGCGCGCTCTGCGGGAAGGTCTGGGTGCCCAACCGCGACCCCCAGAAGTTCCCGGTCTGCCCGGAGTGCAAGGAGATCTACTCGGGGCTGCCGAAGGGTGAAGACAGCAACAACGAGTGAGTGTTGCTCATGGGTGATCGCCACAGATGAGGTTACGGTCGGGATGCCGCCGGGGGGCGGCGAACGACCAGTGTCCGGGATCTGTCGGGGGAGTCCATGTTTCGGCGTGCGATCGCCGTTGTGTCCGCATGCCTGTTCACGGTGGGCGCCGCTCCTCCCGTCCCGGCCGTTCCCGGCGGGACGGCCGCCACGTCCGGGCCTCCGGGGTGCGCCCGCGGTCTTCACGGCGCTCACGGTGCGCAGGGTCTTCACGGCGCGCACGGTGCGCACGGTCTTTACGACGCGCACGGTTCTCACGGTTCTCACGGTGCGCACGGCTCCCGGGCCGCCGCCGCCCGCTCCGTGGCGGCCGGACGCGCCTCCACGACAACGTCCGTGCCCTCACCCGCGCACCCCGGCGGGCGGCGCGGGTCGGGCCCGGTCCCGCGGGCGCTCGCCATCACCGTGCCCACCTGGGTGCACGTCATCACCGACGGCCGCCTCGGCGCGCCCGACGCCGCCGTGCGCGCCCAGGTCGCCACGCTCAACGCCGCCTACTCCGGGCAGCTCGGCGGCGCGGACACCGGGATCCGGTTCAGGTTGGACGGCGTCACCCGTACCGTCAACGCGGCCTGGTTCCGCGAGCCCGTCACCCACGAGCGGTCGATCAAGCAGATGCGCAAGGGCGGCCCCGAGACCCTCAACCTCTATCTCGCCCAGCTCGGCGAGCTGGTGCTCGGCTACTCCACCTACCCCCACGGGTACGGCAAGGAGCCCGGCCTCGACGGCGTGGTCGTCGACTGGCGCAGCCTGCCCGGCGGGGCGATGCGCAGCTTCAACCGGGGCTACACCGGCGTCCACGAGATCGGGCACTGGCTGGGGCTGCTGCACACCTTCGAGAAGGGCTGCGAGCCGCTGGGCGACGGGGTGGCCGACACCGAGCCCGAGGGCCAGCCCACCGAGGGCTGCCCGCTGATCAAGGACACCTGCAGCGGCGGCGGGCCCGACCCGATCCACAACTTCATGGACTACTCCGACGACCGCTGCATGTCCGGGTTCACCGCTGGTCAGGCCGTCAGGATGCAGGAGATGTGGGCCGTCTACCGGGGCCGGGAGGCGGACACTACCCTTGACGGGTGACAGCACCGAAGACAGTCGACGCTCCATACGAAACCCCCCGGATCTTCGGGCCCGAATACCGGACCGCCTCCCTGGGCATCCTGCTCGTCGTCACGCTGATCGCCTTCGAGGGCATGTCCGTGAGCACGGTCATGCCCGCCGTCTCCGAGGACCTCGACGCCCTCGACCTGTACGGGGCGAGCCTCTCCGCCTTCCTCGTCGCCTGCCTGCTCGCCAACGTCGTCGCCGGGCTCTGGTCCGACCGGCGGGGGCACGCCTGGCCGTTCCTGCTCGGCGTGGGGCTGTTCACGGCCGGTATGGCCATGGCCGGGGCCGCCGGGTCCAAGGAGCTGTTCATCGTCGCGCGGGTCGTGCAGGGCCTCGGCGGCGGCGCCGTCATCGTGGCGATCTACGTGATGATCGCGCGGGTCTACGTCCCGGAGACCCGGCCCCGGGTGTTCGCCGCGCTGTCGGCGGCCTGGGTGCTCCCCGCGATCATCGGGCCCGGCCTCACCGGGATCATCGCCGAGACCGTCGGATGGAGGTGGGTCTTCTACGGCATCGTGCCGCTGGTCGTCCCCGCCCTCGTGATGCTCCTGCCCGCGCTGCGCGTCGGCGGGCACAGCCCGGCGCCCACCCCCTCCACGGGCCCCCGCTCCAGGCCGCTCGCGATGACCCTGGCCGCCACCGCCACGGCGTGCGGCGCCGGGATCCTGCTGTACGGGGTGAGCCACCTCCACGACACCCCCGTCGCGGGCGGGATCGCCACCGTCGCGGGACTGGCCGCCCTCGCCGCGGGCCTGCCGAGGCTGCTGCCGCCCCGGGCCCTGCGGTTCGGCCGCGGCCTGCCGACCACGATCATGATGCGCGGGGTGTTCGCCTCGGCGTTCTTCGGGGTCAACGCCTTCATCCCGCTGTTCCTCACCAAGGTGCACGACTTCTCCGTCGTCGAGGCCGGGGTCGCCCTCACCCTCGGCGCCCTGGGCTGGAGCACCGGCTCCTACCTGCAGACCCGCCGCTCGTACGACAGGCCGCTGCTGGTACGGATCGGCGCCGTGGCGATCACCGCGGGCATCCTGATGACCCTGCTCGCCTTCGTGCCCGGGGTCGGCGGCTGGGTCACCGTGCCCGCCTGGGTCGTCGCCGGGTTCGGCATGGGGCTCGGCATGACCAGCGTCAACGTCACCGCGATGCACCAGTCGCCCGACGCCGAGCAGGGCGCCAACTCCGCCGCGCTCCAGGTCGTCGACACCCTGGGCAGCGCGATCACCATCGGCGTCGGCGGGGGTCTGATCAACCTGATCGGCCACGACGACATCGCCACCGGTTACCTCACGATCGTCGTGCTGATGGCCTCCATCGGCCTCTTCGGGGCGATCGTGGCCCGGCGGATGCGGGAAATCTCCTGACTCATTGGTCACTCCCGTAACAGCGATCACCCATAGCCGGGTCACGCCGCGGGATGCGTGGTAGGACGGTAGGACCGTCGCCGCCGGGAGGAGGTCCCGTGCACGAACGACCTCGCCGGTCGGACCCGCCCGACGCGTCCGGCCGTGGCGGCGGGCGCCGGTCCCGGCGGGCCCGCAGGGCCGCGCGGGCCGCCAGGGACGAGGTGTGGCCCTCGGATCCGGACCTCGACGACGAGCGCCGCCCCTGGCCCGCCCCCGAGGACGACGAGTACCGTCCCTGGCCGCCGCCGGAGGACGGGCCGCCCGACTCCCGCTCCCACCTGACGTGGCCTCCGCGCATCCCCGAGCCCGGCGACGACCTCCCGCCCTCGGCCCGCTGGTACGGCACGCCCATCGCCCCTCCAGAGCGTCCTCGGGGGCGCCTGCGCCGCGTGCTGCTCGTGCTGCTCGCCCTGGCCGCCGGGGGCGCCGTCGTCGCCGCGGTGGTCGTACTGGCCGTGCGGGCGCTGCCCTCCCCGCAGCCGGGGCGGGTGACCGACCCGGTCGCGGGGGTCAGCTACCCGCTGCCCGACCGCTGGTTCGCCGGTACGGTGCCGCCGGTCACGGACTTCACCTCGGCCGCGGGCGACGGCGTCAACACGACCGTGATGGTCATGCCCGCCGAGCCCGCCACCGACGCCCGCGCCGCCACCACCGAGCTCGGCGACCTGTACGCACGGCTCCTGCTCCACGGCGACGAGGTGAAGGTCGTGGACGACACGGAGATCGCCGTGGGGACGCGCACCGGGCACACCCGCGCCCTGCGCGCGGAGTACCTGGACGTGGTGAACCGTCCGGCGTACCTGCGTGTGGTCTTTCTCACGAGGGCCGGGACGCGGCCGGTGGTCGTGGTCGCGATGACCCAGCCGGACGACCCCGTGTCGAGGGCCGAGATCGACACGGTGATCGCGGGCCTGCGGTGAGGCGGCCGGGGCGCGGGCCGACGACCGTGCCGGGAGGGGCGGTCGTCGGCCCGCGGGCCCGCGCCTGCGCTTCGGTGTTCTTGGTTCGGCGTCTCCGGTTCGGGGTGTGTTCCAGGAGCCGTGAGCCTGCGGTCCTGGCACCGCGAGCCCGTGGTTTCCGGGTCCGCGAACCACTAGCACGGGGAGGCGACCTTGGCGAGGATGTCGGCGGATCGGCACGTCTTGTCGGCGGCGCAGATTACCCTGGGGACACTGTGAGCACTTTCGCCGCATCCCACCTCTCGCCCTCATATCCGGACCGTGCCGCCTGGGGCACCGCGCCGAAGCTTCGCGCGTGGCAGCAGGAGGCCTTTGACCTGTACTCCAGCCGCGAGCCGCGCGACTTCCTGGCGGTCGCCACGCCGGGTGCGGGCAAGACGACCTTCGCGCTCCGCATCGCCAGCGACCTCCTGTCACGAGGGATCATCCGGGCTGTGACGATCGTCACACCGACGGAGCACCTCAAGCAGCAGTGGGCGGACGCCGCGAGCAGGGTCGGCATCGCGATCGACCCCGAGTTCAAGAACAGCCAGGGCGCAACCTCCCGCGACTACGTCGGGGTGGCCATCACCTACGCTCAGGTGTCCATGCACCCGGCGCTGCACCGCGCCCGCACCGAGGCCCGCAAGACGCTCGTGATCTTCGACGAGATCCACCACGCGGGCGACGCGAAGTCCTGGGGCGACGGCGTACGGGAGGCGTTCGAGCCGGCCGCCAGACGCCTCGCCCTGACCGGAACCCCCTTCAGGTCCGACGTCAACCCCATCCCCTTCGTCACCTACGCCGAGGACGGCGACGGGATCAGGCGCAGCGTCTCCGACTACTCCTACGGATACGGCCCGGCACTCGCCGACGGCGTCGTCCGGCCGGTCATCTTCCTCGCCTACGCCGGTGAGATGCGCTGGCGGACCCGCGCGGGCGACGAGATCGCCGCGACCCTCGGCACCCCGCTCACCAAGGACCAGCTCGGCCAGGCATGGAGGGCCGCGCTCGACCCGAAGGGCGAGTGGATCCGCCAGGTCCTCCGGGCGGCCGACCGGCGCCTGACCGAGGTGCGCAGGGGTGTTCCCGACGCCGGGGCCCTGGTCATCGCGACCGACCACGAGACCGCCCGGGCCTACGCCCGCCACATCAGGACCATCACCGGGGAGGGCGCCACGGTCGTGCTCTCCGACGACCCCACGGCCTCCAAGAAGATCAAGGAGTTCTCCGCCTCCGAGCAGCGCTGGCTGGTCGCGGTCCGGATGGTCTCCGAAGGGGTCGACATCCCGCGCCTGGCCGTCGGCGTCTACGCGACGAGCATCTCGACCCCGCTGTTCTTCGCCCAGGCCGTCGGCCGCTTCGTCCGCGCCCGCAAACGGGGCGAGACCGCGTCCGTCTTCGTGCCCTCCGTGCCGACCCTGATGGGCCTGGCGGGGGAGATGGAGGCCGAGCGTGACCACGTGCTCGACCGCAAGCCCGCCGAGGAGGGGCTGGACGACTTCCTGCTGGAGGACGCCCAGCGCAAGAAGGACAACCCCGACGTCGTGGGCGACGAGCTGCCGTTCGAGACCCTGGAGGCGGTCGCCACCTTCGACCGGGTCCTCTTCGACGGCGGCGAGTTCGGCAGCGCCGCGGAGACCGGTTCCCCCGAGGAGGAGGACTTCCTCGGATTGCCGGGGCTACTGGAGCCCGACCAGGTCCGCACCCTGCTGAGCAAGCGCCAGTCCGACCAGCTGAAGGCCAGGCGCAACAAGCCCGAGCCCAAGGAGCCGCAGCTCGCCCCGCACGAGCTGATCGCCAACCTCCGCAAGGAGCTCAACGGCCTCGTCGGCGCCTGGAACCACCGCACCGGCCAGCCGCACGGCGTCATCCACGCCGAACTCCGCAGGGCCTGCGGCGGGCCCGCCATCGCGCAGGCCTCCGCCGAACAGATCCAGGAGCGGATCGGCAAGATCCGCCACTGGGCCACCCAGCGCTCCCACTGACCGGTTCGTCGGCTCGGGCGGCTTCCCGCCCGGTCCGGTCGCCCTCATCCGGTCGGCGTGGCTTCGCCGATCCGATCACCCGGCCGGTCACCGGACCGTGGAAGGTTCCTCCGGTACGCGCCCCGGCCGGATGAGGGCGATCGGCCTGCCGGTCCGCCCGTCGATCGCCCTGAACGCCCCCGCGTCGCGCACCGGCTCCGCGAGCGGCACCTCCAGGGAGGCCACGCCACCGGCGACGCTCACGGGCCACGTGGTGGCGCCTGACGAACGGCTCTCCGCCTCACCCTCGCGCATCCAGACCTTGATCGTACGGTTCCTGTGGTGCAGGACCACGGTCGCGGTGTCGCACTCGTCCGCCCTGGCCTTCCAGAAGAGCGTCACGCCGCGTGGCGCGCCCTGGCGGCGAGCCAGCCGCACCCGCTCGGGAGCCGGCATCCGGCCGCGGCAGGAGGCGTTCCGCACGCCGGACGGGCCTCGCCCGCCCGGCTGGTCCAGGGTGAGCAGTTCACCTTGGCCCGCCGGCGCCCCCCGCGTGCCCCGCTGGGCCGTTTCGGGGAGCGGCGTCCGTGACCGGAGCGGGGGTTCGGTCCGGGCCACCGAGAACAGGGGGGCGGCGACCGGTGTCCGCTCGGGAATGTGGACGGCGGTGGTGGCCCAGATCGTGGCCGCCTCCAGCGCGACCAGCGACATCACGCTCGTCAGCCGCACCAGCGTCCCTCCGCGAAACAGGTTCCACAGGCACAGCGGGGTCAGGATCAGCCAGGAGACGCCGAGCACGAACATATGAGGTCACCACCGGTAGTAAGAGTTCTCAACTCCCCGTGATACTCCTGTCGCAACCGGTGATGGTTCTGTTTGCCCATCCATGCCAATCCGGTAATCGTTCGAATGCTCAGAGTAGGCATCGTTGGTAACGTGTCGCCGTAACCATCCCGGGCCCTCCGCCGGGTTCCCCCTGTGACGTTTCCAAAGAGGACAAGTGCCCACTGAGATGATCCGTACCGAAATCATGGAGTACGTGGCTCCGATGTTCGAGCAAATCATGGCAAAGATGGACACCCTCGCCACCAAGGAAGACCTCGCCGAGGTCAAGCAGGATGTCGCCGAGCTTCGGCTCGATGTGGCGAAGTGTGCCACGAAGGAGGAGCTCGCCGAGGTCAAGCAGGATGTCGCCGGGCTCAAGGTGGACATGGCCGAGGTCAAGGAGGATGTCGCCGGGCTCAAGGTGGACATGGCCGAGGTCAAGGAGGATGTCGCCGGGCTCAAGGTGGACATGGCCGAGGTCAAGGAGGATGTCGCCGA
>NZ_JBIAQI010000028.1:123200-144704 GCF_042888905.1 Streptosporangium sp. NPDC002721
CCGAGCTTCGGCTCGATGTGGCGAAGTGTGCCACGAAGGAGGAGCTCGCCGAGGTCAAGCGGGACGTCGGCGAGTTGAAGGAGAACTACAGGACCATGGACGGGAAGCTCGACAAGATGATCCTTTTTCTGGGGATCCCGCAGAGCTGAGAAGACCGTCAGGAAGGGCGGACCACGGGGGTGCCGGTGAGGCGGGCGCCGGCGGAGCCGAGTTCGGCGAGGGCGGCCTCGGTGGTGGGGGCGGCCACCCCGGCGGTGAGATCGAGCAGCACCTGAACGGACAGGCCGTGCGCGACCGCGTCCAGGGCGGTGGCCCGCACGCAGTGGTCGGTGGCGATGCCGACGACGTCCACCGCGTCCACCCGGCGCTCGCCGAGCCAGTCGGCCAGGCTCGTACCGTCGGAGGTGACGCCCTCGAAGCCGCTGTAGGCGCCGCTGTGGGCGCCCTTGCTGAACACCTCCTCGACGCGGGCGGTGTCGAAGGCGGGATGGAAGTCCGAGCCCGGTGTCCCGGCGACGCAGTGGACGGGCCAGGTGCTCACGTAGTCGGGTTCGGCGGCGAAGTGGGAGCCGGGGTCGACGTGATAGTCGCGGGTGGCCACGACGTGGTCGTAGCCGTGCGAGGCGGCGTGCAGGGAGATGGCGGCGGCCACCTCGGCGCCGCCGCCGACCGGAAGGCTGCCGCCCTCGCAGAAGTCGTTCTGGACGTCGACGATGATGAGTGCGGTTGGCATGTGATCAGTCAAACACGGTGGGGATCGCGGCGTAGCCGCGGGACAGCTGGTAGGCGTTCGGGGGCAGCTCGGCGACGGCCTCGCGGTGCCGCACGCGGGCGGCGTCCAGCTTCTCGCGGCCGACGACCTCTCCCTTCCTGACCAGCGCAACCTGCAGCGGGCGGGCGGCCGAGGGGGTCTCGCCCGAGACGGTGACCAGCTCGGCGACCGCCGTGCCGTCGGCGTCGAGCTCGCGGAAGGCCTCCTTGCGCCCGCCCCGGCTGGGCTTGCCCACCGACTTCTTGGCCACCGGCCGCATGATCCCCTCGGCGTCCTCGCGGGCGACGAGCTTGTAGACCAGGGCGGCGGTGGGGGAGCCGGAGCCGGTGACCAGCGACGTGCCGACGCCGTAGCCGTCCACGGGGGCCGAGGCCAGCGCGGCGATGGCGTACTCGTCGAGGTCGCTGGTGACGATGATCCGGGTCTTGTGGGCGCCGAGCGCGTCGAGCTGCTCGCGGACCTCGTGGGCGACCTGGCCGAGGTCGCCGGAGTCGAGGCGGACCGCTCCCAGGGAGGGACCCGCGAGTTCCACAGCGGTCCGTACGGCCCGGGCCACGTCGTAGGTGTCCACGAGCAGGGTGGTGGCGGGGCCGAGGGAGGCGATCTGGGCCTGGAAGGCCTGTTCCTCGGAGTCGTGGAGCAGGGTGAACGCGTGGGCCGCGGTCCCGGCGGTCGGGATGCCGTACTCGCGGCCCGCCATGAGGTTGGAGGTGGAGGAGAACCCGCAGAGGTAGGCGGCCCGTGCCGCGGCCACGGCCGCCGCCTCGTGGGTGCGCCGCGAGCCCATCTCGATGAGGGGCCTGGTCCCGGCCGCGCGGATCATGCGCGTGGCGGCGGTGGCGATCGCGCAGTCGTGGTTGAGGATCGACAGGATCATGGTCTCCAGGAGTACGGCCTCGGCGAACGTGCCCTCCACCGTCATGATCGGGGAACCGGGGAAGTAGCACTCGCCCTCGGCGTAGCCGTCCACCTTCCCGGAGAACCGGTACCCGGCGAGGAACTCCAGGGTGGGCTCGTCGACCACCTCGTTGTCCCGCAGGAACGCCAGGGACTCCTCGTCGAAGCGGAAGGACTCCAGCGCGTCCAGCACCCGGCCGGTCCCCGCCACGACCCCGTAGCGCCGCCCGCCGGGCAGCTGGCGCGCGAACACCTCGAAGACCGCCCGCCTGGAGGCGGCCCCGCTTCTCAGCGCCGCCTCCAGCATCGTCAGCTCATAGTGATCGGTAAGCAACGCGGTGCTCATGCTCTTTGTCACGAGTCGAAGACTAAGCCCGGGGTAGGGCAGACTGGTGAATGTGGGTAGCACCGCTCCAACGGAGGTCGAGCGTCCGTCAATCGACGTGAGGCCGGATCTGCCATGGTTGACGATCGTCTGGAACGACCCGGTCAACCTGATGTCCTATGTGACGTACGTCTTCCAGTCCGTTTTCGGATATTCCAAGGAGAAGGCGGAGAAGTTGATGCTCGACGTGCACCACAAGGGTAAGGCCGTGGTCTCCAGCGGCACCCGCGAGGAGATGGAGCGCGACGCGCAGATCATGCACTCGTACGGGCTGTGGGCCACCGTCCAGCGGGATTCGTGAGCGCGCGGGAGGTCCGGCGCCACCCGTCGCCGCGCGGCGGAGGACGGCCGGGCCCGGGGCGTTCGGGCGTGCGGCGGGCGCATGTCGAGCGGGTGCATACCGAGCGGACGCATATCGAGCGGGTGCATACCGAGCGGGTGCATACCGAGCGGACGGATTCCGGACTGGCGGATTTCGGGCAGGTGGGTTCCGCGCGGCGGGCGGGTCTCGGGCGGAGTCCGCGAGGAATGGTGGGCGAGAGATGAGTTCGGGGTTCAAGCCGGGGCGCGAGGGCGGCGTGGTCACGGGTTTCGACGCCGCCGAGGTGTCGATCCTGCGCTCGCTGGTCACCCAGATCCTTGGCCTGATAGAGCCGGGGGAGACCGGTGACGACCCCCTGGAGAAGGCGCTCGGCATCGGCGCCTCCGAGCAGTCCGACGACCCGGTGCTGGCCCGGCTGTTCCCCTCGGCGTACGAGGACGGCGAGGCGGCCGCGGAGTTCCGCAGATACACCGAGGCGACGCTGCGCGAGGGCAAGCGGGCCGACGCCCAGATGATGCTCGACAGCGCGGAGCCCGGCCGGGTCGAGCTGACCAGGGAGCAGGCGCAGGCGTGGATGCGCGCGCTGAACGACGTGCGGCTCGCCCTCGGCACCCGGCTGGAGGTGACCGAGGAGGTGCACGACGAGATCGCCGACATGTCGGAGAGCGACCCCCGCTATCCGGCGTACGTCATCTACGACTGGCTGACCTACCTCCAGGACACCCTAGTCCGCGCCCTTTGGTAACTTCCAGTCATGCTCACGATCTCTCGGGAACTGGTCGACAGGATCATCGCGCACGCTCGGGCGGACCACCCCGACGAGGCCTGCGGCGTGATCGCCGGGCCGGTCGGTTCCGACTCTCCCGAACGGTTCGTCGCGATGGAGAACGCCGAGCGGTCGCCGACGTTCTACCGGTTCGACTCGCTGGAGCAGCTGCGCGTCTGGCGGGAGATGGACGACCGCGACGAGGAGCCGGTGGTCATCTACCACTCCCACACCGCCACCGAGGCCTACCCCTCCCGCACCGACATCTCCTACGCCTCCGAGCCGAACGCCCACTATGTGCTGGTCTCCACCCGTGAGGAGCTGGGGGAGCAGGCCGAGTTCCGCTCATACCGGATCGTCGAGGGCGTCGTGAGCGAGGAGGAGGTGACGATCACCTCCGGGTGATCGTCGGCGCCCGAAGCCGGTCCCGGGGTTCGCGGGGCACCGGTGTCCGGTGGGGCCGTGAGGTGAATGGCCCCTTTGGGTAAGCTGGTGGGCATGCTGACCGCCGCCCCGAGCCAGGAGGACGTGGTGCTCTCGCGTCCTGGCCCCCGGGCACGGCACGCGGGTGTCGCGCCCGTACAGAACTTCCTGTTCGCGCACACGCCCTCCGTCGTCGTCTACGACTGTCGCTGACCGGTTCTTCCGCTGGAATCCCCCGGTGCCCGCCGGTGTTCTGATCCGGTGGGCTTCACTCCCATGACGACACAAGGAGATTGACCCGCGATGGCCATCGAGGTTCGCATTCCGACCATCCTGCGCACCTACACCGACGGTGCCAAAGCCGTCGACGCCAAGGGCGCCACGCTCGAGGAGCTCATCGGCGACCTGGAGGCCCGGCACCCCGGGCTGAGGGACCGCCTGGTCGACAAGGGCGCGCTGCGCCGCTTCGTGAACGTCTACCTGAACGACGAGGACGTCCGCTTCCTGGGCGGGCTGGAGACGCCGGTCGCCGACGGCGACACGGTCACCGTCCTGCCCGCCGTGGCCGGAGGCTCCCGCTAGCCGCGCGGCGCCGCCCGTCCCGCACGACCGGGGCGGGCGGCGCACGCCGCGGTTCCAGGGCCGTCACCACAGGGCCAACCCGAGGCAGCAGGGCCAACTCGAAGCACAAGGCCAACCCGAAGCACAAGGCCAACCCGAAGCACAAGGCCAACCCGAGGCGGAAGCCGTACACCATGCGTTTTGACTCACTGATCGAATCGGTCGGCCGGACCCCGCTGGTCGGCCTGCCCAGGCTCTCGCCGTCGGAGGACGTGCGGATCTGGGCCAAGCTCGAAGACCGCAACCCGACAGGTTCGATCAAGGACCGCCCGGCGCTGTGGATGATCGAGCAGGCGGAGAAGGACGGGCTGCTCCAGCCGGGCTGCACGATCCTCGAACCCACGAGCGGCAACACCGGCATCTCGCTGGCGATGTCCGCGAAGCTCAAGGGCTACAACCTGATCTGTGTGATGCCGGAGAACACCTCCGAGGAGCGCCGCCAGCTGCTGCGCATGTGGGGGGCGCGGATCATCTCCTCGCCCGCGGCGGGCGGCTCCAACGAGGCGGTCAGGGTCGCCAAGGGCCTGGCGGAGGAGAACCCCGACTGGGTGATGCTCTACCAGTACGGCAACCCGGCCAACTGGCGCTCGCACTACGAGTCGACGGGGCCGGAGATCCTGGAGGATCTGCCGTCCGTCACCCACTTCGTGGCAGGGCTGGGCACCACGGGCACCCTGATGGGCGTCGGCAGGTTCCTGCGCGAGCGCGTCCCCGACGTGAGGATCGTCGCCGCCGAGCCGCGTTACGGCGAGCTGGTCTACGGGCTGCGCAACGTGGACGAGGGCTTCATCCCCGAGCTGTACGACGCCGACGTCCTGACCACGCGTTTCTCGGTCTCCTCCGCCGACGCGCTCCGGCGCACCCGGGAGCTGCTGGCCGGGGAGGGCATCTTCGCGGGCGTCTCCACCGGGGCCGCCCTGCACGCCGCGCTCGGCATGGCGGCCAAGGCCGTCAAGGCGGGCGAGCGGGCCGACATCGTGTTCGTGGTCGCGGACGGCGGCTGGAAGTACCTGTCCACCGGTGCTTACGAGGGGACGCTGGACGAGGCGGAGGAGCGGCTCGAAGGCCAGCTCTGGGCCTGACACATAACCGCGCCGCCCGATCCGGGAAGCCCTTGCTCGGGAATCCGAGTCGGGGAAGGGCTTCTCGCGGTGACGGGAGCGGCGGAGAACGCGACGGCGTACGGCGAGTGGAACGACGGAGGGCGGGCGTCCCGGTGGGACGCCCGCCCTCGTCGTCCCCGGGTGGGGACGATCCCCGGCGGACCGGAGCCCGGCCGGGGATCTGGGGAGGCCCGATCGAACAGGATCAGGGAGCCGGACAGATCAGGTGGATCAGGTGAGTCGGGTGGATCGGGTTGGACCGGGTGATGGGTGATCTGTGATCACCCATCAGGTCGATCAGGTCAGTTGAACAGGAGCCTCAGCGAGAAGGTCGCCTCGCTGCCCGACTGGGTACCGCTGATGCCCACGGCGCGGAGCACCTGGAGGTTGGCCTTGTCCTCGCCCTGGAGGCCGCTGAGATAGAGGTTCTCCACCTTGTCCAGGTCGGCGTAGACCGCGAAGGTCGCCTCACCGGCGTTGGGGATCGCGAGCTGGAAGGTCTCGCTGTCGCCCAGGGCGCCGTCCTTGTTGAGTTCGGCGGCGTAGTTCTGCTCGCTGGCCAGGACGAAGACGCCGTCGCCGGGGACCTTGGCGAGCGGCGGGACGGCCGTCCCGGAGTCCGCGAGGAACTTCTCGATCTTGCCGACGACCTCCTGCGCCTTGGCCGGGTCAGTGACGATCTTCGCGCCGATCTTCGGCTGGTTGCCGTCGAGGCCGTTGGAGTCGATGGCGAGGGTGATGTTCTTGCCGAGCAGCGTCACCAGGTCGTCGGGGAGCGCCAGGCCGTACCGCTGCTTGGCCTGGTCGGCGAACTGCTGGACGCCGCCGCCCGCGGCCTGGTCGGCCGACTTCATGACCTGCGCCCACTGCTTGCCGATCACCTCGCCGAGACCGGAGATCGAGATCGCTCCGGCGGTGGAGGCCGGGAGCGTGCCGATCTTGGAGGCCTCGGGGGTGCCCATGTCCAGGCTCTCGGCGCCGCGGCTGACGCCCGCGAGCTCGACGTACTCGCCGTCGAAGCGAAGGGCGCCCGCCACGCGGACGTTCTTGATCTGGGCGAGGGTGGCGGGGTCCTGGGTCGCCAGCTCGGGAGCGAGCCCGGCGAGCTTGCCCGCGTCCGCCCAGAAGGAGAGGACGCCGGTCTCGCCCAGGGCGCTCAGGTCGTCGGAGAAGTTGGCGTTGGCCGACAGCGGCTCGGAAGCGGCGGCCCTATCGGCTTCTGCCTGGGTCGCGGTGAGCAGCGCGTAGTCGTCGCGGAACGCGATGCCGTACTTCTCCTTGCCCATCAGCTTGGCGATGCCCGCCTTGGCCTTGTCCTGGTCGGTGACCTGGACGGCCACCACGACGCCCGGCTCGGCGCCCGCCTTGGCCGGGGGCAGCGCGGCCAGGCCGGCGCGGACGCCGAGCCACGGCTCGATGTCGGTGGCGTAATTGATCTTGCCGAGGCTGTCGGCGTCCTTCTTGAGCAGGTCGAAGAACGCCTGGCGCGGGTCCTCGCCGGTGAAGGAGTCCTTGGTGGTCGTGAACTTCCTGGCGATGTTGAACAGCGCCACCTTCTGGTTCGCGGCCGGGTCGAGGTCGAGGCGGACGTAGCCGAGGGCGTTGCCGGGCAGCACGTCGTGCGGCTGCGTGCCGCCGCCGCTGAGCAGGTTGATCGCGAAGAAGCCGCCGCCGCCCACGAGGGCCACGACCAGCGCGACGATCGCCGCGAGCAGCCAGCCCTTACCGCCGCCCTTGCGCGCGGGGGGTCCGGCCGGGGGTCCGGCGCTCAGGAAGTCGGGGCCCTGCTGCCAGTTTCCGGCCTGCTGGCCGTACGCCTGCTGACCGTAGCCCTGCTGTTGCTGCTGGTATCCGGGCTGCTGCTGGCCGTAGGGCTGACCGGCCTGCTGGCCGTACGCCTGCTGGCCGTAGTTCTGCTGCCCGTAAGGCTGCTGCGGCTGCTGGGTGTTCTGCTGGATGTTCTGCTGGGGGTAGGGCTGGCCCTGCTGCGGGTAGGGCTGCCCCTGCTGGTAGCCGCCGGAAGGCTGGGAATAGCCCGGCTGGCCGTTCTGCGGATAGGCCTGGGTGTGCGGCTGGTCGTTCTGCTGCGCGCCCTCGTTCCATCGGTAGGCGATCGTCCTGTCGGGGTTCTGACCCGGCGTGGGCGACTGGTCGGGGGGAATGTTGGCAGGCATGATCACTCACAAGGTGGGCTTAGCGGATAGGGAGAAGTTAGTGCACTTTGCTAGCAACCCGCTTGCATTGAACTAACTACGTGATTGGTGCATCTAACACGGATCAACCCCTGCTCAACGGGGTTTTATGGACCATTGTCTGCTTTGCCGCCCTGTTCTCGCAGGTCACTGCCGTTTCTTCCGTACCATCGCCCCTCGCTTCTTTGTACGGACTTCGCCGTCGCGGACGACTTTGATTTCGCGGGCTCGGGGCCGGTCCGGTTCCGGCTGACGGGTTATGCGAGGCTGGCTCGGCTTTTGTGGGCGGGCCGGCTCGACCGGGTCGTTCGGGGGTGGGGGAGGCGAAGGCCGTACGGAATGGGTAAAGTGGCCTCTCTAGAACAAGGTTCGGGAGCGTGGATGACGAAGTTCGACGAGGCGACAGCGGCCATCAGGGTGGACGAGACCACCTACGACGTGTGCCTCGACACCGGATACTCGATCGGCGGTCCCCTCAACGGCGGCTACCTGATGGCCGTGCTGCTGCGCGCGGTCGTGGACGCCTCCCCCCACGAGCACCCGGTGACCACGAGCGTCCAGTTCCTGCGCGCGGCCCGGCCGGGTCCCGCGCAGGTGCGCGTGGAGCAGGTCAAGACCGGCCGCACCGCCACGATGGCCCGGGCGACCCTGCTCCAGGACGGCAAGCCCTTCATCGAGGGGATCGTCACGACCGCGACCCTCGGCGACGCGGTCCCCGACTGGACGGACGAGCCCTCGGTGGCGATGCCGCCGATCGAGGAGTGCGTCTCGCTGCCCGCTCCCAAGGCCGAGTCGAACATGACGCTCAACGCCCAGATGGAGCTGGTCTTCGACCCTCCCACCATCGGCTGGCTCGCCGGGAAGCCCACCGGCAGGCCCGAGGCCCGCGCCTACTTCCGGCTGGCCGAGCCGCAGGACCCCGACCCGTACGTGCTGGCGCTGGCCGTGGACGCCCTCCCGCCGGTGGTCTTCTCCGCCGGGGGGCGTGGCTGGGCGCCCACGGTCGACCTCACCTGGCACCTGCGCGCCCTGCCCGCCCCCGGCTGGCTCACCCTCATCGCCGGAGGCCGCCTGATCAGCGACGGCTGGTTCGACGAGGAGGTCGAGGTCTGGGACTCCGCCGGCCGCCTGGTCGCCCAGTCCCGCCAGCTGGCCCGCGTCGGGCGAGGCTGACATCCCGGGCCACCGGCCTCGTACCGCGTCGTGCGATCCGAGACGTCACGCCCGCGTGGTGCGATCAGAGATGTCACGAAAAATACATGGCTGAGCTGGTAATCGGCGTTGTGAGGATTCTTACCGTGATCGGTCGTCCCAGGTCGCCTAGCCTTGGGAACTGTGTCGCAGGCGAGTATCGGAATCTTTGACAGTGGTGTCGGTGGTCTCACGGTGGCCCGGGCGATCATCGACCAGTTGCCCAACGAGTCGATCTTCTATGTGGCCGACACGGCGAGGCAGCCGTACGGCCCCAAGAGCATCGCGCAGGTCCGCGCCTACGCGCTGGAGGTGATGGACCACCTCGTCGAGCACGACGTCAAGATGCTGGTGATCGCGTGCAACAGCGCCAGCGCGGCCGTGCTCCGCGACGCCCGGGAGCGTTACGACGTCCCGGTCGTCGAGGTGATCCAGCCCGCGACGCGCCGTGCCGTGCGGGCCACCCGCAACGGCAGGGTCGGGGTGATCGGGACCAGGGCCACGATCGCGTCGATGGCCTACCAGGACGCGTTCGCCGCGGCCCCCGACGTCCGGCTGACCGGGGTGGCGGCGCCGCGCCTGGTGGAGTTCGTCGAGCGGGGGGAGACGATGAGTGACGAGCTCATCGACGTCATCCGCGACTACCTGGAGCCGGTGCTCGCCGACGGGTGCGACACGCTGATCCTGGGATGTACGCACTACCCGCTCCTCGCCGGGCCGATCTCCTATGTGGTGGGAGACGGCGTCACGCTGGTGTCCAGCGCCGACGAGACGGCCAAGGACGTCTACCGCGTCCTGCACGACCGGAGCCTGGCCGCCGTAGGGGGCGTGCCCGGGCACCGTTTCCGCGCCACCGGAGACGCGGGCCTCTTCGCCGACCTCGGACGACGGTTCCTCGGACCGGAGATCCAGGCGGTCGAGGTGGCGGTGGTGGGGGATGTCCCGAACAACGGGCATCGCGTGTGACGGTGCCCGGGCGCTCCGTAGGGGGAGCGCCCGGGATCGGCGGACGAAGGGGGACGGACACCGGCCACCGGCGCCCGCGCCGTGGCACGCGGCGCCGCACAGTAACCGTAGGAGGCCGCCGTGAAATTGACGATCATTGGATGCTCGGGGAGTTTCCCCGGGCCTGACAGCCCCTCCTCCTGCTATCTGCTGGAGGCGGAGGGGTTCCGCATGCTGCTCGACTTCGGGAACGGCGCGCTCGGCGCCCTCCAGAAGTACATGGGCCTGTACGACGTGGACGCGATATGCCTGTCGCACCTGCACGCCGACCACTGCCTCGACATGTGCCCGTACCACGTGGTCCGCACCTACTCCCCGCGGGGCCCGCTGCCCCGGGTGCCGGTGTACGCCCCCGCCGACGCGCGCAGGCGGCTGAACTCCGCCTACGCGATGCCGGACGAGCCGCCGCTCGACACGGCCTTCGACTTCGTGGGGCTGACACCGGGGACGTTCGAGGTCGGCCCGTTCGAGGTGACGGCCGCGCTGGTCAACCATCCCGTGGAGACCTACGGGTTCAGGGTCTCCCACGGGGGACGCTCGGTGGCCTACTCCGGCGACACCGGCGAGAGCGCCGAGCTGGTCAAGCTCGCCTCGGGGGCCGACGTGCTCCTGTGCGAGGCGTCCCACCTCGACAGGCCCGGCCTCCCCGACGATCTGCACCTGAACGGCCGCCAGGCGGCCGAGCACGCGGCCAGGGCGGACGTGGACACCCTGGTCCTCACTCATCTGGTGCCCTGGAACGACCGCGACCGCGTCCTGGAGGACGCCTCCCGCGGCGGGTTCGGCGGGCGCATGGAACTCGCACGGAGCGGGGCCCGGTATGACCTAGGGTGAGGTCCATGGCTCGTGCAGATGGACGTTCTCCCGATCAACTCCGCCCCGTCACCATCACCCGCGACTGGCTCGCGCACGCCGAGGGTTCGGTGCTCGTCGAGTTCGGCGGCACCAAGGTGCTCTGTGCCGCCTCCGTGCAGGACAGCGTGCCGCGCTGGCGCCGGGGCAGCGGTCAGGGCTGGATCACGGCCGAGTACGCCATGCTGCCCCGCGCCACCAACACCCGCAACGACCGCGAGTCGGTACGCGGCAAGATCGGCGGCCGTACGCACGAGATCTCCCGCCTGATCGGCCGCTCCCTGCGCGCCTGCGTCGACTACAAGACGCTGGGCGAGAACTCGATCGTCATCGACTGCGACGTGCTCCAGGCCGACGGCGGCACCCGCACCGCCGCCATCACCGGGGCGTACGTGGCACTGGTCGACGCGGTCGCGTGGATGCGCAAGCGCAAGATGTGCGGCGGGGACCCGCTGGTCGACTCGGTCGCGGCCGTCTCCGTCGGCGTCGTCGGCTCCACGCCACTGCTCGACCTCTGCTACACCGAGGACGTCGCAGCCGAGACGGACATGAACGTGGTGATGACGGGCTCCGGCGAGTTCGTCGAGGTCCAGGGCACCGCCGAGGGCAAGCCGTTCGACCGCGCCGCCCTCGACGAGCTGCTCGACCTGGGTGCGGCCGGGTGCGCCGAGCTCACCCGCCTCCAGCGGGAGGCACTGGCATGAGCGAGTCCGGTACGAACGAGGCCGGCGCGGCCGGGGCCGGTGCGACCAAGGCGCGCGTCGTCCTCGCCACCCGGAACGCCGGGAAGATCGCCGAGCTGCGCCGGATCCTGGCCGACGCCTCGATCCCGGTGGAGATCGTCGGGCTCGAGGAGTTCCCCGAGATCGGCGACGTCGCCGAGACCGGCCTCACCTTCGCGGAGAACGCCCTGCTCAAGGCGCACGCGGTCGCCCGGCAGTCCGGCCTGCCCGCGATCGCCGACGACTCCGGCCTCTGCGTCGACGCCCTGAACGGCATGCCCGGCATCTTCTCCGCCCGCTGGTCGGGACGGCACGGCGACGACCCGGCCAACCTCGCCCTGCTGCTCGCCCAGGTCTCCGACGTGCCCGAGGAGCACCGGGGCGCGCACTTCGCGTGCGCGGCGGCCCTCGCCCTCCCGTCGGGGGAGGAGCGGGTGACCGAGGGCGCCCTGCGCGGCGTGATCATCACCGCCCCGCGCGGCACCGGCGGCTTCGGCTACGACCCGATCCTCGTCCCCGAGGGCGAGACCCGGACCACCGCCGAGCTGTCGGCGGCGGAGAAGGACGCCATCAGCCACCGTGGCCGCGCCTTCCGCGCCCTGGCCCCGATCATCGCCGAAGTGGTCGCCTGACCTCACCGGCTCGCCGCGCGGCCGGGGCTGTAATCGGGGCGTAAGAATCTCAGGTCCCGTATGGGCGTAGCGTCGGAGTCATGCAGAGCAACAGGCGCATGCCCTCCTGGGCCTCGGCGCTGATCGGCCTGGTGTCCGGCGCGATCGCGGTGGGGGTGTCACTGCTCGTCGCGGGCCTGGTGAAACCCGCCGCCTTCCCGGTTGTCGCGGTCGGCAACGCCGTTGTCGACCTCACCCCCGCTCCGCTGAAGGAATGGGCGATCCGCACCTTCGGCGAGAGCGACAAGACCGTGTTGCTCGCCGGGATCCTGCTGATCCTGGCCGCGATCGCCGCCGCGCTGGGAAGGGCCGCCGTCCGCGACCTCCGGTACGGGCTGACGGGGCTGGCCGTGTTCGGCCTCATCGGCATCGCCGCCGTGCTGACCCGCCCCGGCTCCGGGCCCATGGACGTCGTCCCGACGCTGGCCGGGGTCGGCGCGGCCATGCTCGCCCTGCGATGGCTCGTCCGCCGATCCCTCGTACCCGCCGACTCCTCGGCCTTGGCCGAGCCGTACTCCGGTGCCGTGGGCGCGGCGGGGCCCGCGCACCTGCCGGAGGCGGGGGAACGCCATGATCCGCCGGCACCGCCCGTCATGCGGGCGGGGAACGACCTGCGCGCCTTCGACCGCAGGGGCCTGCTGACCGGGGCGGTCGGCGGCGTGGTCGTCGCCGGGATCGCGGGAGCGGCCGGGCGGATGTTCTCAGGGCAGGCCGAGGTGAGCGCGGCGCGCGGCGCCGTCACGCTGCCCCGGCCCGCGAAACCCCTCGCCGCGCTGCCCGCCGGGGTCGACCTCAGGATCAAGGGCCTGTCGCCGTTCGTCACCCCCAACATCGACTTCTACCGGGTCGACACCGCCCTGATGGTCCCCCAGGTCGACCCGCGCGACTGGACCCTCACCATCCACGGCATGGTCGACAGGCCCGTGGAGCTCACCTTCGCCGACCTGATGAAACGCGCCGTGGTCGAGGCCGACGTCACGCTCTGCTGCGTCTCCAACGAGGTCGGCGGCCCCTACATCGGCAACGCCCGCTGGCTGGGCGTGAGCCTGGCCGGGGTGCTGCGCGACGCGGGCGTCCAGAAGGACGCGGACATGCTGCTCAGTACCTCCGCCGACGGCTGGACCGCCGGAAGCCCGGCCGACGTCGTCATGGACGGCCGCGACTCCCTGCTCGCCTTCGGCATGAACGGCCGGCCGCTCCCCGTCGACCACGGCTTCCCGGTCCGCCAGGTCGTTCCCGGGCTCTACGGCTACGTCTCGGCCACCAAGTGGGTCACCGACATCAAGGTCACCCGCTTCGACCGGGACGAGGCCTACTGGACCCCCAGGGGCTGGTCCGCCAAGGGACCGATCAAGACGGAGTCGCGCATCGACCTGCCCAGGGACGGCGCGACCGTCCCGGCGGGCAAGACCGTCGTCGCGGGTGTCGCCTGGGCCCAGCACAAGGGCGTCGACGCGGTCGAGGTCCGCGTCGACCAGGGGAAGTGGCGCCAGGCCCGCCTCGCCGAGGCCCCCACCGCCGACACCTGGCGCCAGTGGGTCCTCGACGACTGGGACGCCACCCCCGGCAGCCACACCATCGAGGTCCGCGCCACCGACGCCACCGGCTACACCCAGACCGGCGACCGCGCCCCCATCGCCCCGGACGGCGCCACCGGCTGGCACACCATCACGGTCGAAGTCGCTTGAACCGGGCTGTGATTTCGTACCCCTCGCAGCTGGGACGGGTGAGTTGCACCCCCGCTTGTGCGGGACGCACACCCGCAACGAAACCGGGCTGGCGTGGCTGCCAGGATCACCCCCGCGTGTGCGGGAAGAACCCGATCTGGATGATGATGTCTCGCGCGTTGATCGAATCACTCCCGCGCGTGCGGGACGGACGTCATCTCGCTGGGCCTGAACCTCTACCACGCCGGATCACCCCCGCGCGTGCGGGACGGATTACGAATCCAAGGCGAATCAACAGGTCAAGGAAGGACCACCCCGCGTGTGCGAGGCCGACACCCTGGACAACCTTGATGCCAAGTGAGGTCAGGGACCACCCCCGCGAGTGCCCTCCTTGGCAGGCTCAGGTGAGCGTCCACAAGTTCCCGGCGATGGGAAAGGGACTGCCGATCATCTGGGCGACCTCTTCCCAGGTCTCAGGCTTATCGGGCAGGTGCTGGCGTTGCACGGTGGCCAGCCGCTGGGCGCAGGTGGTGAGGATGTCGCGCCGCCCGTGAGGGTGAATCTCTTCCCAGCCGTCGGGGTCGGCGTCGGCGGCGATCTGTTCGGCGACCTTGTCCAGCGACAGGTCCAGGCCGCCGTCGTCGTCGGGTTGGGTCTCGGCCAGTTGGGCGGAGATCCGCCGGGCCAGGTAGATGTCACAGGCCTCGGTGATCTGGGCGAGGAAGTCAGCAACCACGTTCACGGCCGCGAGGATGTGCGCGGCCTTGCGCGCCTCGGGCGGGAGAGTACCGAGGTCGGCGAAGTCGACCACGGTTACCCCGTCGATCCCGGCAGCGGCTTCGCGGACCAGCTGGTGCAGGTCGACCTCGTCGTTGTGGTCGGGTCATGGCCGCGGGGACGGCCCTGCCGGACAGGAGTCCAGGGTTCTGTCCGCCGGCCGCGGCCGGTGCCGCTCACGGATCAGCGGCCGGGTTCTGCCAGCAGCAACGAATTGAGGGTGCCGTACCCGAGACCACCCTTAAGAGCTTCGCAAGTGCCGTCGGTGAGTAGTTCCCGGGCGGCCCGTGCGACCAGCCCGTAGGCCGCCTCGGCGATCGAGGATCCAGCACTCACACGGGCCACGCCCAACGCCGCGAGCGCGGGCACGGTGAGAGTCCCAGGACTCGCCAGGACGTTCACCGGCACCGGCACCGCACGCACGAGCGCCGTGATGGTCTGCGCGTCCAGAGCCCTGAGAACGAACACCCCGTCGGCGCCGGCCGCCACGTAGGCCTCGGCCCGGGCCAGGGTTTCCTTCAGCCAGACCGTGAGATCCCCGCCCGGTAGACGGTGCGTGTCGATTCGGGCGTTGATGAACAGCGGCACACCAGCGGTGTCCGCGGCGCCGCGGGCGGCCGCGATGCGCTCGGACTGCTCCGGGATGGGACGCAGCGGGGCCGGGCCTGCGCGAAGTGAGTCCTCCAGGTTGACGCCGACGGCTCCGGCGGCGAGCACGCCCCGCACGGTCTCGGCCACCCCTGCGGGATCGGGCGCGTAGCCGCTTTCGACGTCGGCTGTCACCGGGACGCCGACCGCTGCGGCGACCCGGGCGATCAGGTCGAGGCCACGGTCCCGGTCCAGGTGGTCGCCGTCTCCGTACCCCAGGGCCCACGAGACACCGGCGCTGGTGGTGGCGACCGCGGCAGCGCCGGCGTCCGTCACGATACGCGCGGAGGCGACGTCCCAGGCGTTGGGCAACACCAGCGGCCGACCGGGGACATGCATCGAACGGAACAACAGGGCCTTATCACGAAGTGCTGTCATATCGGTTATTCCATCAGACGGTACCAAAACCAGGTAAAACCTATTCAGGGTGTCATCAACTAACGGGTCACCAACCCCAAAAGAGCAAGAAGCCGCAGGTCAACGGCGTTCCCTTGGAGACCGTGACGGTTTGGGGCCCTCGTACTCTTTCCGGGAGAACCTCCACCGGCCTAGGCGATCACCCCGGCCGATGACCGGTGACACGCTCGTCAACGACACCCCGTGACCAGGCGGCCGATCGAAGCGGGTTCGGTGACGGCCACGCCGGCCCGCCCGAACACGGTCTTGGACGATCGCGGGCCGGGTGTCCCGCTCGCCGTCGGATCACCTGTCAGGTGTCGTGTACGCCTGTACGGGGAGCCCGTCGAACAAGCTGACAACAAGATCTCCTTGTGGATGGCGTGGGCGATCCGAAACCGCGGACCCCGCCACGGGAACAACTCCCGGTCTCCGGAACGAGGAAACGATGAAACCGCCTTCACGGCAAAGATGGCGCCGGACGTCCCACGAAGGGATCCACATGAGGAAGCTCGCCGTTCGGTTCACCTGCCTGCTCACCCTGGGTGCCGGCATCATGCCCGCATCCGGCACGGCGCTGGCGGCCACACCGGCTTTGGCACCCTCCGGCACCACGGCGGCCAGCCACTGCGTGGCCGACAGGTACGGGAAAGGACTGGGTTGCTACAGCAGCCTGTCCCGGGCGATCCGGGTCGCCAACGCGGCCGGTTACGCCGTGGCCGTGCTCTACGACTGGGTCAACTACGACTCCCGCGGCGACACCGTGACCATCTCCGTCCCTCGCGACTGCAGCAGGAGTACGTCCGGCAAGGCGGACTACGAGTTCAAGAGGCTGGACCACATGGGCTGGGGCGACCGGGTCAGCTCGGTGAACACCCGGCTGGGCAACGGCACGCGCTGCGACGTGTTCTTCCACACCGACATAGACCTCGTACAGGACTGCGCCGGCAAGCGGTGGATCGACAAGTACGGGCACCTCGGCCACTACGGCTGCTACAAACGTGCGAGCTCGTTCAGGCTGAGCTGATCGCTCCCGAACCCACCGCCCGGGAGGACGGGGACATCGCCGACCCCCGGGCGCAGTCTCCTCCCCGTTCCCCAGGGAAGAACGCGGCCGCGAGGCCGGCGTCGGGAGCCGGGATGCCCCCGATCGCGAACCCTGGGCCGTGAGCTCCGGGACCGCGAGCTCACGGTCTCCCGGCTGCCAGGGCGGCAAGGTGGCACCGGAGCACGGCGAGCATCGCCTCGGCGCCAGGCGGCCGGGATGCGGCACCGCCTGCAGGGACGACCCGTCGAGCAGGGCGCACAAGCGGCGAGGCTCCAGCGCGACGCCGGCGTCCCGCGGTAGGCGGCCGGCGTCGTGGGTCCCCTCCGGAACGCGGATGACCGGCGAGGGCAGCCCGTCGCGGAGCTCGTCGGCGTGGAAGCGCAACCGCGGGCGGCGGTGACGAAGGCCGCGCGAACTCCTATGCCGAGCAGTGAGGACGCAGGATCTCGAACCGGCGAGCGCCGGGGCAGGCGTTCGCGGACGCCGGCTGGCGTCAGGGAATCGGGCGGGGTGTGTCGGGCCGGTCGAGGAGGGCCAGACCGGTCTGAGTGGGGTGGTGCAGAACGTTGCTGTGATGCCTGCGCGTCGTGATCAGGCCCGCCTCGCGCAGCACGGCGGTGTGCTGGCTGATCGCCGCCGACGAGATGTCCAGGCCGCGGGCCAGGGCGCCGGTGGTGGTCAGGCCGTCGGCGATGGCGGTGAGTACCGACGCGCGGGTACGCCCGAGGAGATTGGCCAGCGCCCGCTGCGACGGGCCGCCCGTCCAGATGCCCGCCGCGTGGTCGACGCCGAGCGCGGCAGGGAAGATCAGGGTGTAGTCGGCGGGATTGCCCGGATCGTACATCACCCCTGGAAAGCGCAGGAAGAACGACGGCATCAGCAGCAGCCCCCGCCCGTCGAGGACGAAGTCGTCGTCGAACTGGTTACCGGCATCGATATGGAGGGTCGGCGGCGACCACCGGATGTTCGGGTGCAGGCTGGACAGCAGCCCGTCGACCCCGTGGTCGAGCAGGATCGTGCCGCGCCGGGCGCGCTCGGCGTCGAGGTGCGCGCGAACGCCCCGCCAATGCGGGGCGACGGCGACATGGTGGTACGCCTGCACCGTGGACAGCACCTCCCGCCGGGCGGCGAGGGTGTCGACGAGCCCGGCCAGCGCGGCCGGGACCCGGCCGTGGTGGCCGGCGTAGAAGTCCAGCTCCGCCCGGACGGCCTGCCGGGGGCTGGCCAGGAAGGTCTCGGCACTCTGGGCCAGGTCACGGCCCGGCCCGGCGAGCAGCGCCAGGTCGAAGCTCGGCAGTCGCGCGGGGGTGATGGCGGCCAGGACGGCGAACCGCGAGTCAACGCCGCCGCGCACCCGGCGCCGCCACGCACCGAACTTCGTCTCCTCTGCCCGTCCGCGTAGCGCGTACAGGCTGAACAGCGTCTCGGCCATGGGACCCAACGTCGGCGCCACCCGCACCCGCGTTAGATCGTCGGCAGTGAAGTGAATCCTGTGCATCGCTTCCTCACATTCGCATCGGAATCACCGTCACAGCATGCCGCCACGCGGCCACACAAGGCTCTGAGCGGCACGGTTAAGCCAAGACTTACAAGCCTCGCGGCGCTTGGTTTCTTCCTGCGACAGTGAGCGGGCCGCCTTTCCGGAGAGAAAGGAAGAAGCAAGCCAACATGGCGGCCCGAAATCCTGCCACGCCCTCGCCGTACCGAATGCGCCAAGCCGACGGCTCCTGCTCAGCGGGTGACCGGCGAAGGCAGTCCCGAAAGAACTGACCTACCACATCATGGAGATACGAGCCACATCATGGAGATACAAGTGAAACTCTGGTTCAGAGCGATCATCGGTGCCACCCTTCTGGTCGGCGTTCTCGGTGTCCCCGGCGTTCAGGCGGTAGCCGCCTTACCCTCAGGGCCGTCCCCCGGCCCTTCGATCGGCGTCGGAGATCCCCTTCCGGAGGGAAAGCACTGTCGTGTCGTGCTCGACAAACTACGCCCGGGGGAGAAAATCTCGCGAGTGCTCTCGCGGACCTGCGCCGACCGTCAGGAGAGCCTGAACATCAATCAGGATCTTCTCATCATGACGTGGTACCAGGACTTGAACTACGGAGGCCTTTCCACGGTGGTGGAAGGCGCGTACGGGCCGTGTGACGCCAACGGCTACGGAATCCGGGACACCGGCGCATGGGTCGCGGGATGGCGGAACATCATCACCTCGTACAAGGTGTGGAACAACTGCTACTACAGCCTCTATTACACCGCGATCAATTATGGCGGTGACGGATCGCACCCCGTGCACGAGGGCAACAATTCCTACGTAGGTGATCACTTCAACGACAGGGTCCGATCGATTCTCATCTGGGGACCCAACTAGGCCGTGTTTCGAAAGATCACGAGGGGTTGGGCGTGTCGGTGATCGTTGAACGAAGAGGTCTCCGGTAGTTGGTTCAACGACCAAGAAGAACGAAATACCGGAGACCTCGTGGCCAGCGTAGTGGTGACGAGGCGGCACGACCTCACTGACGCGCAGTGGGCGGCGCTGGAGCCGCACCTGCCTGCCGCGTCGGGCAAGGGGCGTCCGCCGAAGTGGAGCAGGCGGCAGTTGATCGACGGGATCCGGTGGCGGATTCGGACCGGGGCACCATGGCGGGACGTGCCGGGCTGCTACGGTCACTGGTTCACCGTGTACGGCCTGTTCCGCCACTGGCAGCGAGCGGGGAACTGGGCACAGATCCTGGCGGCGTTGCAGGCGTGTGCGGACGCTGCCGGGAAGATCGACTGGACGGTGAGCGTGGACTCCACCATCGTCCGGGCTCACCAGCACGCCGCCGGAGCACGGCGACAGGGGCACCTGCAAAAGGAGCCGCCCGGTGGTGTGCACGGTGAGCCCGCCGATCACGCGCTGGGGCGCTCGCGCGGCGGGCTGACCACCAAGACCCATGTGGCCTGTGAGCAGGGCCGCAAGCTGATGGCTGCGGTGGTGACCGCCGGGCAGCGGGGCGACAGCCCGCAGTTCACCCCGGTGCTGGCCAAGGTTCGGGTGGCCCGCATCGGCGGCGGCCGTCCCCGGACCCGCCCGGACCGGGTCCTGGCCGACAAGGCCTACACCAGCAAGGCCAACCGGACTCATCTTCGCCGGCGTGGGATCAAGGCGTGCATCCCGAGCAAGGCCGATCAGGACGCTCACCGCAAGGCCAAGGGATCGAAGGGAGGTCGCCCGCCCTCCTTCGACCCCGCGCTCTACCGGCTGCGCCACGCTGTGGAGTGCGGCATCAACGTGCTCAAAGGCAATCGCAGCCTGGCCACCCGTTACGACAAGCTCGCCGTACGCTACGAAGCCGTTGTCATCATCGCTGCGATCAACCAGTGGCTCAACGCCTTATGAAACGCGGCCTAGCCCCGCGCTGTTCCTCAACACCCGCGGCGGCCGGCGGAGACGGGGTGGATCAGGTGGAAGCCGGGCTGGCGTTGCGCATAGATCGGGCCGAGTTTCGGATCACCAAGCTGCTCGGGAAGCGGCCGCAGTCCCGTCCGCGGGTCACCAGCGTCCGCTTTTTCATCCCCCGGCCACAAGCCGGTCCCCGCTGGTTCGTGGCCAGGACGTTGTACGCCGGATCCTCCTCACGCATCGATTTGGTCTTTCGAGAGGGCGCGAAGGGGTGGCGCCTGGTCGCCGGGACCGTCACGCCGGGGGGTCAGAAAATGCATGCCAGGGGATATGGAGCGCTCCGTCCATATGTCGTGCCCGAGACTCTGGAGGAGCTCACCGGGCCGGTCGATGGTGTGATCATGCTGCCTAGGCATCTCGACTGGGGGCCGAAGCGCAGTTACCGCCTGAATCAGATCGCCGATGCGCGGCTGCTGTACATGCGGGTGATCCGGGAAAGCGCGACTCCTGCGGATCTGCGGCAGTTCCTCAACGCCGCGATGCTGCGCAGGCTCTGGCCGGAGCTGGTGCTGCCGCCACCCGTCCGCGCGCTGTGGATCGCTCGTTTTCCCGAGCTGCAGCGCCAAGCCGCCTAATGGATGACTACCATCGCCGTCTCGCACGGATCGCTTTGGAAGCAGCGGGTGAGCATGGGTTCGCCCTGGCGGGCGGTTATGCCGTACAGGCCTATGGCGTGCTTCAACGCCCCAGCGAGGACATAGACCTGTTCACCTCCAGCGTCCGGAACGATTTCGTCGACGGGGTCACCAAGGTGGAACTGGCTGCCGATCTCCGCTCGCATCCGCCGGTCACCATGGAGATCGGACCGGTCGTGCATCTCGACGACGTTGCCGGAGGCAAGGTCGAGGCACTGTTTACCCGGGCCGAAGTCCGCGACTTCATCGACGTGGACGCCCTGCTGACCAGTGGCCGTTTCTCCAGAGAACGGCTACTCGACCTCGCCGCGTCCCGCGATCTCGGATTCGACAGGGCGGTCTTCGCCCAGATGCTCTCCGCGATTGATCTCTACCCCGACAGCGAGTTCATCGCTTATGGCCTGACTGAACTGCAGGTCCATACGCTCCGATCCCATTTCGCCGACTGGCGCGCAGCGCTCGCTCAGGGCGGTCTGGACGATGGTAAAGATTAAAATTGAAGGGGGTCTTAGCTCTGCCGTCCCGATTTGGAAGGGTTACCCCCGCATATGCGGGGCGGGCGACACCACTACTGGTAACACCGCCTGCTACCTGGGATCACCCCCGCGCCTGCGGGGCCGATCTGGTGAAGTTCCACTCCCGGTTCCGCAAGGAGGGACCACCCCCGCCTGTGCGGGGCCAACCTGGAGCGGGCACTCTACACCGACGGCAACGTTGGACCATCCCCGCGCGTGCGGGGGCTGACAGCATCCACACCTACCCCGAAGCCGGAACCTGCGGATCACCCCCGCGTGTGCGAGGCGGACGGCGGCGCCGTCACTGATCTGGAACCGTTCAACGGATCATCCCCGCGAATGCGGGACGGACGGCCGAGGGTTGCGTCCACGGAGGTGGTGTACGAGTTTCCCTAGGTAGCAGGCGTGGCGCCGTGAAATGAGGACGGCCATCGCGTGATCCTTCGAGTGCGAA